>CAYSPF010000067.1:9868-11954 GCA_964432775.1 uncultured Geobacter sp.
CTGGAAATGCTCACGTGCATCGTTTCCCTGGGGGGCAAAAACATATCGAGAGAGCAGCTCACCGATCTGCTCTGGCCTGACTCGGACGGGGACCAGGCGCAGAGCGCCTTCCATACCACGGTTTCACGGCTTCGACATATCATCGGCACGGATGAAGCCATAGAAATCAAGGGGGGCAGAGTATCTCTGAATCCCCGATATTGCCGACTGGACACGTGGACGTTCGAGCGCCTTGTCCAGCGAATGGATGCGCAGTGGACGGAAATGTCCGATTCAGGAAAGGTTGATGCCGGTGAAATCGCGAAAGGAATGGCGCTCGGGGAAAAGGCGGCAGGAGCATACGGTGGGCCCTTCCTGCCGGGAGAGGATATGCCCTCGGTGCTGATGGCACGTAAAAAACTGCGGAAGAAGTTCAATTACCTGGTTGTGAGTTGCGGCAAAAGGCTGGAGGCCGCCGGAGAGTGTGAAAAGGCTGCAATGCTTTACGAAAAGGCGATCGATACGGATGAGACCGTCGATGAGGAGATCTACCGCGGGCTCATGACGATCCTTATGCATCGTGGCGATTCGGGCCGCGCGATAGAATTGTACAGACAGTGCAGGAAGATACTGGCGATGACACTAGGCGCCAAGCCGTCGGATAAGACTGAAGAGATTTACAGGAAACTGCATCGACAATGGGGCTGAATGACTTTCAGTGGAATCTGTGACCGATCCGTGACTTTCCAGATGGTCGCTTTCCATGGCAACAGGCGCCATAGTGACGCTGTCGGAAGGGGAATAAAATTTCCAAGGAGGAAACACCATGATCGGAGCCATTATTGCGAAGAAGAACGTCAGGGCGGGACTGGAAGCCCTGAACCGGCGCGATGTACCCACTTTCCTGAAAGCGTGGGCGGACGATGCCGTGTGGAACTACCCCGGCGAATTGCCGGTCGGCGGCAGATTCGTCGGCAAGCAGGCCATCAGGGGCTGGTTCGAGAACCTGATGCGGCAGATGCCCCAACTGAAGTTTACCGTCCACAGCGTCAGCGTCTCCAATCTGTTCGATCTGGTGGGCAACAATACGGCGGCAGCCCATTGGGAAGTGGATTTCACCAACAGGGACGGCTACCGCCTTCAATACAGCGGTGTGGCAGTCCTTACGATCAAGGGGGGGAAGGTCGTCGAGGGAACAGATTTTCTATTTGCCATGAACGAGCAGATCGGCCGCCTGTGGGGTGATTCGAAACCTGCAGCGTGACCGGTTGCCGCCAATAAAGCGGGGATTCGCCGGATAACCTGGAGATCCGGATATTTGCATTGACAATCAAGCGGGCCTCCCGTATCCTTTTCCCACAATTGAATAGAAGACCTTCTTATCAAGAGTGGTGGAGGGAGAGGCCCTGCGAAACCACAGCAACCGGTCCCATGCGGGGCGTCGGGTGCTAAATCCTGCCGTACGGCACAGATGAGAAAGGCGCTTTGCATGGACCAGGAATCCCGAAAGCCCCTTCTCATCCGATGAGAAGGGGCTTTTCTTTACTTCATCTTATCAGCTCGGGTACCCCATGTCGGTCGGCATCGTCGAAACACAATTCGTTACTTTTGATACGGAACTCCGCCTGGAAAGCGGCAGAATCCTCGGCCCTCTCACGCTCGCCTATGAAACGTACGGCACGTTGAACCGGGAGCGCTCCAATGCGGTGATGATCACCCATGCCTGGACCGGGAGCGCCCATGTGGCGGGGAAAAACAGCGCAGATGAGCAGAAGGTCGGCTGGTGGGACGCCATCGTCGGTCCGGGGCGGCTGCTGGATACCGACCGCTACTTCGTCATCTGTTCCAATATCATCGGATCATGCTACGGCTCCACCGGCCCCACCTCCATCAACCCCAAAACCGGAAAGAAGTACAACCTCTCCTTTCCGGTTATTACCGTTCGGGATATGGTACGCGCCCAGACCCTGCTCCTGGATCACCTGGGCATAGAAAAACTGCTGACCGTTCTCGGCGGGAGCATGGGCGGGATGCAGGCCCTCGACTGGGCAACCTGCTATCCGGACAGGATCGCATCCGCCATCGTCCTGGCCACAAGCGGCAGACC
>CAYSPF010000068.1:0-1593 GCA_964432775.1 uncultured Geobacter sp.
AATGTCCTGCTGGAGGCCATGCTGTGCGGGTCGGCGGTGGTCGCGGGCCGGGCCGGAGGGATCCCTGACGTTCTCAGCAACGGAGTGGACGGATTCCTGTTCGATGCCGGTGACGGCGTCGCCGCGGCGGATACCCTTGCCCGCGCCCTCTCGCTGGTCCCGGATGCCCGCCGACGAATCGGAGAGGCGGCTCGCCTGACGGTTACCAGCCGTTTTACCGGTGTCCGGGAGGCCGACATCCTCGAAGCGGCCCTGCTGAAACTCTCCGGAGGCTAGCATGGATTTCGGCGCAACCATCAGCTCCATTCCGGGCTATCTCGATGCCCTGGCAGCCCTCCCTGACGACCCGCATCCCCACCTGCCGATAGTGTCCGCCAAGATCAAACTCCTGTGGCACTGCAACCTCTCGTGCGCCTTCTGCAGGCTCCCCGAACCGGGCGACATCATGTCCCGCGATACTGCCCTGGCCCTCGGCCGGGAACTCGCCGCCCAAGGGCTGCGCAAGGCGCATTTTTCCGGCGGCGAGGTGCTGCTGCATCCCGACTGTTTCACCATTTTCCAGGACTGGACCGGCATGGGCATCCAGGTCAACCTCACCAGCAACGGCCTGTTGATGGGAAAGGAACAGATCCGGCGCCTGGAAGGTGCCGGGGTCCACTCCCTGTCCCTCTCCATCGACTCCGCCGAGCGCAAGGTACACGACCGGCTGCGGGGAGCAAAGGGCGCGCACAAGGCGGCGGTGCGCGCCGCGCAACGCATCGCGGCCAGAGGGAGGATCAAGCTGCGCATCAACACGGTGGTTTCCTCCCGCACCATCCGGGGCCTGCCCGGCATGAGGGAACTGGTCCGGGGGCTTGGTCCCGATGCTTCCTGGAAGCTGATCCCGGTTGATCCGGTCGATGCCGCCCTGCTGCCGTCCCTGAAGGCAATCGAACGGACCGCGGCAGAGGTCTCCCGCTGGGATGAGCTTGAGGACCGCGCTCCCTTTGGAAGCCGTCCCGACCAGTATCGCGAAGCAGCGGCGGGTCGCTATGGTTTTCGCGGCACTCCCTGCTTTGCTCCCTGGTTCCACCTGTTCTTCACGCCTGATGGCGGCTGTTATCCCTGCTGCATGACACGGGGAACAACAACGGCGCTGGGAAGGTTTCCCGAACAGTCGGTGAGGGAGATCCTGGAGGGTGCGCAAATGCGTCGCATCAGGTCGCTGACGGCTTCGGGTGAACGCCTTGCGGCCTGTGCCTGCTGCGACGATTTCCTGGTCGAGGGAGAAGCAATCATGGGGCTTCTTGCCGCCAGGAGCAGGTCATGATCCTGTATTATGCCCTCGGCGGCGGACTGGGACACATCTCACGCTCCTTCGCGCTCATTGCGCACGCCCCGGACGCTCTCCGGTCGGAGATACGCCTGCTCGTTTCCAGCAGAAGCGCGGCAGTGGCGTTGCCGCACGCGCCCTGCCCCATGGAGGTGGTACCGGAGCGGGCCATGGCCGATCGAAGTGTCTATTTCCAATTCCTTGCCGGCTATCTGGCGCGTCACGACTTCTCCTGCATCGTCCTGGACACCTTCCCCTTCGGCCTGCTGGGGGAGTTGGCA
>CAYSPF010000068.1:1693-11673 GCA_964432775.1 uncultured Geobacter sp.
GCTTCAGCGATATCGTATCAGGCGCCGGGTATGCCGGTTGTGCCGCCTCGGCGGTACTGAACGGCCGGGTACGCTATCACCTGCATCCCTTCCCGCGAAGATTCGATGATCAGGCCCGCAGGCTCAGGCTTCTGCAGGAAGGGCGCTGGGGTGACACTTCGGCGGGTTCCACACCATCGGCGGCCTCCGCACTCTGGGGAGAAGTCGAAGCGCTGAATTGCGGAACGTAGCGATGAATGTACTATTTCCAGGTCATGCAGGGTGGGCACCGGACACGAGAAACAACCCGACGGACCGGGCATGGGCCAATCGTGTACCTGAAAGGTGAAACAGATGAAGAAACTGCTCACATGGGGCGCTGTCGGGTTGTTGACCTCAGCCATCCTCGACCCGATAATCTACTCCATGCTCGACATGCCGATTCCCTGGGTGCGCGACCTGGTCATGGGGGCAGCCGGCATTGGCTGCTTCTACCTGCTGGTACGGTTCCGTCATGAAATGTGAGTTCGTGTCCATCCGGAAACTCAGGGAAATTACCTCAAGGTCCGGGTTGGGGCTTTCACGGAGCCTCTCGTACGGCCTCAATGCAAGAAGGCGTATCAAGGGAAAACGCGCGAATCCGGCGTGTTGCCTGTTCTGTGTGAAGGAAGGTGACCGATTACGAGGGGCTTCGGGGAAGTTCCAACCCGAGCCCCGACGGCACTTTCCGGATGAAAACGAGTTCGCATGAATACACGACAGCATGAGACAGGGGAAGCCGTTGACATTCCGCTGGACCGAATCAACCCTGACACCCTGCGGAAAATGATCGAGGAATTCGTAACGCGGGAGTGGAGCGAACTGTCCGACTCCGAATACACGCTGGAGGAAAAAGTTGAACAGGTACTGCGGCAACTGAAGGACAATCGGGCCAGGATCGTTTTCGATTGTACATCCGAGACATGGAATATTATTCCCTGTCGGTAATCCATAAAGGCAATCTTACAGGCAGTGGGGCGAGCCTTGACTTCACCTCGTAGAAAGCTAGAATTGTGGTGCTCATAGTAGCCGGCGTGCAGGACGGAGAACACCGGCTGATGCGATACGATGAAAACAGGGAAGGATGTATGAATCTGCCCGTGTTGGGCGGCAAATAACTACCAGGGAGGGATGTGCAATGCGTATGAGAGCCCGTACAAGAAAAAGTTTCGGAAGAGGATTGCTGAAGGCGCTCTGTGGCGGTCTGGCGGCTCTTGCCTTGTTTTTCTGTTCATCGATGATCGTCAATGCCGATGACTCCCTGTCATGCTACAAGGGCGACAAGGACAAGGGGATCTACATCGGCGACATATCCGGGGCCAATTTTCAGAATGCCGCTGCTGAATGTAATTCCAATTTCAGCGATTGCAATGGCGAATGCTACGGATGTTACCTTGACGAAGATTCATCCAGGATACTATGCGTGGACAGTCAGGGGAAAAAGTTCACCCGCTGACGCCGGATTCGCGGACAGACTGAATGCTGCGACGAAAAGACAGATAAAAGCACGAGACAGAAATTTCAAAGCAGCATGGGAACGGAGAAAACAAAAACGACGACAATCCTTTCCCGGACTCCACCTTCAGGGGAAGTTGACATTCCCTTGTCTCCTGCGGTCTGAAAATCCATTTTCGTTTCAGGCTGGACACTCTGTGGAGGGTCTGCCCCCTTTTCAATTCTTGAATCTCAGAGACAGTGCTTCCAATTTTCCCGCCGGATCCGGCGGGATTTTTTTGTCGGGGTTTTTCGCGCTACGCGCGGCGGATGACCCGCAATTCATCCGTTCCCGGACTATCCCACCAAATCCAGCCTGCTGTAACCTTCTGGTGTTACACCGTACGCCAGGCATCAACCGCCTGTATACACAGAATTAAAGTTTGCCTCCGATTTGCTGATACGTTACCATAGCCTCTCCTGAGGAGGATGCTCACATGGCGACAGATAACGGCACAATGGTTCCGTCGCATACCCCCACGAATACTGCAATCGACTGGAGTGTACTCGATGCGTTCGCCGCCTTCCGGAAACCGGGAGGGCAGGATCCCCGGGTGCGGCTCATGACCGTTTACCTCCAATCCTCGCCTTCCTTGATGGAAGCTCTGCGTGCCGCCCTCACGGCCGGAGACGCGCCCGCGCTTACTAAGGCGGCCCACGCACTGAAGTCGAGCAGCGCAGGAATTGGGGCAACGGGATTCGCCCGCATCTGCGCGGAACTAGAGCAGCTCGGCAGGGTAAACGCCTTGCAGGATGTCCCCGCCCTTCTGGAACAGGCCGAAAGGGAATTCGTTGCAGTCTGTGCCGCCTTCCATGAAGCGCTGGAACAGGGTGAATAGCACTCCCGATGTACGCCTTTCACCACCGGTTCTTCATTCCAAAACGGCGTTGAGGAGATAGCATGTCACCGTCCAGCGAAAACAACCGGAAAACCTCGACTCTGACCGACTTTTTTTTACGGTTCCTGCTGCCCAGGCGGATCGTGACCCGCCTGGCGCTCATATCATCCACCCTCATCGTCCTGACACTGATCACCTTTATCCTGGCAACCATCCCCTACCAGCGCACGGCAATCCTCGACGCAATGAAATCGGAAGCCCGGAGCACGGTCACCTCCATCGACCAGGTAACGGCCAGCGCCATCATAACCGAGGATTTCGGCACGGTCGTCAAGCACTGCCTGCGCGTTGTGAAGGATAGCCCGTCCATCGCCTACGTGGTCGTCACCCGGAACGACGGATTTTCACTTGTCATAACGAAGCAGGGATGGAGCCGGAAGAACCTGGCGGGCGTTTGGCTCCCCGCCGGCGACCGTGCGGCCGGCAGCCGATTCCTCAAAAGCGCCGTGCATTCACAGGAGGTCTTCCATTACTCCCATCCCTTTCAGTATTCGGGTATCGACTGGGGTTGGATCCATATCGGCCTGTCCCTGAAAAAATTTCACGACGACATCGACAGCATGTATCTGCGCACCGAACTGCTGGCGCTCCTCTGCATCGCCGCCGGTGTCGGCGTCGCATTTCTGTTCGCCCGCAGGTTTACCCGCCCGGTATCCGCCCTGGCCGACGTGACCCGACGCGTTGCCGCAGGCGACCTGACCGCCCGCGCCGACATCCGGACCGGTGATGAACTGGAGCATCTCGGCCGCTCCTTCAACACCATGACTGAAACCCTGCAACGCTCGCAGGGAGAGAGTATCGCCGCCAGCGAATACACCGACAACATCATCGGTTCAATGAATGATACCCTGGTGGTGGTACGACCTGACGGCATCATGGTGAGGACAAACAAGGCGCTGCTGTCTCTCCTCGGGTACACGGAGCAGGAACTTCTCGGAAAGCCCTTCGGATTGATTTTCGCGCCGGGGAGCGTTGACGGTAAAACACCCGTATCCGGCACGGCCATGTACGACCTCTTCGCACGGGGAATCGTCAGCAATGTGGAGACCTCCTACCTGTCGAAGAACGGCGCGCATATCCCGGTTCTCTTCTCGGCATCGGTCCTGTATGCCTCCGACGGAGCGGTAGAAGGCCTTGTTTGCGTCGGTCTCGATATTACGGAAAGGAAGCTCTCCGAGCAGGCGTTGCAGGAAGCAAAGGATGCTGCCGAAGCTGCAAGCAAAGCGAAATCCCAGTTCCTGGCAAACATGAGCCACGAAATCCGCACCCCGATGAACGGTGTCCTCGGCATGCTGGACCTGTTGCTGGATTCGAAACTGGACACGACGCAGCAGCGGTTTGCCGGCATGGCGCACGGTTCCGCGGAAAAGCTGTTGTCGGTCATCAACGACATCCTCGATTTCTCCAAGATTGAAGCAGGCAGGCTCGAAATGCAAATCAGCGGATTTCTGCTGCGGAATGTCGTACGGGAGGTAACCGACCTGTTTTCCGTCAAGGCCCGAAGCAAAGAAATCACCCTGCGGTTTCAGGTCGATCTGCATGTTCCTGACGCTGTCGAGGGTGACGCAACCCGGTTGCGCCAGGTGTTGATTAATCTCATAGGTAATGCATTGAAATTCACCGACAAGGGAGAGGTGACCCTGGAGGTAATGCTCGAAGAGAATACAGGGAGTGATGTGGTGCTGCGCTTCGAGGTGCGCGACACGGGAAGGGGGATTGGGGAGACTGAGCTGGCGGCAATCTTCGATGCCTTCACCCAGGCCGACGTTTCCATGACCAGACGTCACGAGGGCACCGGTTTGGGGCTCACCATCTCGAAGCAGCTTGTCGAGATAATGGGCGGCGCTATCGGGGTTGACAGCCGACCGGGAGAGGGGTCGCTCTTCTGGTTTACTATTCCGTTGAAAATGGGGCACACCGGCGCTCACGCAGCACCGACCCCGGAGACCTCGCCGCGGCAGACAAAGCAAACCGGGATCCCCCCGAATCTCCACATACTGGTCGCGGAGGACAATCCGGTGAATCAGGAAATGTGCAGATTCATGCTGGAGGGACTCGGCTGCCGCGTTCAGGTGGTGAGAAACGGTTCACTTGCCGTTGAGGCTGTATCGAGTGAAAGGTATGATCTGGTATTCATGGATTGCCAGATGCCGGAAATGGATGGTTATGAAGCAACGGCCATGATACGTCAAGGTGAGTCGGATGGTCGTTGCCTCCCGATAATCGCTTTGACCGCCCATGCCCTGCAGGGCGATCGGGAGGCATGCCTGGCCGCGGGCATGGACGATTATCTTGCAAAGCCGTTCAGCATGAATGAACTGGCGGATATGCTGTATCGATGGGCGGGAAACACCGACCGGCAAAGCACATAGTCACCCGCTTTTCTCCTCGCTCCACCGCGCACGATGCGCCTCGTATCCCCACCGCACTCCTTCCCGAAGTTCAACGGCGCCATCCCCTCCCCGGAAACCTTGACAAAGCGACATCTCCTGTGGCACAGAATATCCGGCGGCACACGCTGCCCACCCGCTACTTCAAGCGAACAGGAGGTTTTACCATGAAAAGCGTCAAGGGAACGAAAACCGAACAGAACCTGCTGAAATCTTTTGCCGGCGAGAGCCAGGCCCGTAACCGCTACACCTACTTTTCCTCCGTTGCCAGAAAAGAAGGCTTCGTGCAGATTGCCGACATCTTCGAGGAGACCGCCGGACAGGAAAAGGAGCACGCCAAACGCTTCTTCACGTTCCTCGAAGGGGGCGACCTGGAAATCACCGCCTGCTTCCCGGCGGGAAAAATCGGCACAACCGCGGAAAATCTGCTGGCCGCGGCAACGGGAGAGCACGAAGAGCATTCCGTGCTCTATCCGGGGTTTGCGGCCATTGCCGACAAAGAGGGTTTTACCGAGATAGCGGCGATATGGAGCGCCATCTCCATAGCGGAAAAACAGCATGAAAAACGCTATCGCGACCTGCTCGCCAACCTGGAAGACGGTCGTGTATTCACACGGGACACAGCCGTGGTATGGCGCTGCCGCAACTGCGGCTACCTTCATGAGGGTAAGGCCGCCCCGGAACTCTGTGCCGCCTGCGCCCATCCCCGTGCCCATTTCGAGCTGCTGGGAGAAAACTGGTAATTCCACTGTTGCTGTCAGTCAAAGAAGGGCAGGCTTCCGGCCTGCCTGTGCATCAGCAAAACGGGGCGCCTCCGGAAACAGCGGGAGGCGCCCCGTTTTTTTCCCTCCCCCGGGGAGATGCAGCTTCCCCTCTTCCACGGTACACTATCAGTCAGTTCAGCTGTTTCACTTCGAAGAAGGCCCATGGAGCGCAGCTGGTACAGGGGCTGAAAGAAAGGCGGTACACACTCATGACGGAACCGGCGAATGCATTTCCCTATATCAGACGACTGACCACCGATGACGAAATCAGGATCCGTCAGATTCCGTTTCTGAACATCGATTCGATGCTGATACCGTCACCCTTTATCAGGGACAAGACCATCGATATCGATTACGACCACAGCTACGTCTGGGACGAAGAGGGTGAGTTGCTCGGCTATTTTCTCGTCTATTCCGACCCTGATAAAATGAAGTTTCATATCTACAAACAGGTTACGAGCCCCTTTGGCAGAGGCAAGGGAATCGGCTCGGCATTCATGGAAGCACTGGCGCGCGATGTGGCCCCTGAAGCCGTCATCTACCTGTATGTATGGGAGAAACTGAGCAGCTCCATAGACTTTTTCCTCAGCAAGGGGTTTTCCTACCAGAGCGCCATCGTCTATCGCAAGATGAAATTCTATCTCATGTCTGCGCCGGCCTCCGTCATCCTGAAAAATATCGAACAGGCCGGAGACAAGGACTATTCGGTTGCGGAAGAGTTGAGCAAGGTCCGCCACGATGCGAAAAAGGCGCTGAAAATCATCCTCGACCTGGTATCCATGCTTTCCGTGGACAACTTCAACAAGGTCATCGAGGACATTAACCGCGAAACCACGGCCCTGCTCAACACCCTGAACATGTATGAGGACAAGATCAAGACCGTTCATGAAGTGCATATCAAGGAACTGATAACCGAGCGCGTCATTCCTTTCATCGAGGTTGCCGATGTCCCCTGCGAGATACGCTTCACCCTCGGGTCACACATACCGTCGGTTATCGGACATTACATGAATTTCAGCCGCGCCCTGATAAACCTGGTATCCAACTCCCTCGACGCCATCCGGGAGGCGGGCAGGCACGGCTGCATCGAGATCTCCCTGAGCGAGCGCGACGACACCGTTACCCTTTCCATTACGGATAACGGTATCGGTATCGAGGAGGAAAGGCTGCGGAAAGGGCCCGACTTGATTCCTCGTTTCGTGGGGAAGACGACGAAGAGCGGCAAGACCGGGGAGGGGATCGGTACCCGTCAGATCTTCGCCACCTTCGGAGAAGGGAATATTTCCGTAGAAAGTTGCGTAAACGAGTTCACCCGATGGACCCTTACCCTGCGAAAAAGCTCAAAACAGGACACCACTCTGCTTTCGGAGACGAGATCCCGCTATGTGGAGTTCATCAAGGCTACGGAGCATATCGGGATCTCGGAACGAAGCTCACGAACCAATGTCGCTGCATTTATCTGGCAGTTGAGGCAAATGGAGATCTTCAGCTACGAGCTCATCTACCAGTTCAGCAGGTACAATAACGTTCGCGACATCTTCCGAACCATCCTCCTCTACCGGTACGGGGGGAGGGATTTTTCCTTCCTGAAGTTGGAGCTGAAGAAATGCAGGATTGACAACGAAGTTTTCAGGTCCTGGCTGCTGGGCATTACCAAGCGTATCCAGCGGAATGAATCCTATATCGCCCAGCAGTTTGATTTTGACGAGTACAAGGGGATCCTGTTCAAAAGCTATGGGCAGGCCCTCGGGTACACCATTATCTTCACCCTGGATCCGGAAACAGGGCGATTTTTCGCCTGCGACAGGAAACTTGCCGAGCACATGGACTTTGTATCATACCTGGGACGTAAGCGGGACAAACTGCTGCGCGGAGAATTCGTCGGCGATGTGAAGAACGTGGAAAGCCCGGTCTACCTGGGGGTCTGGTCCCTAACAAACCTTCAGGATCTCAAGGAAAAAATGGGTCTGCTTCGCGACGGAGCACGGCAGCTCATGGCAATGGGTCTGAGAGGAGAAAAGCGACTTTGCTTCTATGCAACGATGTACAACATGTACGACATGGAGATCGACACCCTCACCACCATATCCCTTGGAAAGATGGCGACCATGGAGGATGCGGAATTAGACCGGCTGATCGTGCCGTCCGACAACGAAATGCACGGGCTGGTCTTCGCGGATTGAAAGCGTACGGGAGCATGCGGGTTTGACAAAAAAGTGTTCAATGGTAAGGTTATCTTACTGAATTTTTTGTAATATTATCCATCGTTATATAATTAATTATATAACTACGTGCCTCGGGAAAACAGCGAGGCATGAGAAAGGAGGTCAAAATGGGAGAAAAGATTATTCGGGTAAACATGACAACTCTTACAACAGGCATCGAAGAAGTACCGAACGAATGGGCGTATCTCGGGGGAAGGGGTTTGACATCCACCATTATCGCCAGGGAAGTGCCGCCTACCTGCGCCCCCCTGGGCAAGTACAACAAACTGGTGTTTGCTCCGGGACTCCTGGCTGCTACGGCGGCCGCCAACTCCGGGCGCCTGTCGGCCGGCTTTAAAAGCCCGCTCACCGGCGGCATCAAGGAAGCGAATGCCGGGGGCACGGCGGCGCAGAATCTGGCAAGGCTGGCCATCAAAGCGGTGATTATCGAAGGGATGCCGCAGAAGGACACATGGTACAGCATCCACATCAATAATGACGGCGCCGTTATCAAGGAGGAAAACGAACTTCTCGGAAAGGGGAACTATGAAGTAATCAGGGTGCTGAGTGAACGACTCGGCAAGAAAATCGGCATACTGTCCATCGGTCCCGCCGGTGAGTTCAGAATGGCGTCCGCCAACATCTCCGTAAAAGACCCTGACTGCAACATCCGCAGCCACGGCCGCGGCGGCGGCGGCGCCGTCATGGGCTCGAAGAAGATCAAATATATCACCATCGACGATAGCGGCGGGCCGGGCTTCACCATCGCCGATCCCGAAAAATTCAAGCAACAGGCCAGGACCTTTGCCAAGGCGCTGCTCGACCATCCGGTGAGTGGTCAGGGGCTCCCGACCTACGGCACCAACGTTCTTATCAATATATTGAACGAAGCGGGCGGTCTTCCCACCAAGAACTTCCGCTACGGACGTGTCGACCACCCGGAAAAGATCTGCGGAGAAACCATGCATGACGTCATCGTTGCACGGGGAGGAAATCCCAGTCACGGATGCCATGCCGGGTGTATCATCAAGTGCTCCCAGATCTATGTGAACGATGACGGACAGTATGTTACCTCCGGTTTCGAATACGAGACCATCTGGGGATTGGGCTGCGCCTGCAACATTACCGACCTGGATGACATCGCGCGGTGCGACAACGTCATGGACGACGTGGGAATCGACTCCATCGAGGGGGCGGTGCTGATGAGTGTGGCCATGGAAGCAGGAATACTCCCCTGGGGTGACGGTAAAGAGGCATATCGGCTTATCAATGAGGAGATCCGCACGGGGACGCCCCTTGGCCGCATCCTCGGCAACGGCACCGGTTCCGTTGGAAGAACCTACGGTCTCACCAGGATCCCCGTCGTCAAGAACCAGGGTATCCCCGCATACGACCCACGGGCGGTCAAGGGTATCGGCATCACCTATGCCACGTCAACCATGGGGGCGGACCATACCTCAGGGTACACCATCGCCACCAACATCCTGAAGGTAGGCGGGTTTGTCGACCCCCTGCAGAAGGAAGGCCAGGTCGAACTGTCCAGGAATCTCCAGATTGCCACCGCGGCCGTTGACAGTACCGGTCTCTGTATCTTCGTGGCATTCCCCGCCCTCGACATTCCCGAATGCTTCACGGCCATCTACGAGATGATCAATGCCCGTTATGGACTGAACCTGACCGCGGATGACGTTATCGCCCTCGGGAAAGAGATCCTCAAGACCGAGCATGCATTCAACCTGGCGGCTGGTTTCACCAACAAGGATGACCGTCTCCCCGAATTCTTCGAAGAGCCGATACCTCCGCACAATGCAGTATGGGACATGACCGATGAGGAAATCGACTCCTTCTGGGATTTCTGAGCAACGCATGAATTTCCGGCAGTATGCGGTACTACGGGCGTCCGGGCGGATGCCCGTAGTTGTATGCGAAGTCATATCTTTTACCTTTTCAGCACATCCTGAAAAGTAAAAAAAATAATTTTAGTAATCCCCCCTTTTCGATCTCAGCCAAACATCATTAGTGTAGGATTCAGCGACGAAACGGAACACTCGTATCCACATCCGATCCGGCTTCGCAAGCATATTGACGGAGGAATTCACGAGTGATACAGTCACACGCGCAGCGGCGGTTGATACCATGACGCCACCCGGCATGTTCGGGGTCCGATCCGAGCGTTTCGCGACAGGTTCTCGGAAGAGAGGGGAGAGAAAT
>CAYSPF010000069.1:0-11640 GCA_964432775.1 uncultured Geobacter sp.
GACGTTTTTGTGTCCCTCATCGAGGCGCGTGACCGGTTGGAGGCGCCGCAGCAGGAATACTCGGGTTGAACAAGACCGGCTTATGAAACCTCACCGCATCAAGGCCGTAGCGAAAAAGGAATTTCTCCATATCATCCGCGACCCGCGCAGTCTCGGCATGGGGATAGTCATACCCATGATCCTGCTTTTTCTCTTCGGCTACGCACTGACCCTTGACGTGGACCGGGTTCCTCTCATCGTCTGGGACCAGAGCGCTACCCCTGCCAGCCGGGAACTGACAGGCCGCTTCTCCGGCTCCCGCTACTTTTCCCTGCGCGCCCATACGGACAACTACCGGGAAATAGAGCGGGCCATCGACACCCGGGAGGCGATCATCGCCCTGGTCATACCGCGGGATTTCAGCCAAAGCGTCGAGGGGGGGCGAAAGACCTCCGTCCAGATCATTCTGGACGGCAGCGACCCCAATACGGCTACCTTCGCCCTGGGATATGCTGAAAGCGCGGTGTCAAGCTACTCCCGTGACATCGTACTGAAGCAGATACGCCGGGTCTCCGGAAACGAGCCGCGGCTCGCCCGGCTCGATGTACGGCCCCGTGTCTGGTTCAATACCGACATGGTCTCGAAAAACTACATCTTCCCCGGCCTCATTGCGGTCATCATGATGATCATCGCCGCCCTTCTGACCTCCCTGACGGTAGCCCGGGAGTGGGAGACCGGCACCATGGAGCAGCTCATCTCCACCCCCCTCACCGGAGCGGAGCTGATCCTGGGCAAGCTCATCCCCTACTTCACCATCGGCATCCTTGACCTGATCCTGTCGGTGCTGGTGGGCGAATTCATCTTCGACATCCCGCTGCGCGGCAGCCTGCCGCTCCTGTTCGGCCTGTCCATGGTCTTTCTCGTCGGCGCCCTTTCCTTGGGAATCCTGATCAGCATCGTCACCAAGAGCCAGCTCGTGGCCAGCCAGCTCGCCCTGGTGGCGACCATGCTCCCGGCGTTCCTCCTCTCCGGCTTCATCTTTCCCATCGACATCATGCCCGCCCCCATCCGGGCCATTACCCATATTATCACGGCCCGCTATTTCGTGACCATCCTGCGGGGAATCTACCTGAAAGATGTGGGACTGGGCGTTATGGCCGGAGAAGTCGCCCTGCTGGCCGTCTTTGCCGTCATTTTGATCGCGTTGTCCGTCAGGAAGTTCCGGAAGAGGATCGAATAATTCATGTTCGAACGTCTGAAAGCCATGCTGGTAAAAGAGTTCATCCAGGTGCTTCGCGACCCCCGGATGCGCTTCATCATCTTCATCATCCCGATATTCCAGACCGTGGTGTTCGGCTATGCGGTCAACACCGACGTCAAGGACGTGAAGATGGCGGTCTACGACCTGGACAACAGCCCGGAGAGCAGGGACCTGACGGCCCGCTTCGCCGGGTCGGGCTACTTCCGTATCGTGGAGTATATCAACAGGGAACAACGGGTGGGAGAACTCATGGACCACGGCGCGATTAAGGCCGTGCTGCGCATGAACAGCGGGTTTGGCGAGGCACTGCGCTCCGGCGGGGAAGCGCCGCTGCAGATGATCCTGGACGGGACCGATTCCAACACCGCGGGCATTGCCCTGAACTACGCGGGAAGGATTGCGGCCCGGTATAACGACCGCGTAAGGATGGAACAGGCGACCCGCGCTTTCGGCCCCGCGTACCGGGTGGGAGGGGTGGAGACGGAGAGCCGGGCCTGGTTCAACGAAAACCTGGAAAGCCGCAACTTCTATGTTCCGGCCGTAATCGCCAACATCGTCTTCATCATCACCATGCTCCTCTCCAGCATGGCGATAGTCCGGGAAAAAGAGATCGGCACCATGGAGCAGATCATCGTCACCCCCATCCGCAGGAGCGAGTTCATCCTCGGCAAGACCGTCCCGTTCATCCTGATAGGCTTCATCGACGTGGCCCTCATCACCCTGGTTGCCGCATTCTGGTTCCAGGTCCCCATCAGGGGGAGCATCCCCCTCCTGTTCGGCGCCACGGCCCTCTTTCTCATGAGCAGCCTCGGCATCGGTCTCCTCATCTCAACCATCAGCAGGACCCAGCAGCAGGCCATGATGAGCGCCTTCTTCTTCATCTTCCCGGCCATGCTCCTCTCCGGTTTCGCCTTCCCCATCGAGAACATGCCGGAAACGGTGCAGTGGCTCACCTTCCTCAACCCGCTCCGCTACTACCTCGTCATCATCCGCGGCATCTTCCTCAAGGGAATCGGCATCGCTATCCTCTGGCAGCAGTTCCTCGCCCTCTTCGCTCTCGGCGCCGTTATTCTCGGATTTGCCGTGAACCGGTTCCGCAAGACGCTGTGAATAACAGGCGACGCTTGTCGGCGCCCCTCAACGATCTCCCCCCACAACGCTTATCCGCATAAAATTTACAACCGATATAATAATTTATTTTAATAATAATTGACATATAATCTTTTGTGTGTTAGGTGACGCTCAAGTAAACTTTCCGTTGCGTTATCCCGGATTATTCGCAAGAAAAGCGCACATGGACACCGAGCTCTTATCCTCGATCACGTGTGAGGCCCTCAATTTGTAGTAAAGGGAAATATAACAGCGACAGAGTTTGGAAAATGCGCTGACGAAAGGGGTCGTACATTGAAAAGTCTAGCTGTTTTCATTCTTTATCTTCTGATTGTGCCCCTCGTAAACTCTCACGCCTCCAGCAATCTTCCCCGAAGCGGACAGACGGCAACCTATGCCGACAACGACGATGGGGAGAGCAAGACAGGCAGGCCATGGCCGACTATTCGCTTCAGCGCTGACAATGACGGCACGGTCACCGACAACCTGACCGGATTGGTATGGAGCAAGGACGCCGATCTCATGAGGAGCCGAGATGCGCTGCTTGATACAGACGACCTGAATGGGGATGGGGCCGTAACCTGGATACATGCCCTGGATTATATAAAGAAGCTGAATTCGGAAAACTACCTTGGCTATAACGACTGGCGCCTGCCCACCCTGAATGAATTGGTTTCATTGGTGAACCAGGGCGAACCGGACAGTTCGGCATGGCTGAATGAGCTGTCTTTCTTCAATGCCGTGCCATATCCGTACTGGTCATCGACCAGCGGCGCCGGTAACGCCGGCACTGCATGGACGGTTTCCATGCAAGGCGGGCACGTAAACACTGCCGGGAAAACCGGCACACGTCACGTATGGCCGGTGCGCGGCAAACAATCCGATGCTTCGGTCACCGCTCCTCCGAAGACCGGACAGAGGGATTGCCATGATTCGAAAGGACGGAAGATTTCCTGCTCCGAGACCGGACAGGATGGAGAACTGCGGATTGGGGCCTCCTGGCCGGATCCGCGCTTTACCGACAACGGCGACCAGACCATCACCGACAATCTCAGCGGGATCACATGGACGAAAGACGCGAATACCCTGACATTGCGAACACCTCCTGACGTACCCAATACAGACGGCGCCGTTTCATGGCAGGATGCGCTGAATTTATCCAAGATACTGAACAGGGAGACATACCTGGGCTTCACGGATTGGCGACTCCCGAATCGAAATGAAATGGCCTCAATAATAAATTATGCGGTAGCCGAACCTTCTTCCTGGTTCAGCGGAATCGGGTTTCTCAATGTACGCAAGCATTACTGGTCCTCAGGCACAACGGCGATCAACACTGGAAAAGCCTGGAAAATTGGCGTTGACGGCACGATTCTGGATGAGGAGAAAACAGCGGATGCCGGAAGTTTCGTATGGCCTATCCGTGACGGACAGACCGCATCACTGACCGTCGACAAGTCAGGGAGCGGGAGCGGAGGAATTTTCGCTGATACGGGAACAATAATCTGGTCAGGTCTGACCGGAAGGGCACGCTACACGCCGGGAGTCAAGGTAACCCTTACCGCTTTGTCCGACAGCGGCTCGACTTTCGCCGGGTGGTCAGGGGCATGCGGCGGAATCGATGCCTGTTCCGTTACCATGGATGCGGACAAACGTGTGATGGCAACTTTCGACGTGGCTGACACATCGAATTGTAAAGATGACTCGGCAGACACACTGAACGCTTCCGAGGTTCTCGCAAAAAGCTCATCCAAAGCAGTTAAAGCCGCTGCAACGCTGAACATCACAACCACAACCCTGGTGGACGGCTACGTCGGCGCCTCATACAGTCAATCTCTGGCGGCAACCGGCGGAAGGACACCCTATACCTGGGCGAAGGCAAGCGGCAACCTGCCCGCCGGACTCAGCCTCAAAAGTACCGGCGTCATCAAAGGGACGCCGACTGCAGCGGGTAGCAGTACTTTCGTCGTAAAAGTGAAAGACGCAAGGAAAAAGACCGCCACCAAATCACTTAGCATTACCGTCAAGCCCTCCTTGAAAGTCAGCACGACAAGCCTTCCATCAGGTATCGTCGGCACGGCATACAGCCAGTCCCTGGCTGCAACCGGCGGCAAGATGCCGTACACGTGGTCGATAACGGATGGCAGTCTCCCTGACGGATTGACCCTGGACGCGGCTACAGGGGCTATTGTCGGCACACCGACGGTCCAGGGGGACAGCAGCTTTACGGTCCGGGCAATGGATGTCAACAATACGACGGCAACCGGCTCTCTGTTTCTATCCGTCAATCCCGGTCTGAAGATAAACACAACACAGATACCGGATAGCTTTGTCGGCATCCCCTACAGCCAGGCACTTTCAGCCTCCGGAGGGAAGACGCCGTACACATGGTCAATAACCGAAGGCAGCCTCCCCGCAGGACTTCTATTGGACGCCGGCGCAGGCGCCATAAGCGGTACGCCGAACGTAACCGGCAGCAGCAGCTTTACCGTACAGGTGAAGGACGGCATGAGCGTCACCACAAGTAAAACTTTTTCCATGACTATCGTCGACTTTGGATCTATCAGCGGGATAGTTTCGGACCGGGAGACTGGCGCGCCTCTGCCGGGCGCCAATGTCACCCTGGTCCTTAGCGGCATCAGGAGCACAGGTCTTAGCCATCTGATATATTCATGCAATACTACCCCCCTCACAACATCAGACTACGACTTGGTTTCCGCCAACGACGACGCCAAGCTCAGTTGCATATCCGGCGGCGCTACCAACAGCATGTATTTTAAAGTACACAATCCCTATGGGACTGATGCTTTCTCATTCCGATGGAACGGGATGGGGACCAAATACAACGAATATCTTGCACAGAGTTTCAGCCCCACAACCGGAGGTAATCTAACCAAGGTAAGTTTTTATCCAACCTCTCTGTCCAGTGGGAGTTACTATGGAGCTTTAACGGGTGAAATTCATGTCCAACTGAAAACAAAAGTAGGTGGAGATATCGGTACTCAGCTGGCGGAAAGCAACAGCATACGGGTTGACTCGTCGGCTTTCAGCACGGGCACGTGGATTGACTTCACCTTTTCATCGCCAGTGCCAATCGTGGCCGGGCAGGAATATTATCTTGAAATTCAAGGGCATCTTGAGGGTGGCCACAATCTTTGGCAAGACGGCTTTAGCACTATTTTCTGGGCTAATGGCGCCACATATTCCAATGGCAGCGCGTACGAAAGAAGCGCCGGGCTCTGGAGCAAGCTGGACAATCCTCTCGCTTTCAGGACATATGTGAATGATCAGCTCGACACCGAAATTGCCCCCTCCACGAGCAATTTGTCCACATCGATGGGCGGCAGTTTTGGAGCATATCCGCTGATATATATGCAGCTATACAATCCCGCCTCCGGGAGTTGGGAAGCGGTAGGGCAAACAGACAATAATCTTTATGGAGCTTCGCAAGGCTTTGTAGCCAATATCGCGGATCTGTCAGTATATTGGTCAACAGGCGCCGGATTTGACCGCTATTACGACCAGAACGGCTGGTTGACGGTCAAGGTGACCAACGGGCAAATACCATACTGGTCGAACACCCCATACACCAGCCTGATAACCGATCAATTCAGCATGACCTTCACACGCACATTGGTGACGGTTACGGACGCCAACGGCGCCTATTCTTTTACCTCATTACCTGAGGGAAGCTACAACCTCTCCTTCGAGAAACCCGCTTACGGCGCCGAAAGCGCCGACGGCGCCCTGTCGGCAGGTCAAGCGCTCACTATCAGCCAAATCATCGGAAAAGCGCAACCGGCATCGTTGCAGGGGACTGTGTCTTATTACGGAGGGCCACTGCCGGGGATTACCGTAACAATCACCGATCCCGTGGGAGCAAAAAGTGTCGTCACCGACAGCCAGGGGAGCTACCTGATCTCCGGAATCGTCTACGGGAACTACACCGTCACCTTCGAGGGACCTCAAGTGCAGACGAAAACGTTGACGGGAACCCTCGCCCCCGGTCAGGTCGGAGTACTGAACACAACTCTGGTTCCGTCATCCATAACTCTGACGCTTGCTTCTCCATCCGAAGGAGATGTTGTCTCGACCAATCCCTTAACGGTTACGGGGAATGCGCTTAACGCAAGCACCGTCACCGTGACTGCTTACACGTATACTACCGGTGCAAGTGTTGAATATAGCGCGGGCATCGTCAATGGTGCGTTCTCGGCTTCGATCCCCCTTGAAACAGGGTTTACACGCTTAACGGCCACGGCGAAAAACAATCTCAGCCAGAGCGCCGAAAAGAGCGTAACCGTCTCTCTCGCCCCCTTCACGCTCCGCAATCTCGGTGATACGGGAAACGTGACGGTAATGGAGGTGACGGGAAACTACGACGCGAAGAATGCCGACGGTTCGATAAACGACCTGCCCCGTAAGGCAATCGCCACGGAATACTTCAAATCCCACGGCGACCAGGATTTCCTGGTTCTTCTCTCCACCTTCGACTATGCCCTGTCCGAGACTGACGCGCAGGGGTTCTACCTGGAGGTGAAGAACGACATTCAGGGGATCAATCGCCCCATCTTCGATAACTCCTCGCAATTCGGCAGCACCGGCAGGCTCCAGGGGACCATCGACATGGGTAATGTAACATCCCTGGCCGCAAGCCCCTACGGACCGAAGCTGGACACAACTCTCACGACCCTCAACCACGAACTGATGCACCGATTCGGCGCCTATGTTCGTTTCATGAATCCCGACAACACATTGAACCCCGGCCTGCTGGGCCGGGACAGCGCCCATTGGAGCTGGTTGCTGGACAGCAAGGGTTCGATCATGTACGGCAACGGCTGGAAGGACAACGGAGACGGGACCTTCACTTCGACGGCCGCGCAAAGTGGTTTCAGTCCGCTTGACCTGTACCTGATGGGGATGATACCGAAAGAGCAGGTGCCGCCCATGCTGCTCATAGAGAACCCGGCCATCGACAAAACGCAGCTGCCGCAGCTGGGCGCTACCGTCACCGGCACGGTAAAGACCGTGACCATCGACGACATCATCGCGGCCGAGGGCGCACGGATACCGGATTCGGCAGGTTCGCAGAAGAAATTCAAGCTCGGGTATGTTCTCCTCACCCGGCAGGGGAACGACCCGGCCGCCGCCGTGCAGGCGATAGAGGCGCTGAGAACGGCTTTTGCCGGGCGATTCGCGGAACTGACAGGCGGCGCAGGCGGAGTCGAAGATATACCGCCTTCCCTCAACGTGTTTATTGAAGCCCCTGTAAACGGGGCGACCGTCACCGGACCGGATGTAACGGTATCAGGCGTCGTCATAAACTCCGGCGGCGCCGAGACCGGCGTCACCGTCAACGGCATCCCGGCAACGGTAACCGGGAGCCGGTTCATCGTAAACCATGCGCCGTTACAGGCGGGGGCAAACAGCATTAGCGTATATGCTACAGATTCGAATGGATTGACTGCTGTCGCAACGGTAAGCGTAACAGCCTCGCCGGGCAATTACATCCGTCTCAATGCAAGCACGGTGTCCGGTACTGCGCCGTTGACCGTTTCGCTCCAATTGGACGGCACATTCAACATCACCAACCCTCAAATCAACTATACCGGTCCCGCGCCTGCCGACCTGCAAGCGGGCACAGTCCCGAATGAGTATATCCTGAAATTCTCCGCCGAGGGGATATACACCGTCACCGCTTCCGCTATTGATCCGGATGGGCAGACGTGTACTGATACGGTTACGATTACGGTTCTTTCGAAGACGAAACTGGATGCCCTGCTCAGGGGCAAGTGGGAGGGGATGCGAACCGCCTTGGCTGCGGCTGACGTGGCGGCCGCCGTCTCAAATTTCAGCAAATATTCGAAAGACAGTTACCTGCAACAGTTCACCGACATATCCTCTTCACTGCCCCAGGTTGCTGCCGGCATGGCAAATATCACGATGGTGAAAGTAGAGGGCAATGTGGCCGAATATGACTTGCGGGACGTGATTGACGGGGTGACATATTCATTTTACCTTCTGTTTGTGAAAGACCTGGACGGACTATGGAAGATATGGAACTTCTGAACGAGCCGAACCAAGGAGAGACTATATGAAACGAATTCACATTTTTGTCGTGCTTTCAGCACTATTCCTCCTTTCCGGCTGTTACCCCACCATCAAAGGCAAGGTGGTGGATGGGGCAACTGGCAAACCTATAGAAGGGGCATTGGTGGTAGTGCAATGGACAAAAGAACGTATTTTTCCAGAACCCGTTCGCACTTTGTACAAGATCGTTGAAACACAGACCGATAAGGAAGGGAATTTTACTATCAGTGGAGTAAACGATCCATTTGTTAAGCCGCCGGAGATGATCATTTACAAGGATGGATATGTCCCTTGGAGTAATGTATCAATATTTCCTAGTACAAATATAGTTAAAGATTATGAATGGAAAAATAATATTACTTACACACTATCTGAATTTGATAACAAGTATACTATTGAACAGTTGAAATATTTTATGAATGCATCAATAATGATAGATGCATTAGATAAGGTGCCAAAATATGATAGAATGAGGAGCAAAATCAATGATACATACTATAATAACTAGACATTGTATTCTGAATAATATTGCAGTCAATCTTATTTCGTTATTAACACTCGCTCTAGTTCTCATCTTAAATGGTAGAGATGCTGTATTAGCTTATGATATATATAAAGTGCATCCGCAATTGACAGAAAGAGCTATTGATAATTCAAATCTGAAGTCTTATTTGATTAACAATATGTCACTTGCGAAGGGTGCAACAGAGGTCATTAAGGGCGAATATATGAAAGCGCCGGAATTTTTCGGTGAATATACGTGGTTCAGTGGCAAAAAAACCATCTTAGAATGGCTCAAGACAGGCGCCTCAAATGAGGACGCGCCCGCCTGCCGAGCAAAAGCTCATTTCCACAACCCGGTTCATGCCGGTGATTGGCGCGAATCGCAACTGACCGGTTCGATAGAAGTAGACTTAACCTGTGGGTTGGACAAGTATTCGAACGTAACCTGGGCGACGGGATCCATCTCTCCCAATGGGCCCTTTATCACCAGGAACGGGCAGGAGTTGGGATGGGACAACGCAAGGTCGTACTTTTACGAAGCCTTGACAACCCCAAACCTCGCCACGCGGGAGTTGCAGCTCGCCAAGACATTCCGAACAATAGGGCATGTCATGCACCTGTTACAGGATGCATCAGTACCCGCGCATGTGCGAAACGACATGACGGCCCATCTCTGGAGCCCACCCACTCTGACTAAAAATCCCTATGAACGTTATGTCGCCAAAAACATCGATGCGATTACCATTTCTCCCGTCAACCCGACATTTGCGACACCATTAAGGCTTACGGATTTATGGGATGCGAATGTATTCAACGGTGATAACCCTTCAGCCGGAACCGACCAGGGACTGGCGGAATACTCCAACGCAAATTTCGTTAGCGACTATACCGTATTCGCACCTGCGCTGGACGTTTACCACTATTTCAAGTATCCCCAAAAAGCTACCAGTGTCCAAAAGGTCGATTACCTGATCAAAGATCCATTGTTCCACCAATTCAATATCCACAGAAAATACTACAAGAAAATAGCGGATGGCGAAACGAATGAAGGAGCGGGGTATCGACTGGCAGGTGTCGGGTATCTCCCAGTTAAGTTACCGCTCTGGATTCTGGTGAAAGAGCAGTTGATTCTGCCGCCAATGGACGATTATGTCCATGAGGAGTATGCCCGTCTCATTCTTCCCCGTGCCGTCGGCTACTCCGCCGCTCTTCTCGACTATTTCTTCCGCGGTACTATCAAGGTAACGTTCACCCCCGGCAACGCCAGTTTCCGCTCAGTGAAGCTAACGGCACAGAACGACACTCCCGGTGAAACCATGGGAGCCGGCGAAGCGAGGCTGGTAATTCGCTACAAGCCACTCACGGAATCTCCCCTGGGGGGAAACAAGTATCTGCTCGGCTATCCGGCTGAGGGAACCAGCCTGTCAGATTACAGCTACAAGATCTCTAAACCTCAGAATGTAGACCTGTCGAATCCAGTTGAACTTACTTTCGATTTCTCCGACGACCCGCTGCCTCACTTCTTCGGCGAGATGACAATGCAGCTCGTCTTCAAGGGAAAACTCGGCAACGAGGAAGGCGCGGTTGCCCTCAGCAAGCTTAAACCCATCGAGGGTATCTACACCGACTTTTCCCTTTCTCTTCCACCTTCAGGTGTTTTCTCCAAAACCACGACAACGGAAAACGCCTTTTCCGAACTGAGGGTTACCGCAAAAACGGATATCCCCGGCGGATTGTCACTGCCCGACGGCAAGTTCGAACTCGCGCTGGAGTACCGGGAGGCGAAATCCTCCCCGTTCCAGTCCGAGCCGGTGGAGACCGAACCTGAAGACGGGGCGGCATATCTCATCAGAATACCCGAGGCTAACGGGGTGGCCGCCCTCACCCAGGGGACGCCTGCCGAGCTTGTCTTCGATCTGTCATCAGTCCCGCTTCCTTACAGCGCAACCCATGTCGAACTTACTATCATCTATTCCGGCACGGGGCACGAAGGTACCCCGGTCATCTCCGCCGTAGGTTATCGCGACATCTCCGAACCGACGCCGGTGGATCTCTTCAACAACACCGACAAGGTCTGCATCAAAGGGAGTTGGTATAGCGCAGGCAGTCCCGAGGCATTGGCGGCGGTTGATGATAATGGGAATGGTTTTGCCGACGAGAGCGACATCTTCCCCCATAATATAACCGACATCTTTTACCGGGGCTCATCTACCGAGGGCACGGCGGTCATAGCCTCTCCCACCTCATACAACCTGCTGGGAGATTCTGCCTTTCCGCCAGGCGCATTCAGAAGGCTCGGGTACATCCTCACCGATTACTCCTTCAGATACAACATCAGTGAGATATGGCAAGCCACGTCGGCCGAAGATGAAGACCTCTGGACCCATCTGCCGGACAACGAAACAACCCCCGGAACCGCCGTCAGAAACGACGACAACGCCTATCCAAGCATGTACAGCATGCGGGGCATCAAAATGTGGGGAGGGTCCGGCGTCATCTACGACAATCATCATTATCCCGAAGAGTCTGCTTGCTCGTGGGAGACGCTGCAATAGTCGGGGAAAAGGGTGACAAGTTCCTGAAGGGGGTGGGAATCGCTATCCTCTGGCAGCAGTTCCTCGCCCTCTTCGCGCTCGGCGCCGTTATCCTCGGCTTTGCCGTGAACCGGTTCCGCAAGACGCTGT
This sequence comes from uncultured Geobacter sp., assembly GCA_964432775.1. Classification (GTDB taxonomy): domain Bacteria; phylum Desulfobacterota; class Desulfuromonadia; order Geobacterales; family Geobacteraceae; genus RPRC01. The sequence continues at coordinate 11,629 of CAYSPF010000069.1, forward strand.
AGCCCCAAAGCT
>CAYSPF010000070.1:0-2231 GCA_964432775.1 uncultured Geobacter sp.
TGGTCTCGTTGAGTTTACCGGGAATGGGAGTCGTGAGGACCACGTCGACCTTGTTTTCGGGGGTAAGGAACCCGGCGACACCCGCCACCTCGTTGACCGCCACGGTCACCGCCCGGTGCCCCGGTGGAACCCGGTAGGTCATGAAACCGGCGCCTGCCGACCCGGCAGCCGGAACAAGCTTCTGCTCGGTAATCGGTTCACCCGCCGCGATGGTCTTGAGAGTCACACGGCCCGGACCCGTCAGCGCCTTGGGATCGGTGACGCTGCCCGGCTGCACGCTCTCACTGGGCCACGGCGCGGTTTTCACCATGGTTTCGGTGATCTTGGCGCCGATGGGGATCTCTATTGCGGCCACCACGAGGTTCTTAACCTTGCCGGCCTTGCTCTGATCCTCTTTCCGCAGGTAGTTGTACACCAGTCCCGCGGCGATCACCGCAAAAACTATCGCCAACACCGTGACGATCATGACTGTTTTCTGCCGTGTCATAAGCCCTCCCCCAGTCTGTTATCCGCTGTTTTATGTACTTTAAACATTATGCACAACCTATTCGTACCGCATCGCGGTATTCCCAGTAAGAGATGATGGATAAAAGGTTGGGTTTGTTAGTTGTGGCAGAAATAACCACTGATAGTTTGGCCATGTTATAGTTACGGTCACCGTATCGCCCGACATTGCGGTTGTATGAGGACTGCCATCTGGTGCATTTATTGTCAGTTCAATTTTGACAGCATCTCGCATTACCTGCGTAGGAAGTGATTTACAGGCGCTTACAGCTGCCATATCCGAAATTCCGCAAGCCAAGCTACTATTTATAGGCGTTAAATTTGGAGTTACCACAGCGGTACGTGCACCTGATCTTGCTGCTTGAGTGAGAGTGTTCTTGTTGAACATGGCCATACCGAATTCGAAGATCCCCATAACCAGCAGGGTCAAAAGGAAGAGCACGATGGCCAATTCGACAATGGCCTGCCCGCGAGAATCGATGCCTGTCATTCTTATTGTTCTCATCTCGATGTACCTCATATATCTCTCAATCCCGACAAACCGGATACCGTATCCAATAGGCAGGATGGACATTCAATGTCTGATGGAAATTCCTTCCAGATTGAATCCTTTGTAAAGAGCATTTTCAGTCGCGAAAAAAACAAGAGCACCCGGCGAAATCCTTACAGTATCTAGTCTGTTTGAACAGCACGCGGATGCTCTCTCTATCCTTTCCATCACGGCGGGACTACCCGGCGCAAGTATCGGAGCGGGCGCCTCACCGGAAACGATAAACATACATTCGTCCATTAACCAGATGGCTTGACATACAAATCAGCCAAGGCTCGCTCCGACTTTGCTGAACGTATTACACGCCTTCCCACCAACGATCGCTACCGCCGCCATTACCACGATGGCGATAAGAACCAGGAGGAGGGCATACTCGACCAGAGTCTGTCCTTCTTCTCTCCGAAGAAGGCTCATGAACTTAACATATTGTTCCAGCATGAAATCCATCATCTCCGTATCTCCTTTCTTGGGATGGTTGCTTCCATCCTCTTCTGCTGCTGCCAGGAATCAAAGAACTCTTGCCAGATTACGCTCTTCGTCACCACCTCCCTTTTTTCCTGCTGATAACGGAGTATTCACACCGTTATTCGGAACATTCTGAAACAAGGTCCAACGTTTATCTTCCCATGTACCTACCCTGCCCCACGTAGCTCTTCTCCGGGAAACGGATCAGGGTGGCTGCGGCAACGAGGTGGCGACCCTCGAATACATGTTGTTGGTCTTTTCCCCAACCACGACAACCGCCAGAATTACGACCACCGCAATCAGAATCAGCACCAGACCGTACTCGATGAGTGCTTGCCCCTTCGAGTCCCGAAAGACTTTTCTCAGCCATGAATTCCGAAAACTCCAGGGCTTCATCGTACCCTCCCCGAATACGCTGCACGAAATGAAGTCACCGCACCCAAATATCTCTAAGAGATTCACCTTCGCTTGTTTTTCACATAAAAATCACTTAGTTCCATGATTTCTACTCTACTGCGTAAAGAGTGCTTGTCAAGAAACGTATATTTTATTTATTTGGGCTGCTGATAGTGGTGAGAATCAAGGATTGTGCGGGGGAAGGCCTTGACAATTGCATTTGGAGGAAAACAATCACAACAAGATAATAACAGAGTGATAACATTTTACCGGCTTTACTGACCCAGCCGTACGCTGTCCGGTGTTCACTGTTCGC
>CAYSPF010000070.1:2331-11567 GCA_964432775.1 uncultured Geobacter sp.
ACATTTTACCGGCTTTACTGACCCAGCCGTACGCTGTCCGGTGTTCACTGTTCGCTGCCCCCTGTAGCCTGCCCGCCGACATCTGTCTCGCACGGAGCAAAGCGAAACATTTCGCGGCCTTCCACGGTTACTTTTTCCAGGAACATGGCAAGCGGCCTGACCCAGAGGGAAAAGTCCCCGTAGAGGCAGCGATAGACTACCAGTTCTTCTTCGGTTTCGCTGTGCCGGGCGACTCCGATTACCTCGTAGTCCTTCCCTTTGTAGTGCCGGTAGCGGCCCGGCCTTACGGTGTCATGCTGCATATCCATCTGTATCCTCCTGAAATCCGGGTCCGAACATCCTATCTCTTTGCCCGCAGGTACTGGTCCGGCCAGGGGATCTCCACTCCAAGGGCTTTAGCTGCATGAAGCGGCCAGTATGGGTCGCGGAGCATCTGGCGCGCCAGGGAGACGACATCGGCCTGTCCGGTGGCGATGATCTGTTCCGCCTGGGCGGGATCGGTAATCAGGCCGACCGCGCCGGTCATTATGCCTGTCGCTGAGCGGATGGCGGAGGAAAAGGGAACCTGGAAACCGGGACCGAACGGTATCGGTTCGTCGGGAACGACAAATCCGGCGGAGCAGTCCAGAAGATCGACCCCCAGGTTCTTCAGACGTCGGGCGAGAAGTACCGACTGCCCCAGATCCCACCCGCCTTCAGCCCAGTCGGCGACCGAGAGTCGGACAAATAACGGAAGTTCATCGGGCCACTCCGCCCGCACCGCGCGGACAATCCGCAACGGAAAACGGATTCGATTCTCGAAACTGCCGCCGTATTCGTCGGTACGGCGGTTGGCGAGAGGGGAAAGAAACTCGTGAAGCAGGTAGCCGTGGGCCATGTGGATCTCAACCACCTGGAAACCTGCCGAAAGCGCCCGCCGGACCGCGGCGATGAACGAGGCTTCCAGCGCATCGAGGTCGCAGAGCGACAACTCCCGCGGCTCGGGATGGCCGGGGGCGAACGGAGCAGAACTCGGCGCAACCGGTTGCCACCCGCTCTCCTCCGGACCAAGAGGACCGCCGCCGCGCCAGGGGCTGTCGGTAGAGGCCTTTCGTCCTGCATGGGCAAGCTGGATGCCGGGGATCGCACCCTGCCGGGTGATGAAGCGGGTAATGGGGCGGAACGCCTCGGCATGGGCGTCACTCCAGAGGCCGCAGTCATCAGGGCTTATTCTACCCTCAGAGCTGACGGCTACCGCCTCCGTCATCACCAGGCCGGCGCCCCCAACGGCGCGACTGCCCAGATGAACAAGGTGCCAGTCGTTGGGAAGACCGTCGCTGCTCGAATACTGACACATGGGAGAGACGAAGATTCGGTTGCGGAAGGTCACCGCACCGATGGAAAGTGGTGAAAAGAGCTTGTTCATAGTGTTCCCTTTGTTGCCGCCCGTTTCCTTCGGCGGCCTTCGTTTATAGATGTGGGACTGTTTTTTAAAAATAATTCATTTTTTACGCAAAACGTGCTACTCTGCCGCAACTTTATCCGGAACGGATACTGAGGTTATCAGCTTCAAATACAATTTCGCTTTCCCCGCCATATCAGGGACGAAATGCGACACAGCGGAAGCTGCCTGAAGTATACACAAGGAGGAGAAATATGGCGGAAAAAAGGATTATGAGAAGGATTCGGAGAAGGCTTTCCCTTCGGTTCGGGGTGGATGCCCCGGTCCGGCTCGCATTCACCGAAGACGTCACGGATCATGGAATGTTCATCAAGACGACCAACCTGTATCCACCGGGTACCAGGATCGCCATTGAACTGATCCTGCCGGATGAAAAACGGGTCATGCTCAAGGGGATGATCAGATGGTCGAAAAAAGTCCCGCCGACCATGATTCACCTGGTCAGAAAGGCCGGAATAGGGGTCAAGATTCTCGGATTCGTTTCGGGAGAAGTTGAATTCAGACAGTTTATGGATGGAGCGCAGGCGCCGAGAACGCACGCGGTGGAGCATGAAGTCGCGACGGGTTAGGTACTCGGGTATTCGGAAAATCCCTGCAACGCATCCGTGACTTCCTGGGCGGCCACGGCGAAAAGCCTGTCAAGAATCCTCGATGAAAGAGCCGGCGGATAGAGGGGAAACGCCAGCCGGTAGATGAGGTCCAACAGGCCGTCCTGCCGATTTTCCTCGAGAAACATTGTCCCGTACTGGAAAAGCGGCGAATAGAGAAGCGCATCCTCCATCACCGACTCATCATCACTGTAAAAAGGCAAAATCATCTCCAGGGAAAGACACAGCCCTCTCCCGGTGAGGTCTTCCGCCACAAAGATAAGCGCCTCATCCCGCGGGTCCACCTCATGTGCCAACACCTCCGGACAGACCAACGCAGCGGAAAGCACTATCGGTTTTCCATAGTGGGGATCGAGGCCGTACGCCCACTCCCGTCCTATCAAAAACCGCTCAAGCACACGGTACGCCTTTTCGTGAATCCGATCCATGTCCCGATAAAAAAGGGGACGGATATCATCCCTGCGGGCCATGAGATCTTCCAGCCCGATAAAGTCGTCCTCATGCGGATTTCTCTTCTCCGGGTTGTTAACCACCAATCGCAGATGGGATCTCTTCCGGTCATCGGTTTCATTTGTCATTAATAAGAATTCCTGCTTTCGTGGAGTAGAAAATCGTCAGGTGCATCCCTTCGCGCGATCTTCCCGGTTACGGCGCAATGCATGCCGAAGTGTCGGTACATTGGAGCGCCACACGGGGCTGACAACGGTTATTGCAATTTCCTCTATCTGCGTGAGAACGAGCACGACCGTTGAAAAACGGAACAGCCAGGCAGGGCCTCCGGCGAAAAGCAGGATAGTGCCGACGCCCATGAGAACCGCCGACAACTTTGCGCCCCGGGTATGATAACTGGTGAGACGACGATACTTGGCAAACCCGATCATGATAGGCACGGCAAAACCGGCCAGGACCGCGATTATGTATGACGCTTCCCGATGGACAATCTCCGGCCAGAGCCACCATGCGCACAAAGGAGTCGAGATATAGAGCGAGAAGTCGCCCCAGCTGTCCAGCCTGGCGCCGAACTCCGATTCCTGGTGAAGCTTGCGGGCCAGATAACCGTCCGCCAGGTCCGTAAAAAGGGCGAAGATGAACAACACGAAGTACGCCCCGGCATACCCTTGCCGGGCCAGCACGAGGAGAACCGGAACGGACGACAGCCTCAAACCGCTCAGGATATTGGGAATGGTGACAAGTTTCTCGGTCATCGTTCGCTAACAAATACAGAAAATCGGCACACCCTGTCAAGTCCTTTGGCCAATTCGTGATTGACAGCCCTCATTTTATCCGCATACTGTACACGGAAATCAGTCCGAGAGCGACACAGTTCTGCTTCTCTTCGTCACATTTGATACAATCGGAGTGAAGTCCCATCGGAGCATTTGACGATAGACGGGAGATGCATCCCCCTGTAGCGAATAAAGCCCCCCCAGGAAGAAGAACGGGTCATACCCGATATCTTACTAGCAGGAAGGGAGAAACACCATGCTGAAAGAGTTCAGGGAATTCGTAATGCGCGGCAATGTGGTCGACATGGCGGTGGGTATCATCATCGGTGCGGCTTTCGGAAAGATTGTCACCTCGTTCGTAAGTGACATTCTCATGCCTCCCATAGGGCGCTTAATGGGCAAGGTGGATTTCTCCAACCTGTTTATCGATCTCAGCGGGACCGGTTTCGCAACACTGGCTGAGGCAAAGAAAGCGGGGGCCGCAACCATCAATTACGGGCTCTTTTTCAACACGATCCTCGACTTTGTTATCGTCGCCTTCGCCATTTTCCTGCTGATCCGACAGATAAACCGCATGAAGCGGGAACCGGCGCCGGCAGCACCCGATACCAAGGAATGTCCGTTCTGCCTTTCTATGGTCCCGTTGAAGGCGGTACGCTGCCCCCACTGCACCTCCGAACTGACATAAGACTGGCCTTGGAGGGATGACGATGCGAACCATCATCCCTCCAAGGCTATCCACTAATTATCTTCGCTCGTCTCCGTCACCACTCCGGTACAATCAAAGGCATGTCCGACGGTCTGCCCGTTCATTCCTTCGAGATCCTCTCTCCAGTAGATATGTGTCGCACCCATCTCCTTCGCCTTGAGCGCGGTCTGGTATTTGAAATCGGCCAGCACTGCGGGAGGTCCCCACATGCGTGAACCGGTCGGTCCGGGGAATGTCGCGACCTTGCGGCAACCCTTGACGCCCATCGGCGCCGTCTCCACCAGGGGAAACGGTTTGCTCGAGCCGAACATCGAGCAGCCGGATAACATGAGCAGTGAACCTAAGAGTATAATTTTTTTCATTGGACCTCCAGGAAGTATGGTGCTGTTCCCGGACGCATTTCACACGGTAGCGCTCATCAGCGATACGTGTCGGCGTGCCCGGGCCAAAAGATACTACCAGATAATCGAGGGAAACGCCCACAAAAACCAGCCGGGGACTTCATTGCCACCCGTAGCGCTTTCTGATCCACTTCTCCACGGAAATGACCGGCAGCACGCCGGCGCCCACAAGGGCGGAAAGCAGCCATGCGTTGACGTCGAGAGCTGCGGATCCGAAGAGGATCCGAAGCGGCGGCAGGTACATGAAACATGCATGGAGCAGCAGCAGCACACCGATTCCGGCGAATACCGTCGGGTTCGAAAAAATACCTTGGGTGAACAGCGTATCACGCAGGGAGCGGCAGTTGAGCAGATAGAATATCTGCGAGAAGGTGACCACGGTAACGCAGATGGTCTGGGCTTCGGCCAGCGCATAGGCATGGAGCGCGGCGGTTATGGGGAGACCGCCGACAATGCGGTAGTATTCCCACAGGAAGAGGCCGCACCCTCCGGCCGTCATCAGTGCTGCTACCATGATGAGCCGATAGACGATGAACCGGGAAAAAACCGGTTCATCGGCCGGCCGGGGCTCTCGGCGCATGGCATTCGGCTCCAGGATCTCGAAGGCGAGCGGGATGGAAAGGGTGATGCTGGCCACCAGGTTGATCCAGAGGATCTGGGTCGGCGACATGGCCATCAGCAGCACGCTCACGCCATCAACCGTGACCGTGGGAAAGAAGAACATGGCGACCGCCAGGATGCACGCCAGGGCAAGGTTGGTCGGAAGCACGAAGGCCAGTGACTTGATGAGATTGTCGTACACGCGGCGGCCCTCTTCCACCGCGGCTGCGATGGAGGCGAAGTTGTCGTCCATGAGAACCACCTTGGCCGCCTCCTTGGAGACGGAGGTGCCGGTGATACCCATGGCGATGCCGATGTCGGCCCGCTTCAACGCAGGTGCGTCGTTGACGCCGTCCCCGGTCATGGCCACCACATGGCCCTGAGCCTGCAGCGCCTCCACCAGGCGGAGCTTGTGCTCGGGCGCCACCCGCGCGAACACGTTGGTTTGCCGGGCAACGGCTTGCAGTTCCTGTTCCGAGAGCCCGTCCAGTTCCCTCCCCTGCACGGCCTTTCGATCCGGGGCCAGCAGGCCGAGCTGGCGGCCGATGGCCTCAGCCGTGGTCGGATGGTCGCCGGTGATCATCTTTACGATAATTCCGGCGCTGTGGCAGACACGGATGGCATCCATTGCCTCGGTTCTCGGCGGGTCAATCATGCCCATGAGACCGGCAAAGGTGAAACCTTCCTCTTCTTCGCCCGGCAGAATCCGCTCCCCCTCGGCGCTTTCCCGCCAGGCAAAGGCAATCATTCGCATCCCCTGGCGGGCATAGGTCTCGATGGCGTCAAAGGCTGCGTCCAGGTCCGTCTTGGCGGGCAGACAGCGCTGCAGCACGGTTTCCGGAGCTCCCTTGAGCAGGATGCGCCCCGTATCGCCGATAGCATGCAGCGTGGCCATGAACTTCGCCTCCGACTCGAAGGGGATGACATCCAGACGCGGATACCGTTCACGCAGCGCCTGCGCCGTATATCCCCCTTTCTCACCGGCGACAACCAGGGCCGCCTCCGTGGGATCACCGGTCGGCGTCCAGACGCCCGCTTCGGCGCGGACAGCCGCGTCATTGCACAGCACCGCCATGGAGAGAATAATCCCCAGTTCCTCGGAAGGAGCTGTCAGGCGAATGCCGTCATGCTCGATCTCACCCGCCGGATTGTATCCCACTCCAGAGAACCGGTACTCGTGTCCGCCGACCCACGCCACCTGAACCGTCATCTCGTTGCGTGTCAGGGTACCGGTCTTGTCGGAACAGATGACCGTGGTGGCGCCCAGCGTTTCCACCGCGGGCAGGTGCCGCACCACCGCATGGCGGGAGGCCATGCGTCGCACGCCGATTGCCAGTGCGATGGTGATTACCGCGGGCAGGCCTTCCGGAATGGCCGCAACCGCCAGGGTGACGGCAACCATGAGCGATTCGCCGACCGGCGCATTCTTTACCCAGATCCCGAACCCGACGAGAACGGCAACGATGACAATGGTCGCGACGGTTATGCCGGTAGTAACCTTGGCCAGCTGCCGGGTGAGGGGCGTTTCCAATTGTACCGTCCGGCTGAGAAGCTCGTTGATGCGGCCCAGCTCGGTGGAGTTCCCAGTGGCGACCACCACCCCGGCTGCCGCGCCACGGATAACCAGGGTGCCGCTGTAAGCCATGCCGAGGCGGTCGCCGAGGGAGGCTTCCGGGGCCGCGCTCTCGGCATGCTTGGCGACGGGCAGGGATTCACCGGTGAGGGCAGCCTCTTCGATGAGAAGGTTTTTGGTCTGGATGAAACGCAGGTCGGCCGGCACCTTGTCGCCGCTCTGCAGGGTGACTATGTCGCCCGGGACCAGTTCGCGGGCGGGGAGCGCCAGCGGCTGCCCGTTCCGGACAACCGTCGCGGATTCGGGAACCATGCCGGCCAGTTCCTCGATGGCCTTTCCGGCGCGGTATTCCTGGATGAACCCGATAATCGAATTGATTATCACCGCGCCGAAAACCACGGACGCATCGGTGTATTTGCCGAGCGCGAGCGACAGGACGCCCGCACCGATCAGCAGCCAGCCGATGGGATTGTTCACCTGTCGCCAGAAAATGCGCCAGGGACCGTCACCGCCCTTCCGGGCCAGCTCATTGGGACCGTGAACCCGGAGACGCCGTGCCGCTTCGTCGTCAGAGACACCTTCCTGACGGGAATTGAGCGCAGCCAGAGCCTCATCTGCGGACAGTGCGTGCCAGGTTATTTTTTCATTATTCACGCGACTACTCCCTCCCCACGGCGCAGCGAGACCCTATCCTGCGTATACCTCGGCACGTGGCCGCACGCATTACCCGGCTATCCGTTTCACCGTCTTGTCGGCGATCATCTCCTGGAGCTGGCCGAGCAATGCCCGCTCCTCGGGGTCAATAATTCCGTCTTCGTTGGCGACATGCAGTATTTCCTCGTATTCCGTATTGGTAATCACGTGGTCCTCAATTGCCGCATGGATCACATCCGCCAGTTTTCGTGCGCTGCTGCTCGGTTTCATCAGGTACCTCACTTTTCGGAAGAGTGCCGCTTCCGTTCGGGACGGAATCCCCGGCCCGATTAGCACAGACCGGGGGTTGAAATAAAAAAGACCGAAAACCGCCCGCATAAAGATTCAGCGGAGGACACGGGGGAATGTGCCCCCTCCGAACAGACGGCTTCCGGGATTACAAGGAAGTATTTTCTCCTACCGGCCTAGCGCGCCATGCGCTGCAGCACCTGCCGCAGCTTGCGCAGTTCCTCGCCGTAGCCTGCCCAGTCTCCCTGGCGCTGCAGGTTGCTCGCACGCTCGAAGATGCTCATCGCCTCCTTGGCAAGCTGCGACGGCGAAGCGTCCTTCTCCTTGGTCGGTTGGGCCGCGGCAGCCTCTGCTGCACGCGGTTTCCTGTCGCCGAAGATCCGCTGCAGCGCCAGCTCCAGGTTTTCTTCCATAACCACCTGATCACCATAGGCCACAATCACCCGCCGCAGTTCGGGCAGGCCCGCCTTGTCGGCCGCCGCCAGGTAAAGGGGCTGCACGTAGAGCAGCGACTTTTCGATGGGGATGACGAGCATGCTCCCCCGGATTACCTCGGAACCCCGCTGGTTCCAGAGGGTCAGCTGCTGGGAAATGAAGGAGTCCTGGTTGATGCGCGCATCGACCTGTTTCGGGCCGTATATGAGCCGGTCCCGCGGGAAGGTGTAGGCGAGCAGCTTGCCGTAGTTGGGCACGTCGCAGCGCGCGGTTAGCCAAGCCGCCAGGTTGTCCCGCTTGGAGGGGGTAAACGGCAGAAGCAGGATGTATTCTTCCTTCTTCTCCCCCGGCAGCTTCATGATGGTGTAGTAGGGCTCCATGGGCTGCTCGCCCAGAGACGGCACCTCCCACAGGTTCTCCTTGTTGTAGAATACCTTGGGGTCGGTCATGTGGTACGCGGAGTACATGGAGGCCTGCATCCGCAGGAACTGGTGCGGGTACCGGATATGCTTGCGCAGGTCCTCCGGCATGGCGGAGAGGGGCTTGAACAGCTTCGGGAAGATTCTCTGGTAGACCTTGGCCAGCACGTCGCCCGGATCGCTCAGGTAGAAGTCCAGGGACCCGTCATAGGCGTCCACCACCACCTTCACCGAGTTCCGCATGTAGTTGATGCCCCCCTTGAGCGGCTTGGAATAGGGAAGCCGGTCGCTAAAGGTATAGGCGTCGATAATCCATTTCAGCCTGCCGCCGGCGGTGACCACCAGATAGGGATCACTGTCGTAGCGGAGGAACGGAGCCACCGCCTTCACCCGCTCGTTCACGTTGCGATAGTAGAGGATGCGGCTCTGCGAGGTGATGTCGGAGGAGAGAAGCAGCTTCTCCGTCCTGAAGCGGGCGGCGAACAGGGCCTTGCGCAGGAATGAATCCAAGGGAACCCCGCCGGTTCCGGCGTAGGTGGTGTTGATATTGCCCGTGGCTGTAGGGTAGCTGAATTCCGGCACCTTGGTCTTGACGATGACATACTCGTTGGACATCTCCCCGTAGTAGATTTCCGGCCGGGTCACCTTGATGTCAGCCAGGCTCACCGCCGGGATATCCTTGACAAAGAACTCGGGGAGTCCCTCCTTGCTGATGCGGCTCACCGGCCCGAAGGTGATTCCGTTTCCGTGGGTGAAGATGAGCCGCTCGTTGATCCAGGACTTGCTGGGAAGGTCGTTGTAGGAGAGTTCTCGGGGTGAGAGCATCACCTGGGTGTAGCGGCCGTTCACCGTGTAGCGGTCATTGTCCACGTCGAAAAATTT
>CAYSPF010000071.1:0-10227 GCA_964432775.1 uncultured Geobacter sp.
ATGTCCTCCTGGAAAAGGGTTCGGATCTGTGCAGCACCCATTTCATCGGCAAGGTAGAGAAGCCGGCGGGCTTTTTCAACGTCAAGAGCCTCCACCGCCTGGCGCAGTCGATCATGCATGTCATCCAGATTGCTGGCGTCCACCAGATGTCTTTCCTTCTGTGAGCTGTCCATTTCCCTGTCCTCCATGAAACAAACCTCCTACTACGTGAGACCGTGCCTTCCCAGGATCGCATTTCCCTCCTCCGGGGTGTTGAAGAACTCCTTATGGCCGTCAGGGAAGAGAAAATACATCCTGTAACCCTCTTTGTCGCTCGCATGGCAGGTTGGCAGTCCCGCGGCGTGTGTTTGTGCAATCGCCTCCCCGGTGGCCCCGGCGTACATCTTTTCGACATCTTCCTTGCTCATGCGGAGAAAATCATCGGTACCCCGGCATTTCTTCTTCATGGTGTTATCACCCGCCTTTTTTCCTTGGATAGCAGTTGTCGCACCGCACCATCACCCAGCCGTCATCCCTCATCGTCCCCTGCTGGCCGCATACGTCGCAGGTAACTTTCGACAGCGCCTCGGCCTTGTCCACGAGCGCTTCGTATTCTTCTCCGCCGTTGTGGTAGGTCCTCAGCGTGCCGTACTTCTCCTTGACCTGGGTGACGCGGAACCTGCCGGCGGTGCCGTCCCTGTCCGCAAGTTCCTGGAATCCCGCGAAAAGCCATTCAAGTATGGGGAGCCAGCCGTCCCCGCACTCGAACCCGAATGCCATGAGGCCCTCCTGGATGGATGTCGCCCCGAGAAAGGTATATCTGTCCTGAAGCTGCCTGCGGCGGGCCACGTTCTCGCCGGGATTCAACGAGACATGCATCGCGTCGAGCTCGTCCGCGGAGGGGATCTCCCCGCGGGTCATGGCGTCAAACATTTCTTTGACGGTCCTTTTCAATATGCTCCTCCACAGGAACCCGGCCGGCCCGTGACGCTTGGACCGCTGAGCTGGTCTCCAGGTGGGTGGGGCCGGTCAGGTTGCGTATAGTTCATCACGTCGCCAGATAGCGGTACAGTGTCTCCCTGGAGATGCCGAAGGCCTTTGCCAGGGCTGATTTCTTCTCGCCGTTGCCGGCTCTTTCCATGAGTTCCCGAACCTGTTCTCCGCTCAGGGCATGTTTGCGGCCCTTGTAGACGCCCCTGCGTTTCGCCGCCGCGATGCCCTCCGCCTGGCGCTCCCGGATCAGGGCCCGCTCGAACTCGGCAAACGCCCCCATGACGGACAGCAGGAGGGTCGACATGGGAGAGTCATCCCCGCTGAACGTCAGGTTCTCCTTCAGGAACCTCAGCTGTACGCTGCGGCCCGTCAGAACCTCGACAATCCGGCGGAGGTCGGGAAGGTTCCTTGCCAGACGGTCGATGCTGTGCACGATGACGACATCTCCCTCGCGAACAAACCGCAAGAGTTCCTCCAGTGCAGGGCGCTTCGTGTCCTTGCCGCTGGCTTTATCGGTAAAGGTGCGGTCGAGCTGGATACCATCCAGTTGCCTATCCGTGTTCTGATCAACGGAACTAACCCGAACGTAGCCGATGTGCTGTCCTTTCATACGTGTTAAACCTTCCTTAAAGTGTTGTTCCGGGGATGTGTCGGGTACCGCGTTTAAGACCATACGGGATCCCGTATGCCTCATCTGCCGGGTCCTTCGCAGAACCTCTCCATCACCGTCCCGGGTGCGTATTCCCTGAAGAGGCCTAGGATTTCCTCCCTGGCAGGATTCTCCGGGGAGAGCTGGAGCACCATGTCGAGGGGCGTGCTGCCCGTCATGTTCATTGTGTTCGCGTCTGCCCCGTGGGAGAGGAGGAGGCGGACCGCCCCTGGCCGGGCATAGGTGCACGCCCAGTGCAGGGCCGTGTCATCGATGTCGTCCCTTTCATTCACGTCCGCGCCGTGAGTGAGGAGGAGCTCGATGATATCGGGCCGCCCGAGGGCGGAGGCCAGGGCGAGGAGCGTCCAGCCGCGGACGTCCCTTACGCTCACACAAGCCCCCTTCTCGATGAGGAGGCGGGCGATATCGAGCTGCCCCCGCTCGATGGCGGCATGGAGCGGCGTCACCCCGCGCCTGTCCGTCGCGTTCACGTCCGCGCCGCCTTCGATGGTCTGCCTGGCCCATTCGATCCACCCCATGTCTATCGCTTCATGAAGATCCTCTGTCATTCTTCCTCCCTCTCACATAAGGTCCTCATTGTCCCTCGTGAGTTCCTCCTCGAGCCTGTAGAGGTTGTCCATCACCACGAGGTCGTCATCAACCCGGGCGAGGGGGATCCTGCTGTGCGTCAGCAGGTAGTCCACTCTCTTTTCCCCGAAGAGCGTTTTCAATTCCCGCACGTCCATGTACATCATATCGCTGCCCTCCTTCCGCTTGTTCTTATCTTACGGTTCGAGATCCCACACAGTATCGTCGTCGACACAGTTACCGCAATCATCGTCGGGGTAGAAAATTCCGTCGAGGGGATAATCATAGTCATCATGATGATCGCCCGTATCATCATCCATGCCTGTTATCTCCTTCGAGTTCCGGTACCGAGCGAAATCGATTATGTGGGGCATGGTGTCCTCCTTGCTCAGATTGAGAATACGATCGCCGCGATGGCCATATTGAACGCAGCTCCTATGGCAAAGCAGATCACTCTCTCGGTCCACGACGGGTGTTCGTTCCGTGAAGCGGATTCCATCTTCCGCGCCGCCGCCTGGTAACCCATCACGTAGTAGCGAAGGCCGCTGACCACCTGGGAGTGCTGCGTCCGGGGGTCGAGGCCGACGGCCTGCGCGATCTCACGATACGCTTTTCCCTGCCTCTTGAGTGTATACGCCGTCAGGATCTGTTTTTCAGTGAGCATGCGTTACCTCCCATACCGTTACATAAGTCCTTGGTATCCCTCATGATTTCACCCGTTGTGTGGTAGGGTCACCACACAGGCGATATGCGCCGCCACACCCCGGAGAGGATGTCCCCCTTGGGGATGTCTTTGTGACCGTGCCTTCAGTCCCGTTATTGAGGCCGTGACGTATACCACCCTGGAATCCTTCACGATATTACTCCCATGTTTGACGATTGCCGCCGTGACGGGATTCTTCTTTGTAACATCCTGGAAACCCTCATGTTTCTGTCGGTCATATCGTTCGCGGCCTTCCGGGGAATGGCTGTTACGTTCTCCGCCGGCCCGGGAAGGAAGGTCTCTTCGTCCGGTGCCTCCCGCTCGGCGATCCGCCACTCGATGCTCTCGAGGCTGCAACAGCGTGAGATCCTCCTGCCCTGGAACGCGATCCCATCGCAGGCGAAAGAGACACCCTTCCCGGGTTGCACACGCATCGATATCTCTTCTGCGGCCAGCATGTGTTCCAGGTCCTCGAGGGATTCGCACCGGAGCATCGCCCTGTTGATGGCCTGATATATGACACGCTTCGGGCAGGCCCTGCCGGTGCGTGCCTCCATCGCGAGTTCCCCCCTCGTCACGAGGATCTTCGTCATGTCGAGGACGGAGGTGACGGGGGTCAGGTCATAGAGATCCTCAAGCTCCCGGCAGGCGGACATTGCTCTAGAATACAAGAAGCTGTCCCGCCAGACTTTCCTGTCCACATCGATGCGATTGACGATGAGGTGGACGTGGTCCGGGTCATGCTTGTACACGACCCACTGGTGGCGGTTCCTGTCGATCCCCAAGCGGTTCATTAGTTGTTTCGCCAGGGAGAGGAAGTCGGCATCGACAAGGCGCATCGCGTCCTGGAGGGGTAGCCGAATCGCAATGTGGAGGACGGACTTTCTCACGTCACGCCTGCAGGTGGCGTAGAGCTGCATCTCGCTCGCCAGAGGGCCCACCTCCCAGGACCCGAAAGGACTCACAATGTTCGTTGACAGGAGAGGGCCCTTTCTCGACGCATACCTCAGCACGGCCGCGAAATCGTCGCCTGTTACCACCTTGGCGATCATGCCCAGGCCTCACGGGCCGCGAGGGCGTGAGCCTCGCCTGCGGCGTACTCCTCGATGTTCCCCGCGAGGTAGTCGATGTTCTGGAGGAAGAGGACGCACTCGAAGGCGTACTTCTCTTCGATCTCGCCCTTCTTCCTAGCCTCGCCGAAGCTCAGCCGGAGCTCTAAGAGCAGCTCCGCGATCCTCTGCAGCTCCCTCTGGATCTTTGCCAGACTGTCGAGGTAGGCGTCGGGTCCGGCCGCGTCCCCCACGACCGCCATGACGGGGGGCGCCTGGAGCCGGACGTTGAGGGCAGCGTCGAGCAGATACCGGTTCATCGAGGTGTTGTACTGTCCCGCGAGCTTCCGCAGCTTCTCGTACTGCTCCGGGGTGGCCCGGACGGTGAGGACGTATGTGCGTCGTGCTTCTTCTTCCATGCGATGCCTCCTGTAAATGTGATTGACTGCACCCGGCACAACTTGCTGCGTTTTTGCACCGGGGGTGAATACACCGGTGATAGAACAGCTTCTGCCGGGGCTACTCATTGCCCCTGCCGTTCATCTTCACGATGCGGTCATAGCTGTCGTTGAGGGCCTTCCTCAAGATGGCTGCGAAGGGGGGAAGGGTTCCGTTGGAGACGGCATCGGCGAGGACCCGGTACCGGGAAACCGGATAGTCCGTACTCACCCGGATCTTCTCCTCGCGGGGAACCACTCTCTTGATGAAGCGCCTTCTTTTCCGTTGCACCCTTCTCTCTTCCATGCTGCCGTCCTCCGTGCACATGAGTTTACATAATCTTGTATACTCACAACTTATACTATGTATAACAGCGTGTGTCAATACTTTATGTCCACTATGATAATATTTATTATGTTAACTGCTATCCAATCCCCACTGTACCGGCACCGGAATGCTCTGGGGTAATCCTCGGGCTCCATACGGGGCATCTTGGGGCCCTAGGAGTATCCCCTCAAACACATCGACATCGAAGGAATGCCTCTCGGACCTGCACGTCGATGGAGTCCGCCATGCCGGATGTGGTGGCGCATCATGGCTGCATCCATCGTTGCCATCTCTCGTGTTTTCCTTTCTAGTCATACCAGCGCTTCAGGCACGGGAGGCGTTTTGCCAACCGATACCGACACGGGAAGTCCGCCACCCTCTCCATCCTCTCGTTCCAGATCGTGCAACGCCACCGATGAGGCTGGCCCTTTCGGTCTCTTTGGTTATCCGATGGAACCAGATCAACCTGGTTTAAACCGAGATGGATGCAGAACGGCCTTTTGGTACCGTCCTCGAACAGGAATTCCAGTCCATCACCGTCGCCCGTTCCTGGCCAAGCCGTATACGCCGCGTTCGTGGCCGGGATGGACAGCGGACCCCGGGAAACGATCACCTCGTCCGCGTGTGCGATCTCCTTTAAGAGGCTCGGCAGTATCCCGTCAGGCACGAGGAGACGGAACGTTCCCGCGTTAACAGATACAAAGATGTATCCGGCCTGTGCCGCTCGTGACTGAAAATAGTTGGTGCACACAATGTTCCCGCCGTCGTTCTCGATGAGTGTCAGAATATCATCCATTGCTTCCTCCTTTTTCTCTGCTGCTGCCTCGATCTCCTGCTGCCTGTCCAGTTCCTCTGCTGCGACTGTTGCTGCCTGTGCGTTTGTTTCCATGTTGCCTCCTTGTATTTGTGCCACCACGCGGGCGGCGTTTTTGCGCTCGTCGAGCTCGAAAAGAATATGTGCTCCCGGTGTCGATGTCGGGGGCCCCCTGGGGAAGTACGAGGATGTCACAACCCGCACAACCTCACCGTTTGTTTCGATGCGGGCCGCCGCCCAGTTGCTGTCACCCCTGTCACTCGCGGGATATGTGGATATCTCGTATCGTTTGCCTTCCATCATGATTCCGTGTGTATCGCCCACGTGCACTGCTACCTCCTTTCCTGGGCCGTGCAGTACGCCTCCATCACCATCTCCGGGGCGTGCTCGCGGAAGAGATCGATGAGCTCCTCGCGGGCGGGGTGGTCGGGGGGAAGAGGCAGGATATAATTAAGCGGCGTAAAACCCTCGTTATCCTTTGCCCCGCCTTCCGCTCCGGCCTCGAGGAGGAGGCGGATGGTCTCCGTTCTCCGCGCTCTCCTGGGCCCCTGCACGCCCCTGCACGCCCGGTGGAGGGGAGTATTGCCGTCCTTATCCTTCGCATTCGCGTCCGCCCCGCGGGAGATGAGAAAATGGACAAGCTTGTAGTTCAACTTCCGCGCCGCGAGGGACAGGGGAGTGCGACCACGACTGTCCCTCGCGTTCGGGTCGGCACCGCGCTCGAGGAGGAGGCGGAAAATGTCTGCGTGGCCAGACCTGCAGGCATAGTGTAGGGGAGTCCAGCCTTCCCTGTTCCTGGTGTTTGGGTCCGCTCCGGCCTCAAGGAGAAGACGGGTGATGGTCGTGTGGTGACCAGCGCGGCAAGCGAGGTGGAGCGGGGCGTACCGCTCATACCCCGCCTCGTGTCTGTTGGGGTTCGCACCGGCCTCGAGGAGGGAACGGGTTGCCTGCACTTTCCCCGCCCTGACCGCCTCCAGCAACGTGATGACGGGCTTCTTTTCCATCACGACACCATCTCCGCGACGCTCGCGTGGCGCACCACCTGATATTTCACCGCGTGCTCGATGACCCAGGCCTCGATGCTGGCAGCCAGCACCTCCTGCCCTTCGTGCGACATGCCGAGGCCCCGGGCGGTGAGGACGCCCTGAGTCGCGTTGACGATGGCAGACACGAGGTTCGACACGAGCTCCCGACGTTCCTGTCGGATCTTCTGATGGATCTCCGTCACTTCGCGCTCCGAGGTGGACGCCTGTTCTTCTTCCTGTTCTTCCACCGCTTCCTGCTCTGTCTGTTCTTCTTCCTCCGCGGGGGCTTCCCGTTCTTCGGCTTCGTTCGCTTCCTGCTCTTCTTCATTCTCGACACCCTCGAGCTCTTCCCTCCATTTTGCGATCTCCTCTTCGTCGTGCTCTTCGGCGAGATGGAATTCTTCCTCTTTTTTCTTTTTTTCCGCTTCCTCCGCCCTTTCGCGGTCGCGCATGCGCTCATAATCCCTGTTGTTCCAATTTATTTTCCTTACCACGGCCTGCATGGCGTCGGGGTCGCCCTTGACGTTGTCCGCGAGCTGTTGCTGCCACTCCCGGTGCTCCTCATCGGTCATGCCGCTTTTCCCAGGGGGGGTGTGGCGCAGTAGCTTCGCGGCGCCAGTGATCGACAGGTCTCCCTCTCTCACAAACTTGACCAGGGCGGGGATGCCTTTCGAGAGGATGAGGAGGCAATCGTCGTAGCTGGTACGTCCGATTCCTGCTTCCTTTGCCAGCTGTTCCAGCACGGTTGGTGACCGGCGTTTCTTCGTACCTTGCTCCGTTTGCGGAGCAAGGTCACCGTCGTCCGACTTCCCTGTCAACTGACGCTCCCGGGCCCGTTTCTCGATGATCGGCCGCTTTTTCTCCAGGAGGATCACGCGATCGAGCGGATGCAAAACGTTGCGTCGTCCGATCTGGTTATCTATCGCCCAGATTATCGCCGCGTCCTCGTCCTTAAACTCGATCTCACGGGTGGTGAAGGACAACCCGTGTTTTATGGCGATTTCGTGCCGGTGGTGGCCATCTATGAGGACCCTGGCGGTCTCCTCGACGCCATGGACGTTGGTTTCCTCGAAGAGACCGATGGTCAGGGGTTCTCTTACGCCTTCGTTGATGATGCTGGCTTCGAGCTTCTCAAACTCGTGTTTGGCCAGTTTCGGGATGAGGTTCCTGAACTTTGGGCGAATCTCGATGTTTTCCATGCTTATCTCCTTTCTTCTTTTCCGTATTTTTCTATCATGATCTGGACCCGGGCCCCGGACGGGAGGGGGAGTCTGACACAACAAGCGAGACAAAATGAGCGGTGGACGGTCATGGTCATGCTGCCTCCTCATTGTTCCATCGGTATACGTTGCGGAACGTCGCTGTTTCCGGAACCCACTTCAGCTTCACGGTTCCCGTGGGGCCATTGCGATGTTTCGCGACAATGACCTCCGCTAATCCGGCTTCCGGGCTCCCGGGATCGGGGTTGTACACTTCGTCACGGTAGAGGAGCAGAATCACGTCGGCATCCTGTTCGATGGCACCGGACTCTCGGAGGTCAGAGAGTCGGGGGCGATGGTTACTGTCCCTTTTGTCTGGATCCCGGTTGAGTTGGGAAAGCGCGATGACTGGGATGTTGAGTTCCTTGGCGAGCGCCTTGAGAAACCGGGAGATCTCCGAGATTTCCTGCTCCCTGCGGTCCCCCCGGCCGGAACGCCCACGCATGAGCTGAAGGTAATCGACGACAAGAAGGCCAATGTTATGCTCCTTTTTTAGCCTCCGGGCTCGTCCCCGGACGTCCATAATATTCAGGGCGGGGGCGTCATCGATGTAGATGGGGGCACCGCTTGTCTTTGCCGCCGTCTCCGTGATTTTAGGCCACTTTTCGATGGGAAATGAACCACCGCGTACGGCCAGGAGGTCAATCTCGGATTCCGAACTTAGCACGCGTTGGAAAATTTCCTCCTTGGACATCTCCATGGAGAAGATGCCCACCGGCACCGGGTCCGGAAGGGTCATCGCAAGATATTGAGCCATGTTCAGGGCTATCGAAGTCTTTCCCATACTCGGGCGGCCGGCGATAATGATGAGGTTACCTGGCTGGTATCCGCCCGTCAGCTTGTCGAGATCAATAAATCCCGACGGTACGCCGGTAATGTCCCGCTTTTTCTGGGACAGTTCCTCGATAATTTTCATGGCGCCGTGAGCAAAATCCCCGACGGGGACAAATCCTTTCTTGCGCTCCCGTTCCCCTTCGATGGAGAAGATCAGCATCTCCGCGCGGTCCAGGTACTCCTTTGCGCCCATTTCCTGTTCCTCGAAGCCTATGGACTGTATCTTACCGGCGGCGTCCATGACGGAACGCATGACGGCCTTTTCCTTGACGATGCCGGCGTACGTTTCCAGGTTCGCGGAAGAGGGCATAATGTCCGTGAGGGAACTGAGATATGCCAGACCTCCCACGGTGGCCAGCTGGCCCTTGTCCGTAAGGGCGGTGTTGACCGTTACCAGGTCTATAGCGGTATCTTTCTCGTACAGGTCCAGGATGGCCCGGAAGATGGTTCTGTGGACATCCCGATAGAAATCTTCGGGTACGAGCGCCCCCGCAACCTTGTTAATGGCTTCAGTGTCGACGAGCAGACCGCCGAGAAGGGACTGCTCTGCCTCCAGAGAATGGGGTATTGTTTTCGTGAGCCTTTTAGTTTGCATGCGTTTCCTCCTTTTCTTTTGCGTTCACCACGCACGCGGCGCCAGCGAGGACCATATCGATGAGCATTTCTCGTGGGATGGCCGCCCGCCCCACCACCACGCCGCCGGCCGCATCCACCACGCATGTGTTACCTTCAACAGTAAGTTCCGCCCCTGGCTGCAACATCTCCCGGATTTTGGTCCTCTTGGGGTCTTCAGCGGGTCGCTCCCGAAGCTCCCGGGGCAGGACCGCCCCAAACTGGCAAATGCCCCTGAGATATGCCCCCGCCCCGTTTCTCGCGGAAAGATCCCGGGACGGATCGTTGTGCCGGGCAATGGCCAAAGCGCGCAGAAGCGTGTCGTCCCCAAACCGACGCGCGAGCTCAGGGTACTCCGCGAGGTACTCTGTCACGTTTGTAAACTGGTCCAGCGGCGTGGTGGACGCTGTGTCTTTTTCCTCTACGTCTTTTTCCTTTCCGGCTAAAGGAAGAACAACAAGAGTTGTTGTTGTTTCCTTCTTGTGTTTCCTTACTTGTGTATCCTTAGGGTGACTGTGAGTCACTAGTACTAGTGACTGTGAGTCACTACTGGGGTGACTGTGAGTCACTAGTGACTGTGAGTCACTACTGGCACCCCCCCGTGTCCATTGCGCCTTGTCGAGGAGGTGGTATATGTTCCCATTATGCCGCGGTCTTTTTTCGATGCGTATGATATTGTGCTCCTGCAGCTTCCTGATGCTCCGCATCACCTGCCGTTGCGAGATTCCGAGCTTCTCGGCGATCAGGGGTATGCTCGGGAAACACGATTGGAACCGGGAGTCTGCGTGGCGGCAAAGCGTAAAGTAAACCATCGATGCGTACGGTCCGAGTAACCGGGCAAATCCGTTCAGATACGCATCGTCGACCACAAACCGCTGCTTCTGCCTCAGGTCTCGGACTTGGAATGATTTTTCTGTGTTTGTCATCCGTCGCCCCTCCTAGTCCCGCTGGTCCACT
>CAYSPF010000071.1:10244-11512 GCA_964432775.1 uncultured Geobacter sp.
CCAGATAATCCTCAATGTCGTTGATCCGGTATCGGATCATTTTGCCGTTGATCTTCAGAAACCGCGGACCCTGCCTCAGCACCCTCCAATTGCGCAATGTACCCAACGAAAAACCGTATATCTCTGCGACCTGTTTTTCGGCCAACAGTTTTAGAGTGACGTCTTTCACCTCGGCCTCCTTCGTTATCCTTATACTTTCCGCCATTTGCAGCCTCTTCCTCTCTACATGCCAACTTTGCCTCAGCAACCCTGCACTTGATGGCATTTTATGGCATATGCTTTCAGATGTCAAGTAAAAAATTATTGATCTTTGCTTCCGGAAGGCATATTATGTCGTATGCTATTAAATGACAGTCTCGCCACATTTGGAGATAAACTCAAAACACTGAGGGATGTTTTCCAGACATCGCAATTGACTATTGCGCGTCTCGCAGGGGTAAAACAATACAATGTAGCCAAATGGGAGAAAGGGATTTATAGACCCAAGAAAGACATATCTGATGCGATTGCCCGGTATTTCCAGGTGTGGCATCGTTGGCTATTCGAGGATGATTCGACTCTTCATGTTTTCATGGGAACGGTTCTATTTAGAACGATCACGCACTATGAGCAATTGCGAAAATTGATCGAACTACTTCACATGGACAAAGCTGCTTTTGTTTGCATCATCAGATCTGACACGAGAATGGTACTATTCCTGCAACGATCCGGTACGGATCCTTCTTCTTTTTTTATTCCGGTGCAATTGCCCTTCGGCTCAATCGAAGAAATTCTGGTACCTTTCGTCGAACGATCTGCAACGAAGTCCAAGGAGGCTAAAGCTCTTCTTGTGGGACTGCGTAAGGAACTTGACGAACCAACTATGGACCGCCTCTTAATGTTTTCATCAAGAAAACAGATTTCAGCCGCGGCCGGATTTGCTGTACAATACGATCGGGGGATTATTTTGAAACCTCATGGTATTGATTCACGGGTAATTTCCGAAGACAAAATTCGTTCAATATATGACAGTTTTGTCAAAACCGGTGCCTCATTGGATGACATTATTGAAGCGACCCGAAGGTATCAGCTGAGACTCACGGATGATGTCTCCGACACTTGATCCCTAACACATTTCCGCATATACAGGGGTATTACGGGTAAAAGAAAAGGCGATCATTTCGACCGCCCTGTAAACCGTTGATAAAAACGCGCCTGCCGTGACTCGAACACGGAACCTACGGATTAGAAGTCCGTTGCTCTATCCAATTGAGCTACAGGCGCGTGGT
>CAYSPF010000072.1:0-11463 GCA_964432775.1 uncultured Geobacter sp.
TCTCAACGGCCGACGGATGTTTATCTCCGTCGGCCGTTTCGTCTGAAGCTACCTCGTTTCCATCCGGAAACTCCGGATGGAAACTAACTCAGACAGTCGGGAAAATCACTATGAACAGAACGATACAGCTTCCGATTATTGAGGATATCGGTGACCGGAAATTCTTTCTCAACCCCTGGAGTATTCCCGAAACCGTTTATATCTGCGGAGCGGGGCACGTTGCGCAAGAGACGGCGGAATTGGCCGTAAAGTCCGGATTCAGGACGATCGTACTGGACGACAGGGATAAGTACGCCAACCGCGACCGGTTTCCCACTGCCGATGATGTGGTGGTGCTCGATTCATTCGATGATTGCTTTCGAGACCTCGCCGTCACCAATGACAGTTACGTGATCATCGCCACCCGGGGGCACCGCTATGAAAAGACGCTGGTTAAGCAGGCGCTCAGGACGAGGGCGGGCTATATCGGCCTGATCGGAAGCGTCAGAAAGCGTGACGCCCTCTTCGCGGAACTGTCCGGGGAAGGTTTCAGCATTGACGATCTCCTCCGGCTCTATTGCCCCACCGGCGTCAGCATACAGGCCGAGACCCCGGTGGAGATAGCGGTGAGCATTGTCGCCCAGCTGGTTCTCCTCCGCGCCCGGAAAGCTGCTGCGAGCCGTAGGGAGATCCGGATGGCGCCGGCGACGGACTTTCTCCCGGATGCTCTGGAGCGGGAAGCCGCCGGTCTTCCCCGGGCGCGAACGAATGCATGAGGAAAGACCCTCCTTGGTTTCCCCCCGAGGATTTCCCTTGTGAACTCCTGAAAGAATGAAAGCTGTTTATTGAGCAGCAATGCGAAGGGATTGTGCAGTGTCACGACGTCAAGAAGCCAGGGACATTCAGGTGGAGGGTTCAGACTGGAAGATCAGAATCAGCGAAACCCTCCAGGAGATACATATTATCTCAGACACCTTTACGGGGGATATTTCAATTTCCTTCAAAGAAGGCGGTATCAGTTGGCTGGAGAGAAGAGAAATCTTGAAATAGTGGTACGTCACGTGATTTTGTACTGATTTCAACGCGTAGCTCTGAAGCGATATCATCAGGAGGCTGTCCTGACGCTTGGAGAATTCCATGAGTAACACCAATCAACAGACTGAAGACGTTCCCGGCCGCCGCGGGGACTCTTCTTTCAGACGCCGGTTTTTCCGGGGCCGCTGATGCCCGCGAAAATGACAGTGCCGGTGCATTTACCACGTCGGCCTGAAGGATGCAGTTGAATCCGGGTAGAAAGTTCTCCATGGCAGAGGATGGTGCAGGGAGGAGGCATACCAATGTTGAACGCTGAAATACGAAAGGCATTTTCCGGCATTACCGTGGAGGTGGAAATCTCCTTTGAAAATGGAATACTGGTGCTCTTCGGCCCTTCGGGTTCCGGAAAGACAACCATACTCAACTGTCTGTCCGGGCTGCGGAAGCCGGATCGGGGAACTATTTCCCTTGGTGAGAAGCTGTTTTTTTCGTCGACGGATTCCATCGATATCCCGGCTAGAAAGCGGAAGATTGGGTATGTTTTCCAGGAATACGCCCTCTTTCCCCACATGACCGTGAAGGAGAATGTGCTCTACGGGGTGCCGGGCGGATGCAAGAGAGGGAAGCGGTATCGGATGGGCGTGCATGATGTGCTGGAAATGCTGAAGATTTCCCGGCTTGAGGACCGCTATCCCGCCAACCTGTCGGGAGGAGAGAAACAACGGGTCGCACTGGCGCGGGCCCTCATGGTGGAGCCGGAGCTTCTTCTCCTGGATGAGCCTTTGTCGGCGCTGGACTCGGCCACACGCAAGGAACTGAGGCTGGAGTTGAAACAGTTGCAGCGGTGCTGGAATATCCCTTTCGTGCTTGTCACGCACAGCAGGGAGGAGATGAAGGCCCTGGCGGATGAAGTGCTTTTTCTGGAACGCGGGAGGCGGGTCGGTTGCCTCCATGAAATAACGAAGGACAGTACGGACGATCCGGAACTGGAGACTGCGGTTTGAGTCGTATGTTTCCGGGTTTTGACGCGCCAACACCACCACAGGAGGAAAAACGGTATGAAAAAAACAGCGGGTTTACTTCTCTCTTTTGTCGCGGCTGCAGTTCTGTTCGGGTCGGTACTGACGGAAACGGCCCATGCCGCGGGAAAAAACATGATACAGGTCTCGGCCGCCATCAGCCTCAAGGATGCCCTTGCCGTCCTGAAGGAAATCTATGAGAAGAAAAAACCGGATGTGGCTATCCGGTTCAATCTTGCGTCATCCGGCATGCTGCAGAAACAGATTGAAGAGGGCGCTCCGGTCGATCTGTTCATTTCAGCGGGAAAGAAGCAGATGGACGAACTCGCGGCAAAGAAACTCATCGTCCCGGAAACCCGGTCCGACCTTCTGGGCAACGAGCTGGTGCTGATTATCAGCAAGGAAAAGAAGGGCGCAATCAAATCCTTTGCCGACCTGGCGGACAAGGCGCAGTCAATCAGTATCGGGCAACCCGAGACGGTGCCGGCAGGCAAGTACGGCAAGGAAACACTGAGCAACCTGAAGCTCTGGGCTGCGGTGGAGAAGAAGATCATGTTTGCCAAGGACGTGCGCCAGGTCCTGTCCTATGTGGACTCGGGCAACGTGGACGCGGGTCTGGTCTACCAATCGGATACGCTCGCAATGAAGAGCGGAGTGGTAGCGGCTACGGCCCCGAAAGGGAGCCATTCCCCCATCCTCTATCCGATGGCGCTCATCAAGGACGGCAAGAACAAGGCTGCGGCGGGCAAATTCATGGAATTCCTGAAATCCGCCGAAGCGGCCAAGGTGTTCGCCAAATATAAATTCATCCCCGTGACCGGCAAGTAGTAGCATTTACCCATTTCCAACCTCCGCCGCCGGGTCGGCATCCGGCGGCGTTTCTTTCGTCGGGGAGCGTAACGGACAGATTTCATTGACTCTACCGGGAAAAAAAAGTACTTTAGGCACGAGATCCCGAGGGAGTGCAATTCCGTATGGTACGCGCCATTTTCTTTCTTCTGCTGTTTGTTCCTTTCACCCTGTTCATCATCTTCACCGGGGTTCCCATAACCTTTCTTGATCCGACGGGCAGATTCCTCCACAACTATGGAAAGTTTTGGGGGCGGTTTTCGCTGTTTTTGGCCGGCGCCAAGGTTGAGGTCACCGGTCTGGAAAAGATCCCGGACGGCGTGCCGGTTATCTTCATGGGCAATCACCAGAGCAACTTCGATATCCTGTCCCTCTACGCCGGCCTGCCCCACCATTTCAGTTGGATAGCCAAGATGGAATTGTTCCGGATACCCCTGTTCGGCTATGCCATGAAACGTGCCGGCTACCTGCCCCTGGACCGGAGCGACGGCCGCCGCGCCCTGAAGACCATGGATGCCGCTGCGGAAAAGATCCGGGGGGGCGTCAGCGTAATCGTCTTCCCGGAGGGAACCCGCACCATGGACGGAAACCTCCTCCCCTTCAAGCGGGGCGGATTTCTGCTTGCAGCAAAGGCGGGTGTCCCCATTGTTCCGTTCACCATCAACGGCAGCGCCCGGGTCAATCCAGCCAAGCGACTGGAAGTTCATCCGGGCACGATTACCATCCGCTTCGGTGATCCCATCCCGACCGGGGGGGCGACCGGAAGGAAACGCGACGACCTGATCGATCGGGTCAGGGAAGCCATAGAAAAAGGCCGGGAGGTCTGAATCAATGGTGCTGCACGGCGCACTGGTCGCGGCGGGTATCGCCCTCGTGCTGTGGGGGCTTCCCTCGGCCCATCGGCTGAAGGGCCTGCCGGGCATCCTCGCCGCTGTTGCCGTTCTCGCCGGTGTCCTTCTGGCCCTTCTCGGAACGCTGCTTGTGGCGGTCCCCGATTTCTTCAAAGGATGAGTACTCCCGTGGGAACCGTGAAAAAAATCGTCCTCCATGCGGTGATTATCGCGGCCATAGGTGTCGCCCTCCTCTGGGGGAACACCCTGTCCCGGCAGCGGGAGCAGTTTTCACGGGGAGAGGAAGCCCTTTCCCGTGCCGACTTTGTCGGCGCCGTTGCCGGGTATGAGGCGGCAATTCATATGTACACGCCGTGGAGTTCCCTGGTGGAGAGGTCCGCGGGTCGACTCTGGTCCCTTGGAGAAGAGATGGAACGGAAAAGTGACGGAAAGCGGGCGCTCATCGCCTATCGATCTCTGCGCAGTTCCTTCTATGCGGTCCGCGGGCTTACCTCGCCGGGCACGGAATGGATTGCCCGCTGCGATACAAAAATAGCGAAGCTGGTTGCGAAAAGAAACGATGTCCACTGAAGCACCGGAAAGCAGCGGCCTGAAAATAATCCCTCTCGGGGGGCTCGGCGAGATCGGCCTGAACATGATGGTCTACGAGCACGGTGACGACATCATTGTGGTGGACTGCGGCCTCATGTTCCCCGAGCCTTCCATGCTCGGCATCGATCTGGTCATCCCCGACATCTGTTGCCTCCGGGAAAAGAGTGACCGGATACGGGGGATCTTCCTGACCCACGGGCATGAGGACCATATCGGCGCTCTGCCCTACATCCTCCCGGATCTGTCGGCCCCTATCTACGGCACTGCGCTGACCCTCGGTTTCGTGCGGGAGAAGCTGAAAGAGTACGATCTGGACACCCGCGTGGAACTGCGGGTCGTGAAGCCGCGCGAAACGGTTTCCGTCGGCGATTTCTCGGTGGAATTCATCCGCATGGCCCACTCCATCGTCGACGGCTGCGGCCTGGCGATCCGTACCCCCGAGGGGACGATAATCCACACCGGCGACTTCAAGCTGGATCAGACGCCGGTGGACGGCCAACTGACCGACTTGGCGACCCTGTCCCGCTACGGCGAAGAGGGGGTCCTGGCCCTCCTCTCGGACTCCACCAACGTGGAGCGTGAGGGGTACACCGTTTCGGAGCGGTTCGTCGGGGAGGCCTTCGACGAGATCTTTCCCCGGTGCGCGGGCAGGATTATCGTGGCGGCCTTTTCCAGCAATATCCACCGGGTGCAGCAGGTGGTCGACTCCGCTGCCCGCTGCGGCCGCAAGATACTCCTCAATGGCCGCTCCATGCTCGCCAATGTCCAGATAGCCCGGGAACTGGGCTATCTCCGCATCCCCGACGACCTCCTCGTGGAGCTGAAAGACCTTCCCCACCTCCCCAAGGAGGGGGTCTGCATGGTCACCACCGGCTCCCAGGGGGAACCCATGAGCGCCCTGACCCGCATCGCCATGGATGACCACAAGCAGATCAAGCTGGAGCGTGGGGACACGGTCATCCTCTCCTCACGCTTCATCCCGGGGAACGAAAAAACCATCTCGGACCTGATAAATCACCTCTATCGGCGTGGGGCCGAGGTCTTCCACGAAAAGGTCTCCGAGGTGCATGTCTCCGGCCACGCCAGCCAGGAAGAACTGAAGCTGATGATCAACATGACGCAGCCTCGCTTCTTCGTCCCGATCCACGGCGAATATCGGCATCTGCTGCTCCACTCCCGGCTGGCGCAGCGGGTCGGAATCGCCCCCGAGCGTTGCCTTCTGGCGGTGAACGGGGCTGTCATCACCTTTGCCGACGACAGCGCGGAAATAACCGAAACCGTCGAATCGGGGCGGGTATTCGTGGACGGCAAAGGGATCGGCGATGTGGGGACGATCGTCCTCAAGGACCGTAAGCACCTGTCGGAGGACGGCATGGTGGTGGTAATCATCGCCATCAACCAGGGGACGGGGGAGATCATCTACGGCCCGGATATCGTAACCCGCGGATTTGTCTTCGAGGATGAAAGCCAGGAGTTTCTGGACGAAACGAAAAAGATCGTGCTCGACACCCTGGCCGGTGTCAATCTGGAGGTCATGGCCGACTGGAACGAGGTGAAGATGGAGGTGCGGCGGGTTCTGCGCCGTTTCTTCAACAAGACCATCGAGCGTCGACCGGTGATACTGCCGCTGATACTGGAGATGTGATGAAGGCAGTCAAAAGTGCAAAGGGCGTGTGTAGGGGCGGCCCCCCGTGGCCGCCCTCGTGCCTCCCGTGGCCGCCCGCTGAAGGGCAGGCACAGGGGCCTGCCCCTACCTGTGACGAATTCGCCGGTACAACGATATGAACTCTGAAAGAAAAGCAAAGCTGATAGAGGAGATCAAGGGGATAACGCTGGGGGCGGCCGGCCTTTTTCTCCTGATTGCCCTCCTGTCGTACAACACCGACGACCTCTCGTTCAACACCTATGCAACCGGCGCGACGCTCCATAATCTCGGCGGCACGGCAGGCGCGTATCTGTCCGACCTGTTCCTGCAACTGTTCGGTCTCGCATCTCTTGCCGTTCCCGGGGCGCTCCTGTTCATCTCCTACCGGCTGCTGCGCTTCAAGGAGCTGAAATGGCGCAGCTATAAGGGTATCGGTTTCCTCGTCTTCCTCGTTTCCCTTTCCACCCTGCTCGCCTTCGACCTGGAGACGACCTCGCTCTTCGGGCAGAAGGTGCAGACCGGCGGCTTTATCGGTTTCAACGCGGCAACCATGCTGAAGAGTTTTCTCGGCATCCCCGGCGCCCTGCTCCTGCTCCTTCCCGTGCTGGCGATCTCCGTGATGGTCCTGTCCCGCTTCTCCTTCGTCCTGTTCGCCGGATGGGGGATCGCCTCCCTGAAAAGCCGCTGGGCCAATTACCGGGAGAAGCAGGAACTGAACCGCCAGCTCCGCGACAGGAATGAGCCGGGCGTGGAGCGGCCGACGCCGCGCATACTTCCACCGACCGTTACCCTCCCGCCTACTTCCGCCGTGGTGAAAAAGGAAAAGAAGCGGGATGAGGCAAAGACGGCGCCGGTGCAGGAGTCCTTTGAATTTGCCCGGACCGAGGGACCGTACCATACCCCTCCCATGTCGCTGCTGGACACCCCGCCGGAAACCCGGCGTCGTGTCGACAAGGAGGTTCTCACCATGAATGCCCGGCTTCTGGAGAAGAAGCTGCGGGATTTCAGCGTCGAGGGAGAGGTGACGGAGATCCGACCCGGGCCGGTCATCACCATGTATGAATACGCCCCCGGCCCCGGCATCAAGGTAAATCGCATCGCCAGTCTCTCCGACGACCTGTCCATGGCCCTCCAGGCCCTTTCCATCCGCATTGTCGCGCCGATACCCGGCAAAGGGGTGGTGGGCATCGAGATCCCGAACCGTGAGCGGGAGATGGTCTTTCTGCGGGAAATTTTCGGCGTAGAAGAGTTCCACCGGGGCAAAATGAAGCTTCCCCTTGCCCTGGGCAAGGACATCGCCGGCGCGCCGGTGGTCACCGATCTGGCCCGCATGCCCCATCTCCTGGTGGCGGGCGCCACCGGATCGGGGAAATCGGTCTCCATCAACACCATGATTCTGTCGCTTCTCTACACAGCCACGCCCCAGGACGTGCGCATCATCATGGTTGACCCGAAGATGCTGGAGCTCTCCATCTACGAAGGGATACCCCACCTGCTCCTGCCGGTGGTTACCAATCCGAAAAAGGCCTCCCTCGCCCTGAAATGGGCGGTGAAGGAGATGGAACGCCGTTACCGGCTCATGAGCGACAAGGGGGTGCGCAACGTCGATTCCTACAACAGGAAACTGGAAAAGGAGGCCCAGGAAGGGGAGTCCGAAGGCGATGTCATCGTGGTGGACGAGGTTGTCGAAGAGCCGGGCGAGGAGGCAGCGGTCCATTATCAGCCTGCCTTGCAGCAGGAGGAGCCGCTGGAGCACGGCCATCTTTCCTATATCGTCATCGTGGTGGACGAGCTGGCGGACCTGATGATGGTGGCCGGTCGGGAGGTGGAGGAGTCCATTGCACGCCTGGCGCAGATGGCCCGCGCCGCGGGCATCCACCTGATTTTGGCCACCCAGCGGCCGTCGGTGGACGTCATAACCGGGCTTATCAAGGCCAACTTCCCTGCCCGCATCTCTTTCCAGGTCTCCTCCAAGATCGATTCCCGCACCATCCTGGACTGCAACGGCGCCGAGACCCTGCTGGGCGCGGGCGACATGCTGTTTCTTCCGCCGGGCACCTCCAGGATGCAGCGCATCCACGGCGCCTTCGTCTCCGACTCCGAGGTGCAGCGGGTGGTGGATTTCCTGAAGAAGCAGGCCAAGCCGGTCTACGAAAAGGCGATCCTGGAGATGAAGGAGACGAGCGACAAGGAGGAAGACGAGGAACTCATGGACGAGAGGTACGACGACGCGGTTGCCTTGGTGGCCGAGACGCGCCAGGCATCCATCTCCATGGTCCAGCGCCGACTGCGCATCGGCTACAACCGGGCCGCCCGCATCATCGAGCGCATGGAGCAGGAGGGGATCGTCGGCCCCTCCGACGGCACCAGCCGACCCCGCGAGGTGTTCATCAACAAGCTGTAGCAGGCTACTCGATACGCCTCCCGATGCGTTCCCATCGCACCCGCCATTTCTCCCCATCCCACGACCAGTACATGACGAACGCCGACCCCACGATGTCCGCGTCCCGCACAAAACCCCAGAACCTGCTGTCATAGGAGCGGTCCCGGTTGTCGCCCATCACGAACCAGGAACCGGCGGGAACCCGAAGTGGGCCGAAGGTGTCCCGCGGGCTCTGCTCGCGGGGCAAAACCAGCGGCTCCTTGTGCACCTCGCGGGGATTCCGGTACGGAACGCCGTTCACGAAGACCTGCTTGTTCCTGATGAGGATCTCGTCCCCGGGAACGCCGATGACCCGCTTGATGAAATCCTTGGAGCGGTCCTCCGGATACTTGAAGATAATTACGTCGCCACGCCGCGGATCGCGAATCTTCAGAATCCGTGCGTCGGTGAAGGGTATCCTGATGCCATAGAGAAACTTGTTGGCAAGGAGGTGGTCGCCGACAACCAGTGTGTCCTCCATGGAGCCGGACGGAATCGTGAAAGGTTGCACCACACATGTCCGTATCAGGAAGGCGATGGCGATTGCCCAGAGGATTGCTTCGGCGTACTCCCGCACCGTTGATTTTTTCCCGGAGTGAGAGTGGTTGACTGCCTGCTGCTCGGTAGTTTCCGTCATGTCGTTATCCTTTTCCGGTACCGGTTCCCCGTCAGAATGCGGGTACCGCGCCGAACACGCCGATGAAAGTCCCGCCGCAGGCCAGGGCGTACCGGAAAGGTCGCGAAGAGGAGAGCCGCTCAACGAGCGATATCTTTTCCGCCTCCAGGGCATGGACCCGTGTCATTACCCGTGCCGTAAAATCGGGAGAAGGTTCATATCCGTCGTTCATGACCGACACCTCCACAATACCCTTTCAGTAGCTCTTTTACCCTTTCCCTGGCCCGAAACAGCCGGGACTTGACCGTTGCCTGCGGGATGCCGTACCGGTCGGCGATATCATCAATGGAAGCTCCCTGGAGACTCATGAGGATGGTGCTCCGGAACGGCTCCGGAAGTCGGGCCAGGGAGGCGTTCACCGCCTGCCGCTCTTCATGGCCGATCAGCGCCGCTTCGGCCGTTTCCCCGGCCGCGGCGATGTGGTGAAACTCTTCAACCGGCACGACTTCCATTTTTCCCCGCCTCCGCAACTCGCTGACGCACCGATTCCGGGCGGCGATATAGAGCCAGGCGACAAAGGGCGTCCCCCGGTCGGGGTTGAACTTCGGCAGGGATTTGTACACATCGAGGAACACGTCCTGGCCGATATCTTCGGCCAGATGCCGGTCCCGCACCAGACGATAGATGAAAAAAAGGAGATCCCGGTGGTATTTCCGGACGAGGACGGCAAAGGCGTCCGCATCGCCGTTTTGAATCCGCCTGATTGTAGGGTAGTCGTCCATCCGGTCTCCCTCAGCGCGCTTACTGTATCATACGAAGGAGAGGGGAAAAGGTTCCCGGATTTCTTTCACCGGTGGTGGATGGTAATCGTTCCCCGGGAGAGCGCCCGCTCCAGACGGGTCCGCAGCCATCCCTTCAGCAGGGTCCGCGTGGCCGGAATGAGGAAAAAGATGCCGAGAAAATCGGTGAAGAAACCGGGAGTAAGGAGGAGTATGCCGCCCGTGAGGATCATGGCGCCGTCCAGAAGCCTCGCCGTCGGGAGACGTCCGGCGGCCAGTTCGTTCCGGATTGCCGCAATGGTCCGCAGTCCCTGGGACTTGGCCAGCCAGGCGCCCGCAAGGGAGATGGCGAGCAGCAGGGCCACGGTCGGGAGCGCGCCGAAGACACGGCCGATCTTGATAAGGAGCCAGATCTCGATGATGGGGACGACGGAAAAGAGCAGAAAAAGTCGTAGAAGCATGGTGTTTTCCCGGGATATGCGGTATGAATCCAGTCAAGGGGAGGATGACGGGCGCCTTCCCTGCCTCGATTGAAGGCGCCCATAGTAGCACAAACGGCGTCAGGGCCGCACCAATCTTTAAAATCGCCTTTCAGTTTCCCTGAAAAATGGTAAGATACCGTCGGGTAGTGTAGCCTACCGTATCCAAAGGCCCCATCGGGGCCATTATTTTTTCCTCTGTACAAGGAGATTTCATCATGACCATGAGCGATTTGATCGTCGAGTATCTGGAACAGTTCGGCGTGGAATACGTCTTCGGCATCCCGGGCACGCCGCTGGGCCCGCTGTTTGATGCCCTGGCCCGCAGCGAGCGAAAGGGTGGCCCCCGCGCGGTCCTCACCCGCCACGAGGCGGGCGCGGCCTTTATCGCCGACGGCTATGCCCGTGAAAGCGGCAGGATCGGCGTGTGCTGCTCCACCACCGGCCCCGGCGCTACCAACCTGATCACCGGGGTTGCCTCGGCCTATGCCGAGCAGGTGCCGATGCTGGTCCTCACCCCGCAGACGAAGATTCCCGAATTCAGTTTCGGCTGCTTCCAGGACTCTTCCCGTGACGGCGTGGACATCATGAGCATGTTCGACCACTGCACCCGCTACAACTCCATGGTGACGCATCCCAACCAGCTGGAAAAAAAGCTCGCAGCTGCCCTCACCGCCGCGCTGGGCACGCCGAAAGGCCCTGCCCACCTGAGCATCCCCATGGATATCTTTGCCGCCGAGGCTCAAGGTCCGCTGTCATTTTCCGGACTGCATAGCCTTCTGTCCGCCCGGAAAACGACCGTGGACGGGGCGGCACTGGAGAGGCTCGGGGAGGAAGTTCTGTCTGTTGTGAAACGTGGCGGCAGGATAGTCCTGCTGGCCGGGCACAACGCCATCGGCGCAGGAAGTGAGATTACCCGCTTCGCGGAACTGGTCGGGGCCGCGATCGTAACCACCCCGCGCGGCAAGGCCGCCATCAACCCCTACCACCCCCTGGCGCGCGGCGTTTTCGGCTGCGCTGGGCATGCCTCTGCCCGCCGGGCCCTTGCCGATGAAAAAGTGGAGTTAATTCTCGCGGTGGGCAGCAACCTGGGCGAGTGGTCCACCAGCAAGTGGGACCCGATCCTGATGAACGACCGGATGATCCATATCCATAACGACAGGGGCTGTTTCGCACGTTCACCCATGGCCCGTCTGCA
>CAYSPF010000073.1:0-11116 GCA_964432775.1 uncultured Geobacter sp.
CCGGGTGATTTCCGCACTACGGTTTTTGCGGCACTCGCGGAAAAAGCCACCGTGGCAACCGCACAGAACAGAAAAGCTATGATTACGCCTGAAAGAATTCGCTTCATGCAACCTCCGGTTTTTGTGGTTTCTAATCGAAAGCAATCAATGTGCCCAACGACCCGATCTGCCTCAATCAGCCACAAGATTGCACTATTACAGCAAGTTTCAGCTTTTGTCACGACTGTATACGGAGATCACTATGCATTTTTTTCATAGCGCGACAAGAAATTTCGGCTACTTCACGAAAATTTTCGTCCACTCTATTCACCTGTTCGCTCCGTCACATTACATTATTTCCCAACCCGACCCGCTCCACCTGCGCAATGTGTAGCCGAAATCTTCCGAATTCATTGTCAACGCCATTGCGCCGCCATGACGTGAACGTATATAGACCGTTCCCGAGTTTCCGGTAAGGTCGGGATTACAAATCATGGTGTTATTGTTGGGGAAAGTTATCCCATCATCCGATGGTGCGTAGGTGGGAATCGGGCCATAGCTGCCGTAGCCGAAAACAAGCCCGCCTCCCTTATCACTTAATCGCCGGGTCCTCACCACCTCATCATCCGCCGTATTCCACTCACCATCGACCCCGCGCCCCGACAGAAGCGAAATTTTCCCCTGGTCGGGATCAAAGCTTATTGCATAATATTTTTCGCTGAGGGCGCACTGCTTTGCCTCCCTGACCATCCCGGCAATTTCCCACATCACCGATTTAAGGCAACACTCAGCGTAGTACGAAGCGAAAAGAGGCGTTGCCAGCGCGACAAGAAGCGCCAGCACGGCAAGCGTTACCAGCAGCTCCAGAAGGGTGAACCCTCCTCCGCTTTCAAACAGCCTTTTCATACCCAGCAGTCGAACGTTCTGCCCTGAAAGAGCGACCATACGCCCTCCTCCGCAAACAGAAAACCCCTGTGAGCCTCTTGCCCCGCAAACAAAAAAAGCTACGCAATAATTGCATAGCCCATAAATGATTACAAGTAAATTATTAACGTAATCAAACTATCCTGCATTAATCCATCTTATACTCCTTTATCTTGTACAACAGCGCCCGGTGGCTGATCTCCAGTATCCTTGATGCCTGCGTTCTGTTCCCCCCGGTCTTTTCAAGGGCCCTGCGAATATATTCCCTTTCAAGCCGCTCACCCGCCCGCTTCAGGGAGAGGCAATCACCCGTTTCTTCGGCCAAAGATGGGCCAGATGTCCCCGTAAGAAGAGCATCCGGAAGGCACGCTACGCCAATGAGGTCACCGTCGCAGAGAACCAGCCCCCGCTCGATGCAGTTCTCCATTTCACGTACGTTTCCCGGCCATTCATAGCGCAGAAAGATATTCAAGGCTTCCGACGAGAGCCGGACTCCGGTCTTGCCGAGCCGTTCACCGTATTTTTCCAGGAAGTGGTTTGCCAGAAAGGGGATATCCTCTCTCCGCTCGCGCAGGGGGGGGACCGTGATACAGAAAACATTGAGGCGATAGAAGAGGTCTTCCCGAAACCTGCCCTCGGCCACATCACGGGCAAGATCGCGGGATGTGGCGGAGACTACCCGCACGTCTACCTTTTTCGTCGCACCGCCGCCGACCGGCCTGATCTCGCATTCCTGGAGAACACGCAGCAGCTTTACCTGGAGGAGAGACGGCATCTCGCCGATCTCGTCCAGGAGCAGGGTGCCTCCGTCGGCCTGCTCGAAAAGGCCCGACTTATCGGCAACAGCATCGGTGAACGCTCCCTTGACGTGGCCGAACAACTCGCTCTCCAGCAGGTTTTCCGGGACTGCGCCACAGTTGAGCGCGACAAACTGCGCCTTCTTACGATTACTGTTGAAGTGGATGGCACGGGCGATAAGTTCCTTGCCGACACCCGATTCCCCGAGGATCAGGACGGTGGTCTTGAAGTCGCAGACCTTCCTGATCAGAGAGAAGATATCCCGCATGGAAGGTGTCTTGCCGATGATACCGTTAAACGAGTATTCACGCTCTATCTCGGCCCGGAGACGGCTGTTTTCACTCTTGAGCCGCTCCCGCTCCTCCGCCTTCCTGAGCACCAGAACGATCTCGTCGTTTTTGAAGGGCTTGGAGATATAGTCATAGGCGCCCATCTTCATGCATTCCACCGCGGTATCCACGGTACCGTACGCGGACATCATGATAATCGTAGCGTCGATTCCGCCCGACCGGGCACGCCTGAGAAATTCGGGGCCGTCAAGAACGGGCATCCGGACATCGCAAAGAATGAAGTCATAGGGGGTTTGCCCGGCCATGGCAAGTGCCTTTTCACCATCGGAAGCCTCGTCCACGCTATACCCCTGCTTGCGAAGCACGACCTGGAGCATGTGCCGCAGGTTTTCCTCATCATCCACGATAAGAATCTTTTTTGACATATCCGTCCTTTTCATGGTTGTTGCCCCAATGGCAGCCAGAGTGTAAACGTCGTACCGACAGCCGGCACACTCTCCACGGTGATCCGACCGCCCAGTGAGTCGACAATCCGCGCCGTGACGGCAAGCCCGAGGCCGGTTCCCTTGCCGGGCTCCTTGGTGGTAAAAAACGGGTCGAAGATCCTTTCGATATTCTCCGGCGCTATCCCGGCGCCGGTGTCGCTCACCTCCACCCGCAGGTATCTGCACCCGAAGCCGGGTTGAATCGCGGCCCGGAAGGCGCCCCTGAAATCGTCCCGGCGACGCCCCCTGATGGATTTTTCCCGGTTCCCGCATTTCTCCTCCGGAGTTGAGTTATCCAGGAAAGTCCCGACGGTCAGGGTTCCCCCGTTCGGCATGGCGTCACGCGCATTGATACAAAGGTTGGTGAATACCTGCTGAAGCTCGTGGCGGTCGGCAAAAACCGGTGAGCTCGAAGGGTCGAAGGACGCTGAAACGACGATATTCCTGAAAATCCCTTGCCTCTCCAGCATGTCAAGAGTCTCTCCCAGCAACGCAGCCACATCCACCTCTTCCGGTTCCACCGGAGCAGTCCGCGCATAGTCGAGAAGCCCGCGGACTATCCTGTCGATCCTGCCGGCCTCGTCCTGGATCCTGCGCAGGTAGTCGCTTTTTTCCTCATCTTCACCCATCTCATCCCGCAGGATTCCGGCATAACCCATGATAGCGGACAGGGGTGTCCCGATTTCATGGGCGGTGCCTGCTGCGAGAAGGCCGATGGATGCCATCTTTTCGGAGCGGATTGTCTCCTCGCGGGCAATCTCCAGTTCACTGTTGATCCTCTCAAGAGAATGGATATGCGCCTCCACCTCCACCTTTTTGCGCCGCAGCGCTTCGACCATTCCGTTGAAGGCTTCAGCCAGATGAGCGATTTCCTCGCTTCCCGGAACCGGGACGCGGCAGTTCAGATCACCTGCCGCAATTCTTTCCGTTGCGGAAAGAAGTCGCCGCATGGGGAGAACGATGAGTCGAGAAAGGAGAAAAGACCCGAGACCGAGCAACAGCAGAAAGTCGAGCAGAAAATACGCAAAAAACATGTGGCTGGATCGGCTTAGTCGTTCGTAGTCGGGCGCCAGCGACAGAGTAAGTCGGGCCGCGCCGACAACTCTCCCACCCTGGCGGACAGGGGCATAGCGAGAGAGAGCAACACCGTTTCCGGTAAGGGCAGCCGTGGTACTCCCCGTTCTCAGGAGATCCCTCATTTTCGCGTCTATAGCGGCGGCATCATTTGAACGGTATAGTTCTCGGGCACTGCCGTCAATGACCAGAATGCCCCGGAATTTCTTCTCAGCCGACAGCCGGAGCACAAACTGTCCGGCAGCACCGGTCTTCCCTGTTCTCATGAAATCTTCGGGAAGCAGGTGGAGAAAAGACGACAGCAAGAGTTTCCCTTCGTCGCTCTTTTGCGCAAGGAAATCCTTTTCCGCTATTTTGAAGGAGATGAGACTCAGCAACAGCCACGTGAGAACCAGCAGGCAGGAAAGAGAGGCCAGGATGGCGAAGGTCAGACTGAACCTGAAAGTCTTCATGATCCGCGTCTACCCCCTGAAAGCGCCTCCGAGACTGAAATACCAGGCAATGAGCTGCCTGCCGTAGAAAATGAAGAGAATCGCTCCAAAGGCAAGAAAAGGGCCGAAAGGGATGGGGAGTTGGGAATCCTTTTTTCGGGCGAGCATCATGGAGATTCCCACGATCGATCCGAACAGAGAACTGGTGAAGATGATGAACGGAATGGAACGCCAGCCGAGGAACGCCCCCATCATCGCCAGCAGCTTGATGTCGCCTCCTCCCATGCCCTCCTTCCTGGTGAGAAGCTGGTAGCCGTAGGCAACGACAAGGAGGCTGCCGCCGCCTGCGACAATACCGATAAGGGAGTTCTTCCACCCCAGCCAGGGGAGCAGGAAGGAGGCCGCGAACCCGACCACGATCCCGGGAAGGCTGATGGAGTCCGGGATGATCTGGTGTTCGAGGTCGATGAAGGTAATCACCACGAGGGCTGAACAGAAGAGGAACAGCACAAAGAAGGTAGGTGAAAAGTGAAATTTCAGAAAGAGCGCCAGGGTGAGGAGCCCGTTAATCAGCTCGACAGTCGGATATTTCCAGGAGATGCGCCCTTTGCAGGCGCGGCACTTTCCCCTGAGCAGCAGAAAGCTCACGATGGGTATATTGTCATAGGGTGCTATCCGGTTGCCGCAGTCCGGGCACGCCGAGGCTGGAAATACGATGGACTGGCGACGTGGAATCCGGTAGATGCAGACGTTCAGAAAAGAGCCTACCGCAGCGCCGAACAAAAACGCAAAAAAGTAAAAAATCCAGGGGTACGCCATTTCATGTTTCCTGTAGGGGCGGGGTCTTCCCGCCCATAGGGTCTGAGGATGCCCACCCATGGGTTATCCCGCCCTTTAAGGTTGCGCCGCGAAACTGGACGGGGCGGGAGGACCCCGCCCCTACATCAACTTCCGGATTTTTTCAAGGCTTTCCAGGAGCACCTGTTTCTTATTGGACAACTCTTCCAGCTTCTCCCGTTCCTTTGCAACCACCTGTGCGGGCGCCCGCCCAACGAAGTCGGGATTTTCCAGTTTTCCTGCGAGAAAATCGATATCCTTGTCCGCCTTGGCGATCTCCTTGAGGAGCCGCTTCTCCTCCTCTTCCACATTCACCAGCCCCTTCAGGGGAACCACGATCCGCACATCGCCGGCCACCTGCACCGCCGCATCAGGGGGATTATCCAGCTCCTTGCCGATGGCCAGGTCGGAAAGCCGGGCAAGGCTCATGATATAGCCTTCGTTCCGTTTCAGGACATGCAGGCTTTCATCGGAACCGCAGTCGAGGATCGCAGCTATCTCGCGGCTCGGTGGGACCTCCACCTCTCCCCTGATATTACGGATCCCGCGGATGGTTTCCATGACCAGGTCCATCTCCGCCGCCCCTTCGGCAAACGCCCATTCCGTTCTCGGTTGCGGATAGGGAGCAGTCATGATGCTGGCGGTCGGACGGTTTCCCGGAAGGCTTTGCCGGATTTCCTCGGTAATAAAGGGCATAAAGGGATGCAGCAACCGGAGAAGGTTCTCCAGAACCGTCCACAGCACATACCGGGCAGCGAGCTTCCGCTCCGGACTTCCCTTGTACAGGTCGTCCTTGACCAGCTCAATATACCAGTCACAGAATTCGCTCCAGGTAAAACGGTAGAGTGAGGAGGCGGCATCGTTGAAGCGGTACCCGGCCAGAGCCTCATCCGTTTCCCGGGCCGCCGCATTGAGGCGGAAAAGAATCCAGCGGTCCGCATTGGAGAGCTGCAACTCGCTCAGGTGCACTGCCTCGGGATCAAAATCCTCCAGATTCATGAGGGTGAAGCGGGAGGCGTTCCAGATCTTGTTGGCAAAGTTGCGATACCCGGCAATTCGTTCTTCGGCCAGCTTGATGTCCCTGCCCTGGGCGGCGAACGCGGCAAGGGTGAAGCGGAAGGCGTCGGCGCCGTATTGGTCGATGATAACCAGCGGGTCGATGACGTTCCCCCGCGACTTGCTCATCTTCTGCCCCTGGGCATCCCGAACCAGTGCGTGAATATAGACATCGCGGAAGGGAACCTCCTCCATGAAATGGAGACCCATCATCATCATGCGCGCGACCCAGAAAAACAGGATATCGAAGCCGGTTACCAGACAGGAGGTCGGATAATAGACAGCCAGCTCTTCGGTCCTTTCGGGCCATCCCATGGTGGAAAAAGGCCAGAGGGCCGAGGAAAACCAGGTGTCGAGGACATCGGTCTCCTGGCGGATTTCATCGCTTCCGCATCCGGCGCAGGCGGTCGGATCCTCCTTCGACACGGTTACCTTGCCGCAATGGTCACAGTACCAGGCCGGGATGCGGTGCCCCCACCAGATCTGGCGGGAAATACACCAGTCGCGGATATTCTCCATCCACTCGAAATAGGTGTTTTCCCACTGGAGAGGAACGATCCGGGTACGGCCTTCCCGCACCGCGGCAATGGCCTTTTCCGCCAGAGGAGCGACCTGCACGTACCACTGGAGAGACATGTACGGCTCGACAACCGTCTTGCAGCGATAGCATCCTCCTACGGAGAGCGCGTGGTCGACGATCTTCTCCAGCAGTCCCGCCTCTTCCAGGTCGGAAAGGATCTTTTTACGGGCCACGAATCGGTCAAGACCCTCGTACTGGTGACCGGCTGCATTGATGATCCCCGACTCGTCGAAGACGTTGATCCGGTCGAGGTTGTGGCGCTTTCCCACCTCGAAATCGTTGAAGTCATGGGCAGGTGTGATCTTGACCACGCCGGTGCCAAATTCCATATCCACGTATTCGTCCGCGAC
Organism: uncultured Geobacter sp.; assembly: GCA_964432775.1. GTDB lineage: Bacteria > Desulfobacterota > Desulfuromonadia > Geobacterales > Geobacteraceae > RPRC01. Next base: position 6,805 of record CAYSPF010000073.1, read on the forward strand.
AATGGGGATGTGCCGCTGCAGCAGGGGAAGGACGACATGGCCGCCGATCAGATCCCGATACCGTTCATCAGCAGGATTCACGGCAACGGCCGTGTCGCCGAGCATTGTCTCCGGCCGGGTGGTGGCGACCACGAGAAACCTGTCCGAACCCACCACCGGATACCGCAGGTACCAGAGGCTCCCTTTCTGTTCTTCGTGTTCCACCTCGATATCCGAGAGGGCGGTATGGCAACGGGGGCACCAGTTGATCAGCCGGTTATCCCGGTAGATAAGCCCCTCGTCATAGAGGCGCACGAAGACCTCGCGAACCGCCGTGGAAAGCCCCTCATCCATGGTGAAGCGCTCGCGCTCCCAGTCGCATGATGCGCCCAGCCGCTTCAGCTGGTCGATAATCTTTCCGCCCGACTCCGCTTTCCATTTCCAGACACGTTCCACAAAGGCTTCACGGCCGATTTCATGCCTGTTTGTATCTTCCGCCGCAAGCTGTCGTTCAACCACGTTCTGGGTCGCGATGCCGGCGTGGTCGGTACCCGGCATCCACAGGACGGAGTAGCCCGACATCCGCTTCCAGCGGCAGAGGATGTCCTGAAGGGTATTGTTGAGGGCATGCCCCATGTGGAGTACGCCGGTGATATTGGGGGGAGGAATTACAATGCTGTAGGGTTCTTTATCCGTCGGCACCCGGGCGTGGAAAAAGCCACCCTGCTCCCACTCTCGATACCATTTGTCCTCAACAGCCTTCGGTTCATACGCCTTTGCCAGTTCTCTGTTCGCCATATATCTCAACCTCTATCGCGGTTTTCTTCGCCGTGCAAAAGTAGATGTGCCGCATCTGCACGGATTATTGCCGGCAAAAGCTGCGCATACATGTTCTCATGCCTTTCACGGTTACTATAAGGACACGCTGTCTATCGGATATGAAAATGGGGATGTGACATCCCCATGTGTTTCAGAATAATCGCGCAAGGCAACCGCCTGCGGACGTTGCGCGGAGAGCAGGCCTTAGCGTGCCATTCCCTCTTTAATCTTGCGAATCTCTTCCTTGATGATCGTCTCCGCCAGATCAGGAACAACGTCCCAGGCAATCTTTTCGATGATTTCCCGGGAAATGCGGGAGATAGCCTCGGCAAGCTGCGCTTCCGAGATAGTGACAGGCGCCTGCTCCACGGGAGCAACGGTGGAAACCGGCAGCTCTTCGCTGTCGGTGAGAGCCCCGGTTACCGGCACATACCCATCTTCCGGGGCAAACTGCAGGTCTGCCTCCTCCTGAACAAAGCCGAAGGGTTCCGAAGGCTCTTCCGGTGAAACAGGCGACTCAATCGTCTCCACCCTGCTCTCCGTCTCCATAGTCGCAGGTTCCTCGCCAAGAGAGATGCTTTCGCTTGCGACATACGACTCGGCAATCCGTTCAGAGGGAATTTCTTCACTTTCCGGGGACTCCGGCGCCTCCTCGAAAACAGGTCTCTCCTCACGACCGGTAATCAAAAACGTATCGTATCCGAAGGTAGCTTCCTGAATGGAGTCAGGCTCCGTCGCAACGGAAACAGGCTCCTCGTCCATTGGTATGGTTGCCGGCTCTTCATCCATCAGGGAAAATGATTCAATTTCCTCAACCGAGTCGGAGAGTTCGTCATGCACGGTTTCTTCTACAATCTCGCCGAAATGCACCGTCTCGCCTTCCGGGATCTCTTCCGCAAAGCTACCCCACAGGTCATCATCAGCACTTGCCTCGACAATATCCACGGAAGAGAGAAGGATGACACCTTGGGGCGCCGGTTCAACGACGGGCGGCGCCACCGGCTCCGGAGGCGAAGCGGCCACTGCGGTCCCCACAGTTTCCTGTTCAGGCACGGTTTCACCGCCGAGATGAACAAAACTGCGGAAAGAGTCGGCGAGGTCGGCTGAAGTTTCCACGGGTTGAGACGCCACATTCTCCAGGGGCGCCGCTTCCTCCCGGTGAGGTTCCTCAACCGGAGCGGGAGCAACCGTTGTGCGCGTCGCTGCAAGCTCGACGAGTGCCTTCACCTTATCGATAAGGTTCTGGGACTCAAAAGGCTTCGTGATGAAATCATCAACGCCGCTCGTCCGTGCCCTGTCTTCATCAAAGGGCTCAAAGGCTCCAACAAGGAGGAGAAGGGGGGTATTCGCAAGTGTCGGATCGCGGCGCACTTCTTCGCAGACTTCATAGCCGCTTTTGCCCGGCATCAGGGCATCCACGAGCATTACGGCGGGATGAATCTCTCTCGCCTTCTCCAGGGCGGCGCTCCCGTTATCCACGACAACGAGATCAAACTCCTCGTTGGCGAAGATGATCCCGACAACCTTCTGGATGGTGATGCTGTCATCGGCAAGAAGAATTGTAGTGTTCATGGAACGTCCTCCGGCGGGTAAGGTGATATGTCAGAAAAAGCAGGCGCAAAAACGGGTGAGAGCCGCACAAACCGCGAGAAAACTAGCACAAAGCCCTTGGGGTGTCAAGTTTTTTGCCGGTTGCCTGTTCCGGGTTTTACATGAAATCACGCCGGTTTTTCCGCGACTGAGACATTTTCGCCGCACGCATCCTTGAGCTGAAATGGAAGGCTACTCCTCCTTGTCAGTTCATGGTGAATGAAACGGATTTCAGCAGTTTTCCTTCATCGTCAAGGGCATCCACGCGCCAGGAACCGCGCATCCCCTTCTCGATCACCATCTTGCTGTAGGTTCTCCAGCGACTCCCGCGTACCGGCAATTCATACTCTCCCATCGCCTCACCATTACGATACCAGACATGGGAAATACTGCGTTCTTCGTCGTCGGGAGCCGCCACACGGGTGTAACAGTAGAGCGTTTTCGCGGACGCTGCGGAGATACGCCGCACCGAATCAACCGGATTCCGCCGGACAATCCTGGTGGTAACCGTCATTTCGGAAACCTTCAGGGTTTCCTCCTGTGCCTGGAGACTCCCGGCCGAGAGAAAGGGAAAGAGTACCAGGCCGAACACGACAACAAATCTCAGGTATCTCACGTAACCTCCTCTACAGAACCTCATGGTGCGCCAACCGGACGCACGGCCCTTCCGCAAGGCATCAGGTACGGTAATCGGCGTTTATACTGACATATTCATGGGAGAGATCGCTGGTGTACACGGTGGCGTTGCCGTGGCCAAGGCGGAGATCCACCGTAACGGAAAATTCCTTCTTCCGAAGAACCTCCGTGCCCATCTCTTCCGCATCGCCTCCGACAAAGACGCCGTCACGGACCATCAGGACGTCATCAAAGGAGAGTGCCACCCTATCCTGGTCAATCTCGGCGCCCGAATAGCCGACTGCTGCGAGAATCCGTCCCCAGTTGGCGTCCTGGCCGAAGAACGCGGTCTTCACCAGCAGGGAGTTTGCGACCGCCATGGCGGCCGTCCGCGCATCGGCATCGGAAGATGCGCCGACAACCCTTATCTCGACGAACTTGGTCGCCCCCTCCCCGTCATGGACAATTTGCCGAGCCAGTGACAACAGAACATGCCGCAGCAGTTCCTCAAATCGTTCGGCCTCCGGGGAGCCGGGCACCAGTGTCGGGTTGCCTGCCATGCCGTTGGCCATAAGGATGGCCGTGTCATTGGTTGAGGTGTCACCGTCAATGGAGATGATATTGAAAGATGAATCCACTGCGCGCCGGAAAATCTGAGCGAGCCAGTCGGGTTCTACGGCTGCGTCGGTGATCAGGAAAGAGAGCATGGTTGCCATGTTGGGCATGATCATTCCCGCGCCCTTGGCGATCCCCGCTAGGGTGTACGTTGTTCCGCCCGTCTCGCCCTGAACGCTCTCCATCTTGGGAAAGGTGTCGGTGGTCATGATGGCCCGCGCGATGTCGTCCAGGGTCCCGTGCGACAGACCCTCCACAAGTCCCGGAATCGACCCGCGGATTCTCTCCATGGGAAGCGGTTTGCCGATAACACCGGTGGATGCCACAAGGACCGAGTCCTCTGCAATGTCGGCAGCGGCCGCGGCGAGACGCGCCGTCTCCCTCGCGTCCATCATCCCCTGCCCGCCGGTGCAGGCGTTGGCATTGCCGCTGTTGACCACAATCGCCCGCGCCTTACCCTTGCCGACCCGCTCCATCGAAAGGAGGACCGGGGCCGCCTTCACCCGGTTTGTGGTAAAAACCGCTGCGACATCGGCCGGAACCGCGGAAAAAATCATCGCCAGATCCAGTCGGCCCGGCTTCTTGATGGCCGCCTCTACCGTGGAAAATTGGAAACCTTGTACTTTCACGCCCCTCACCTTCTCCCCGATTTAGTCATATCACGTAACGGCTGGTCCAAGATTCTCTTCCGCAT
>CAYSPF010000074.1:0-10997 GCA_964432775.1 uncultured Geobacter sp.
GGGCAGGGAACAGAAAAGCGCCGGTGTGTTGAAAGCGGGCACGGTGATGGTACTCTGGACGGGACGAAGAGTTCTCCGCTCGGACCGGGAAGGCGTCTGAGGGAAAAGGAACCGATCATGGACACGAAGAAAGCAATCTGCATTGACACAAATCCCTACGAAACCGAACACCTCGTTTCCCAGTACTGCGAATTCCACTATGGAAACGAGTATTTCGGCGTGGCCAATTTCCCCGCGAGCTGCGCCCGGCTCTGTGCCGAGTTCATGGGGACGCGAAAGAAAGGTCGGGCGCTGGACGTGGGGTGCGCCGTGGGGAGGACCGGCTTCGAGCTGGCGCGGGAATTCTCCCATGTCACCGGTGTTGATTTCTCGGAGAGTTTCATCCGTCTTGCGCGGCTGGTTCGGGAAGCGGGCAAACTGTCTTACCGTGTGCCGGTTGAAGGAGACCTTTTCGAATCCGTTGAACGGAGCCTTGCCGACATGGACCTCGACGGGGTACGGGAGCGTGTTGACTTTATCCGGGCCGATGCCATGGCGCTTCCGGAGGAACTGACCGGCTATGACCTGATCTTCGCCGGGAACCTTGTCGACCGGCTCCCCTCGCCCCGCCGCTTCCTGCCTTCCATCCATCAGCGCCTCAACCCGGAGGGGCTCCTTGTCCTCACCTCGCCCTACACCTGGCTCCCTGAATTCACTCCCCGCGAGGAGTGGCTGGGAGGTTTCTCCGTGGAAGGGAGGGATGTCTTCACCCTGGACGGCCTGAAAAAGGTCCTGTCCCCTGATTTCCGCCTCGCTGCGGCGCCCCTTGACGTGCCGTTCGTCATCCGGGAAACCGCGCGCAAGTATCAGCACAGCATCGCGCAGATGACCGTATGGGAGCGGGGATTGTCCTGAAATGAAGGAGAGTCTTGGGGGGCTTCTCCCGCCCGTCCTCACACAATCGCGGGAACAGGGGGTGATTCTTAGTTGACTAACATCTCTTCCGCCGCTATCCTCTTCTTATAGCTTAGAACCACCCGCCTTGAACTGACGGACCTTTTGCACCTGTGATTATCCGCGGGGTTGCCCGTGACTACAGCGGGCAGACGGGCCGGAGAAAGAATACATTCAGGTGATGAACCCTGTCATTGACAGCAGGAAATTTGGGTTTTTTTGGTTTGGGCCTCTTGTGAGGCACGAAAGATAAGCGAGGATCCCATATGAAAAAAGTACTCTTTTTGTCCCTTGCCGCTGTTTCCATGTTTGCTTGTGTTCCCCTCGAACCGGGTCCCTACGACCCTTATGCTCCGATGTACGACACGTCAGAGGACTATTATCCTCCGGTCCGGTATGAAGAACCCGTCTATTATTCTCCCCCGATAGCGATTACCTATCCATACGACTATTTCTATTACGTCCCGAATGGGCCGTATGTGGACATTGTCGTTATCGACAGATCCGGACGCAGGCGTGTCCATCAATGGCAAGATGGCGGCAGAAGGATGAAATCAGATCAATTCAATGACTGGCAGCGACGTCACAAGTATCGGAAGAAAGATTATGAACGGCGTGACAAGCACGACAAACATGATTACCAGGGGCAACAGAACTTTGATAGAAGCAAGCGGGACTTTGACGGGAAGAAAAGGTCGTTTGACACTGACAAGAATCAATACGGCAAACCTGATTACCAGGGGCAGCAGAACATAGATAGAAAAAAGCGGGACTTTGACGGGAAGAAACGGTCGTTTGACACTGACAAAAGTCAATACGGTAAACCTGATTACCAGGGGCAGCAGAAAATAGATACAAAGAAGCGGGATTTTGACGGACAGAAGCGACTGGACAATGTTGACAGAAGTAGCACCAGAAAACTTGATAAACAGGAAAAACTGCAGAAAGTACCTGCAGACAAAATGGACTCCAGGGAAAAGAAGAAACCGGTGGATAAGGAAAAGAAACAAAAAGTCAAACCCGATCCACAGGGGCAAGAGCTGAACTTCAATAAAGGAAGAATAATGTGAACAAACAGGTCCGGGATATGCCGGCTCAGATGAGTCAAGAACCGGCAACTTGGGTATAGCAATGGGGGATCCGGAAACGGGTCCCCCATTTTTGATCTTCGCGACAGGCCCTTCGTCACCTCTCGGCAGTTCGTGGCACGCAAAGCCGACGTACCGCATCAGGATTGACGCGTTGCCGACGGTTACGGATTTTCGCTCCGAAGCGCTCCCGTGTAGCGAAACGCCATCAGCGTCAGGTCGTCCGACTGTTCCGCGCCGTCGGCGAAGGAGTCCACCGCGTCCCGCAGTCCTTTTACCAGGTCCCTCATGCCGCATGTGCCGGCGTACCGCTTCAACCAGTCATCAAGGCGGTCGTCGCCGAAAAGCTCTTCCGCGCGGTTCATGGCCTCCGTGACGCCATCGGTGTAGAGGAAAAACACGTCGCCCGGCTGCATCCGTTCCGTTCCCTCCTCGAACAGCATCTCTTCCATCGCGCCCACGGGAACCCCCTTCAACCTTTTCAACTGCCTTACCTGACCGTCGGGGCTGATGAGAAACGGCAGGTTGTGCCCGCCGCAGGAGTAGCGCATGGAGCCGTCGCGAAGGTCCACGACGGCGCACAGCAGGGTGACGAACATGGTGGAGTCATTGTCGAGCGCGAGTTCGTCGTTCAATCTGCGCAGGGTGGCCGCGGGGGATTCTTCTTCGCGCCAGATGGCCTTGAGGAAGGTCCGGACTACGGCCATGAAGAGCGCTGCCGGAATGCCCTTGTCCGAGACATCGCCTATTGCCAGGCAAAACCGGTTCCGGTCGAGCATGAAGAAGTCGTAGAAGTCGCCGCCGATGGCCCGGGCAGGATGGAGTTCCGCGTACAGGTCGAACTCCGGCCTGTCCGGAAAAGCGGGGAAGCTCCGGGGAACAAGGCTCATCTGGATGGAACGGGCGATCTCAAGTTCGCTCTCCATCTTCTGCTTGGCCGCGGTCGTCACGCGGAGGTCCTCCATGGACCGTTTCAGTTCGGTCCGCATGTTGGAGAAGGATTCCGCCAGATGTGCGACCTCGTCGTTGCCCGGAATAGAGGGGAGGGGGGCGTCCAGGTCTCCCTGTGCAAGGATGCCGGTTGCCGCGTCCAGCGCCCTGAGGGGACGGGTGATGGTCCTGGCAATCAGCAGGGTTATCAGCAGCAACAGGGCGAAGCCGGCGATGCCGACCAGGGCGACCGATCTGCTCAGGGAAATCACCGGCGCCAGCAGTTCGGCGTCCGTCACGATAACACTGATCGACCACCCGGTGGAGGGGACGGGCGCGAACGCCAGGTGGCTCGGCTCCCGGGAAACCAGGTTCCTGAGCGGTATGTAGCCCGTTTCGCCGGAGATCATCCGCCGGGCAACGGCGCGCAGTTCCGGGCGCTGGAAGGATTCCGCCACGCTGAACACGGTCTCGCGTACCACGAACTCCTTTTTCGGGTGGCAGATGTAGGCGCCGGATCGGGAGATGAGAAAGGCATAGCCGGTTTCGGCAAACCGTATGGAGCGCAGCAGGTTCGTCAGCCAGTCCAGGGAGACATGACATGTCACGACCCCGACCAGCTTCCTGCCGGCGCCGGCGCCGTCGAATACCGGTTCGGAGTAGGTCACCATCAGCGCCCCACCGCCGCTCTCGTCGAAGTATGGTTCCGACCACACCGGCCGCTCCAGGTCCCTGGGCAGGGTATACCAGTCGCGGACATCGTAGCGACTGCTCCCCGCGCCCAGGTCCTTGTACATCAACCGCCCGCCCGTTCGGTAGGCATAGGGTGCGGAGAATCGAGTCTTGCCGGAAATTGTTTCCGGGGCATAGGCAAAAACAGCCCCGTATATCTCCGGATTTTCCCGCACGGCACGGAGCAGCATTACCCGTACCCGTTCCGGGGAGCGTTCCCCGTCTTCCACCCGCGAGGCTGCCGCGCGCACTACTTTTTCCACGCCGCGCTGAACCGTTTCAATACGGTTCGCCGTGCCCACGGCAAGGTAGATGGCCTTCTCCCTGGTTTCTTTCTCGATCTGGCGGCTGCCGAAGAGGTAACAGGAACCCGTGATCGCCCCGAGCACCAGGGTGCAGCCGAGGAGCGTGAGCAGGGCGAGTCGAGGTCCTATCTTGAGCCTACGGAACATTGCTTCCTCCCGTGGGGTGGAATTCGCCATACTCCGGCGCGGTCCTGATAAACCCCTGCTTCTTCATCAGGTCGGTTGCACGGTTATAATCGGTCCGCGAGAGCGCCCCTGCCCGCCATGAATCCTTCGCTTCCGGCAGTATTCCCGGCAGGATCTTCTCCAGCATCCATTTCATATGGGCACGGTTGGTGGGTATCCCGGCCGACACCACCCGGCGCATGACGCTCTCCAGTGCCTCTTCCGGGTGTGCCCGGGCATAGCGCCACCCCTCCATCGTCGCTTCGGCAAATTCCCGGCATTGTCGCGGGTGTGCCTTCCAGGTGCTCTCCAGGCAGTAGATGCCGTCTTCCGGGACGTTGCACCCGTAGTCCGCCAACGGGAAGGTGACCAGTTCGTCCAGGTCCAGGCCGGCCTGGTAGAGCATGTGGTATTCGTTGTAGTACATGGCTGAGCAGGCGTCGACGCCGTTGTGGAGGAAGAGGTTCACCGAGTAGTTCTGCACGAACCGTCGGCCGGGAGAGATGCCCCGGGAGGTGAAAACCGCTTCGAAGGGCGCTGCGAAATCACCCGCCCAGAGGCTGACCCGGCGGCCGTTCAGATCCTGGAGAGAGCGGATACCGCTCTTTTTCCGCACGATGAGCATGGCGGTGGAGCGGTTCACGATTTGAGAGATGTTGACCACCGGAAGGCCGCTGTCGCGGCGGCGGAGGGCCGAGGTGAGGAAGGTGGTGGCGAATTCGGCCGTGCCGTCGGCGAGCCGGTCCATGGAATTCAGCTCCGGCCCTCCGTGACGGATTATCACGTCCAGACCCCGCTTGCGGTAAAAGCCCCTGTCAAGGGCAAGATAATACCCGGCGAACTGTGACTGGGGAACCCATTGAAGGGCTATCGTCACTCTTCCCGCGTCTCGTGCCGATGCGGCCTGTCCCGGCGCCGGAAATAGCGCGGCGAGCAGCAACAGGACAGCTATCAGGGTCCGGAGGAATGGATTCATCGTACGGAGTCCTCCCATCATGCAGCATAAGCAGTGTGGCGGAATACGGGAAACAGAACCTGTCCAGAGGCACACCCCGCCGGTATTCCGGGGCACCGGAAGCAAACGGGCACAGTGTAGCAGAGATCGATCCGCATTGGAATCCGATAACACGGGACAGTACCGGCCGTTACTCCGATGAGGATAGATTCCTCTCCCGGTGCGATGTATGTTGACTCAGAGGAGTTACTCAGTGTAAAAAGGGGTTAATGTAGCGGCGTGATGGGGGTTTTTCATGATGAAGACGGCACAAAAGAGTGCCGTGCGCTGCCCGTAAAGACGTTCGCGTCGGTCGCTCATCGGGGGAGATATTCGAAGTGGATACCATGGTTGTGGATGAAATCCGTACGCGCCTTCGCGAACTCGGGGATACCCGCAAGGCGCAGTTCCTGAAGCGGTTTTTCAAAACCGGACCGGGAGAGTACGGTGAAGGGGATATCTTTCTCGGCATTCGTGTGCCTCAGCTGAGGAGCCTGTCGCGTGACTACAAGGCCCTGACCGCCGGGGAAGTCCTGCCGCTCCTGAGATCTCTCTTTCATGAGGAAAGACTTTTTGCGCTGCTCGTTTTTATCAGGGAATTCTCAAGGGGAGATGGGACTGTTCAGAAAGAAATTTACGATCTGTACCGTGAGAACATGGGGTTCATCAATAACTGGGATCTCGTGGACATCTCGGCGCCCCCGATTGTGGGTACTTTCCTGAAAGAGAGAAGCAGAGAACCTCTCTATCGGCTGGCTGAATCGAAGAACCTTTGGCAACGCCGTATTGCTGTTATGGCAACATTCCCTTTTATCCGGCAGCAACAGTTCGGGGATACGCTGAAGATTTCGGAGATAGTACTGCACGATAGAGAGGATCTGATACACAAGGCGGTGGGGTGGATGCTCCGCGAGGTCGGCAAGCGGGACGCGGATTGCGAGGAGGCATTTCTGAAGAAGCACTACCGGGAGATGCCGAGGACCATGCTTCGCTATGCCATCGAAAAGTTTTCACCGTCCAGGAGGCGGATGTATCTGGATGGTTCGGTCTGATTCAGTAGTGCATCGTTTAACCGTGTCTATTGGTATTCAACCGTGGCTGCTATGTTTTTGTTCCGGCTTGTCCGGTTCAGGAGGGTAAGAAATGCAGTGTCCGAAATGCCTGAAGGAACAAACCTCGGAAACGCAATGTGAATATTGCGGAGTTATCTTCGAAAAGTATCACCAACGTGCCGTTACGGGTGAAATTCATGCCCCGTCGCCGGACCCGCGGAGCCGGGGCGGACGAAAGTGGATTCTGTGGGGCGCGGTATCGACTGTCCTCTGTATAGCAGTCATGATCATTGTTTTCTCGGGCAAAGAGAAAAGTGGAAAATCACCGACTGTTACAACCGAAGCGAGCGGAGCACCGTCGGAAAGCAACGACACGCAGAATCACGGCAGCATCAAGAGCGGACTTCAGGCAGCCTTTCCGCCGAAGAACAGGATTGAAGAGGCACGCAACGCCACGGTCTTTATCGAAACCGGCTGGAACACATCGGGGTCCGGATTCTTTATTGACGGTAACGGTCATATTATTACCAACGCCCATGTGGTGAAGGTGGACAAGGAAGATTTGGAAGAGGCGGCGCGTATCCGTGACCAGTTCAAGGCCGCCATCGACGCGGAAATGCTCTACCTGTCGCAGGTGCGCGCGAGTCCGGACTATTCCTCCAATAGCGGAGTCCGCGAGGCGGTGGCCGAGAGAGAAAAACAAGCGGAGGCGCAAAAGGTCAAATATGAAAAGCTGGAAGAAATGATCGACAAGGCCGCTTCCGGCTCCCCGTCCGCATTGAAGGTCGTTCTCATCGACGGTACCGAGTTGCCGGTTCTGTCCATCCGGGTGAGTGATAAATACGATCTGGCGCTTCTCACGGTTGGCGGCAGTGGCACTCCGTCCATCTCCCGTTCCGATACGGCGAAACTGGCCCAATCCCAGAAACTCTTCACGGTGGGGAATCCCCGGGGGCTTAAATTCGCCGTCACCAGCGGCATCTTTTCCGGTTGGCAGACGATAAACGGTGTGAAGGTCCTCCAGACCGATGCCTCCATCAATCCGGGCAACAGCGGCGGGCCGCTCCTCAACGAGAACGGCGAGGTTGTAGGGGTCAATACGGCAATACTCTCGTCCAGCCAGGGCATCGGTTTCGCCCTGCCCATAGACCTCGTTTTCAGCGAATTCGTGGACTATCTCAAGAAGTGAGGCCCGGGGCGATCAATACCTGTAGTGCGAGTTTGCCATGACCATCGAAAACACCAAAAGAAACATTCTGTCACGTTGCATTCACTGGAAACCGGCCCGGTTCATCCAGCTCTTTGTCTTTATCGTCCTGGTCATCGTCCTGTCCCCTATCCTGGGCAAAAGCCCTATGCTGATGGTCCTTCTTTCGGCTTTTTTGCTCAATGTACTGATTGTCTCACTCTCCTCCGAGGGGTTCAATTCTCGGCGAATCCGACTCCTGCTCGCGCTGTGGCTGTTCGAGACCCTGCTGAACGGGGCCGCGCTCTGGATAGGAAATCCCTATGCAGTGCAAGTTTTTACCGTTGTGTCGGAATTGGTCAGGGGGCTGCTCATCGTCGTCTGCGTGGTCTTTATCCTTCGCTACGTATTGAAGAGCAAAGAAGTATCCGTGGATACCATTTTCGGCGCCTTTGTCGCCTACTTTCTGATCGCGTTCGCCTTTGCCGCCTTGTACCATGCTGCGGCAGTCATCGAACCGGCAAGCTTCACCATGCCGGTCGGAGCGAAATCCGGGGTCGACAGATCCTCCGGGATGCAGCTGAGTTATTTCAGCTTCGTCACCATCGCCACTCTCGGCTACGGCGACATAGTACCCGGGATGCCGGTGACGCAGATGCTGGCGATTCTGGAAGCGGTTATCGGGCAGTTCTACATGGCCGTGGTGGTCGCCTGGCTGGTTAGCGTACTTGCCATTCGCAAGAAGGGGAGTGATGGCGGCGGGCAGGACTGACGGATCAACGTTATTACGGCGGCGATTACATAGCTCACTGTAGGAGCGCCTTCAGGCGCGATAATCGCGGCTAAAGCCGCTCCCACGTAAACATGTTCAGCTGCCGGAGTACTACAAGGCAGACAGAAATTATCAGGCATGGATCAACATGGAGGAAGCCAATTGTGACTGTTACCAGACCGGTGTCCCGAGACGTAACCATTACCACTCTTCAAGTACTCTTTATTGTCCTGATGATAGTTGCCGGCTTCTGGACAATACATCCCTTCCTGACACCCCTGATATGGGCGGTTATCATCGTCGTGGCTACATGGCCCGTCATGCTGAGAGTTCAGGCATTTTTTCGCGGAAGACGATGGGCCGCGGTGGCGGTGATGACCGCGGGACTCCTTATGCTGATCGTTGTCCCCCTCTCCCTTGCCATTATTACTATAGCTGAGAATACTGACGAGATTCCGCGCTGGCTCAGATCGCTTACGGCCTTGACCGCCGCGCCACTGCCCCGATGGATCAGCGATATTCCTGTTCTGGGCACAAAACTACAGGATCGCTGGCATCACTTTGCTTCCGCGAGTTCAACGGAGTGGGCTGCTAAAATCGAACCCTACTTGAGGAATATCGTTTCCTGGTTCATGAGCCAGGCAGGAAATGTCGGCTTAATGGTCCTTAATTTTCTTCTCACCATACTCATAGCGGCAATTCTCTTTGCCAAGGGCGAAACAGCCTCCAGCGGCATCTCCCGCCTTGCACGCCGCCTCGCCGGCCATCAGGGCGAGAACACCCTCGTGCTGGCGGCAAAGGCCGTTCGGGGAGTGGCGCTGGGAGTCGTGGTGACGGCGCTGATACAGACGATACTGGGGGGAATCGGGCTGGCAGTCGCGGGCGTACCCGCCGTGACCCTTCTTGCCGGGATCATGTTCATTCTCTGCATAGCGCAGATCGGTCCCGGTCTGGTTCTGATCCCTTCAATCGTCTGGCTCTACTGGTCGGGTGAGGCGCTGTCGGGGACCTTGCTTCTTGTCTTCTCCCTCGTTGCATGCACCATTGACAATCTCATCCGTCCTTTTCTCATACGGAAGGGGGCCAACCTGCCTCTCGTGCTCATCTTTACCGGTGTTATCGGGGGACTTGTCGCCTTCGGCGTCATCGGGCTTTTCATCGGCCCGGTTGTGCTTGCGGTGATCTACACGTTGCTCCAGGCATGGGTTGAGGAAAAATCGGGGGAAGAGGGCAGTCTTCCCGACTCTCCAGTCTGAAACGCTGAAAAGAATTCCGGGGCAGGATGCAGGGAGAGGTGACGGGGGAGGTTGCAGCGAAGCTGGAAATCGGAGGTTCGGGATTATCGCCCGCGGGTTACAGAACGAGGCTGAAGGCGGCGCCTTCCTCTTCGTTCCGTACCGTAAGGGTTCCCGACATGTTCCGCTCGATGATGTGCCTGGACATGAAGAGGCCAATCCCGGTCCCTTCCTTCTTGGTAGTAAAGTACGGGTCGAAGACCCGGTGGATGATATCCGCCGGGATTCCGCCTGCATTGTCCCTGATGGTGACGAGCGAGCGCTCGCACTTCCTTGATACCTCTATCATGATCCTGGGATTCGGCGCCTTCCTCTCCACAAGGGCGTCTCTGGAGTTGTTCAGGATGTTGAGGACCACTTGGGCGAACTGGTTCGGGTAGCCGACGCCAAGAACATCCTCCTCAGCCGACACCTCCAGCGAGATGCACTGTTCCCGGAAGCTCCCTTCCACAAGGGTAAGCGATTTCCAGATTACCTCTCGCAGGCTGAAGGTCACCATCTCCTTGTCCGGACGGAAGAAATCCCTGAAATCGTTGATGGTTTGCGACATGTGTTTTGTGAGTTCGACAACTCTGGATGCCGACTCTTCCAGGTATTCCCGGGTCAACTCGTCCGAATCGGCGCGTATTGCCAAGTCCTGGACGATGACGGAGACGGCGTTTAGCGGCTGTCGCCACTGGTGGGCTATATTGCCGATCATCTCCCCCATGGCAGCCTGGCGGTCCTGCTGCACCAGCAACGAGTCCTTCTCCCTGTTCTTGGCCACCTCTTCGTCCACTCGCTCCTCCAACGTTCGGGTGAGTTCTTTCAGCTCCCTGAAGAGGAGATCGTACGGTCGAATAAGACCGGTCATAATCACTCCCCGGTAGAGACAAAAGAAGCCGGCAACCTTGAACAGGTGCCCGAGTTGGTTGGCCGGACCGAATACGTTCACATAGTGGGTGAAGGTAAGCTCAGAGGCGATAAAGAAACCGAAGGATGCGGCAAGGAGCCGGGCGACAAACGGGTCGAAGGATTTCCACTCCCGGCGAAGCAGGAAGAGCGAGCCTGCAAACAGCAGAATGATGAGATATTCGCTCAGGATCTTGAACCGGGTCAGCCCGGAACTCTCCACGTAACAGTCGGGAAATATCCGCCAGACGAAGATGGACGCTATGATAAATGCGGTGATTGAGATGAATCCCGCAACCAGCGGGGTGTCCTTCACGCGGCGGCGGAGGAAGTAAAAGGCCAGCAGTGTTGAGGCCGCCTGCAGAAAACGGCCGGCGATCCAGAGTTGGGTCGCCACCGGGGCGCCGCTCAGCGGCATGACTCCCATCCCTTTGTAGGTGAGTGTATGGAGAAGATCGACGATGGCTACGGCCAGCGAGGAGATGCCGAGGAAGGTGAAGAAGCCGTTCTCGTGGAGACGGCGGGAGTGCCAGGAGAGGATGAATATGCCGGAGGCCACCACGATCGAGAACAGCTCGACGATGATGTGGAAAAAGGGGAAGTTGACCCGGCCGGCCAGGAAGAGCATCGCGAATGCGGCGGCCCAGAGGATGA
>CAYSPF010000075.1:0-10993 GCA_964432775.1 uncultured Geobacter sp.
AGCCGGTTGCGAGCAACGAGACCGCCGCGGGACGCCAGAAGAACCGCCGCATCGATGCAGTGCTGGAATGTGTCAACTAACTGAAGTCATTGGATAGTCAGCTCCATAAATCAAAAAACCGGCCGCCCCTTGCGAGTGCGGCCGGTTTTTTGATTTTTCCCTGCGTAGGAGGCGTCCTGTCCGGAAACAGCCTGGTAACGGAAACATGTCCCGGAGGGATGGTCACCAACCAGCACCAAGGAGGTTCCCATGAAGCTGTCATTCCACGGCGCCGACCGTGATGTTACCGGTTCCTGCCACCTGATTGAATGCGCGGGGAAGCGGATTCTCATCGATTGCGGGCTTTTCCAGGGGGAGCGCGAGCTTGTTGATGAAAACGTGGCGCCTTTCGGATTCGATCCTGCCGGTATCGACTTCCTGTTGCTCACCCATGCGCATCTCGACCATTGCGGCCGTGTGCCGCTCCTCGTGAAAAACGGTTTCCGGGGCGAGATCGTCACCAGTGCGGCATCGCGGGAGTTGGCGCGGCTGGTTATGCTGGATTCGGGGCATTTGCAGGAAGAGGAAGCGAAGCACAGCGCACGCAAGGCGGCCAGGCGCGGTAACCGCAGGCAGAGTATTGATCCCCTGTACACGGAACTGGACGTGCTGGCCAGTCTCGACTATTTCGGCAGGACAGCAGTGTATGATCACCCCCTGGAACTGGCTCCCGGCGTAATCGCGACGTTTCTCGACGCCGGCCATATCCTTGGTTCCGCGTGCATATTCCTGGAGTTGGAGGAAAACGGACGGCGACTGACGGTGCTGTTCTCCGGCGACCTGGGCAATGACAACCGGCCGATTTTGCGGGATCCTTCTGCGCCGCCCAAGGCTGATGTCGTGGTCATGGAGACGACCTACGGGGATCGGTTGCACAAGCCGGTGGACGGATCCGTGGAGGAACTGTTCACTGCGATTACCGACACCTTCAGCCATGGAGGCAACGTCATCATACCGACATTTGCGTTGGAACGCGCCCAGGAGATCCTGTTTTTTCTGCGGGAGGGAGTGGAGAATAGCCGGTTGCCCCGCTCGATGCAGGTCTTTCTTGATTCCCCGATGGCGATCTCCGCAACCGAGATCTTCAAGCGCCATCCCGAGTGTTATGATGAGGAGACCGCACAGCTTTTCCGCGAGGGCCACGATCCCATGAGTCTTCCCGGGCTGCGCTTCTCGCGCGAGGCCGAGGAATCCATTGCCATAAACCGTATCGGTGGGGGTGTGGTCATCATGGCCGGATCGGGCATGTGCACCGGCGGACGTGTGCGGCATCACTTGAAGCATAACCTCTGGCGAGAGGATTCGAGCATCGTGTTTGTCGGCTACGCAGCCAACGGCACCCTTGCCAGAAGGATCATTGACGGCGCGCCGCATGTCCACCTCTTCGGCGAAGAGATTCCCGTAGCTGCGACAATTCACACAATCAACGGGTTTTCCGCCCACGCCGACCAGGCGGAACTCCTTGCCTGGCACCGGAAAACAGGGGATCCGGAGCGCACTTTTCTCGTTCACGGTGAACAGGAGACGATGCGCCGCTTCTCGGCGTTGCTCAAAAATACCCGTGTGGAAATGCCCGCACCTCACCAGGTATTCGAGTTGTGAAGCGGTAACAATGCAAGGGAAACCCTTTCCGCGCGTTGACGGATCAGCAGAGAGTGATAAGCTCGACCTATGTAAGGCGAATTTTCCGGCAAAGGAGGCGAGGAGACATCCGCATATTTCTATCTTTGAAAAATGAGAGTTCTTATCAAGAGTCTGAGATGATGGATTGAGGAGGCAACAAAATGAAAAAATTAGTTTTGGGGACACTTCTTCTCGCGCTGACGATTGTCGTTCCTGTACCGGCAATGGCAGGGGTTGATATCGGTATTGGAATTTCGCTGCCTCCACCCATCGCATTCCGGGCAGCTCCCGAGGTGGTAGTGATACCTGATACGAACTATGTGTATGCGGTTCCTGATATAGACGCAGACATGTATTTCTGGAACGGCTGGTGGTGGCGTCCATGGCAAGGTCGATGGTATCGCTCACGGTATTATAACCGGGGATGGGGTTATTATAGTAACGTACCAAGTTTCTATTACGATGTAGACCCTGGCTGGAGAGGATACTACCGGGACCGTAACTGGAACGGGCGTCGCTGGAACTATGAAAGGATCCCTAACCGACGGCTCCAACAGAACTGGAGGAGCTGGAATAATAACAGATATTGGGAAGGACGAAGAACGTGGGGGGTCCAGGGCTATCAATCTCCACCACCACAACACAGACAGGAGCTGAGAAATCAGAGGCAAGAGCAATATCGCCAGAGGCCTGATGTCCAGAGATATCAGCAACAGAGACAACATCAACCACCACCGTCTCCCGGCGGACATGGCGGAGGTGGTGGCGGACATGGCGGAGGTGGTGGCGGACATGGTGGAGGTGGTGGCGGACATGGCGGAGGTGGTGGAGGACATGACGGAGGTGGTGGAGGTCATGGTGGCGGGGATGGAGGACATGGAAGGTAGGAGCGCAAGAAGTGAAAAAACTCTACTTTTGTGCTTTTTGCAGTAGCAAAAGTTGACAACTGAAAATGGGACAGGCAGCTTTTTCAGAAAGGCAGCCTGTCCCATTTTAATTTTGCCAGTGCCGCCTTTCAGCTGTTCAGCGTGTTTCCGGCGCCTGCCTTCCCGTCCGCTCCAGAACCTTCCGCAATATTTCCACTCCCTCGCGGATCAACCACTCATCAAGATTTCCGTAGCCGATAATCAGGGTATCCGTACATCTCCCCGCTTGGATGGCGTGCATCTCCGCGGGGTAGACCCGCACACCGGCTTCTTCAAGTTCGGCGAGCAGAACTGCGTCAAAGACAACCCCCGGAAATCGTGCGGCGAGGTGGAGTCCTGCGGCGTTGCCGATGATGCGCACTCCGTTGCCGAATTCCTTTTCCAGGCACTTCTCCAGCAATCGGCGCTTGCGGCAGTACAGGCGTCTCATTCTTGCGGTGTGCCGCAGGTAGTGGCCCTGGCGGATGAATTCGGCGAGGGCTATCTGGCTTGCGGTTTCATTGTGCAGATCGCAGAGCCACTTCCTTCCCCGGCCCTTCTCTATCAAATGCCGCGGCAGAATAAGGTAGCCGGTGCGCAGGGCGGGGAAGAGCGTCTTGCTGAAGGTCCCGATATAGATCACCCGCTCGGGCGCAAGACTCTGGAGTGAATTGAGGGGCGGACCGTCGAAGCGGAATTCGCTGTCGTAATCGTCCTCGATGACAGGCGCGCCGATCCTTTCGGCATACTCAAGCAGGGCGATGCGTCGCTGTATTGTCAGGGTACCGCCCAGCGGGAACTGGTGGGAGGGCGTGACATAGATGAAGGCGGGCATGATCCCCGTCGGCAGTTCGTCGGTGATGAGTCCCGCGTCGTCCGTTCCGACCGGATGGATGATGCCGCCTTCACTCCGGATGATGAGCCGGATATCCCGGGTTATCGGGTCCTCCAATACCACGTCGCGCGATTCATCCAGCAGGAGCGAGCAGGCAATGCCGATTGCCTGGGTCGTACCCGCCGTGATCACAATCTGGTCAGGGTGACAGACCACGCCACGCCGGCTGGCCAGGTAGTCGCGGATCTCCTTCCGCAGTTCGGGCCTTCCCTCCGGCCTGCCGTAGCCAAGCAGCTCCTCGTCGGCCCGGGCATAGACCTCCCTCAGCATCCGAAGCCAGACACGGGTCGGGAACTGACGCAGGTCCGGCGTGCCCGGCTTGAAGTTTATCACTCCGCCCGGGCTGTCGTACCCCATGGAAACGCCCTCCACCGCCGGGGTAGGGGAGGGCGGAGAAGAAGAATACGTCGCTCCCTCAGCGATGTACGTCCCCGAACCGTGCCGACCACAGGTAAAACCTTCCGCGTAGAGCAGGTCGTACGCCTCCATGACCACGTTGCGCGATACCTGGAGTCGTGCGGCCAGTTCACGGCTGGAAGGGAGTCGTGTCCCCGACCGGAGACTTCCCTCCAGGATCCGGCTGCGCAGATGGTCGTATATCTGGCGGATGAGGGGGATGGATGATTGTCTGTCCAGCGTAATCCAGCTCATGAATGCCTCCGAGTGGTACCATAAAAAATAGCAATTAATGGCTCTATGGTAAACCACTTTTTTCCGCTACCGTGTTTCCATCGACGGAAAGGGAGGGCGATATGAACTCGTACGGGAAGATATCCGCATTGGCGCAACTGGTGCTGGCAATGGTATTGGGGGGGAGTTCCGTGCCGGTGGGCAAGAGTCTGGCACAGACACTGCCGGTTTTTCCGACCATCTTTGCTACCCTGCTTGCCGCCTGGCTGGTGATGGTTCCTCTCGTCTGGCGGCGGCGCGATGAAATCCGGGCATTGACGCGGCGTGAGTGGGGGTACCTCTTTCTGCAGGGCCTGTGCGGCATTGTTCTGTTCCGCGTGTTTCTCCTTCTCGGGCTGCGTTCCGTAGGGGCCGCCCAAGCCGGGATCATCACCGGCATGACCCCGGCGGTCATGACTGTCCTTGCCTTCCTGATGCTCAGTGAACGGCCGACGCGTTGCGCCCTGGCTGGGGTGGCGTGCGCCGTGCTGGGGGGCATGAGTCTCGCACTGCCCGGAGTTCACTCCGGGGGGCTCGGCTCCTATGTCGGCGGGGCGCTCGTGTTCTTTGCAGTCGTCAGCGAGGGCCTCTTCACCATCTGGCGTAAACGGGTGTCAACTACCGTATCCGCCGTCGTGAATACCGCGGTGCTCATATCCTGCGCCCTGGTGACGGTACTCCCCTTGGCACTGTGGGACGTGCGGAGCATTTCCTTTCCACTCTCGTCTTCGGCGCTGGCGGCAATTTTCTACTACGGCGCGGTTGCTACCGTGCTCGCCTACCTGCTCTGGACAAACGCGGTCGGCAAGGTCAGCTGCGCCATGGCAGGCGCCTCAAGCGCGGCCATGCCGGTCGCCGCGGTACTCCTTTCTGCCCTGATTCTCGGCGAATCCCTGGAATCACGCCAGCTGTTCGGGTGCGGCGCCGTGGTGATGGGTATCCTGCTCGCGGCAGTTCCGTCTCGCCGACGTCCCGTATAACAGGCCGGGTGACTCCGCTCTGGTACGTTGACAAGCAGATTCTCCCAACTATACTTTCGGAAAGATGTCTTACTTGAATCTGGATGTAGTTCTGAGCACTGAGATCGCCATACTCACGTCGTTTCACGAATAGTTTTTCCCGGAATTTCTGAACCTATGGCTTCCCTGCTCATTGCATCCAGTACTCCGGCAGCTACATATGATTACGTGGGAGCGCCTTCAGCTGCGATTATCGCGCCTGTAGGCGCTTCTACATTGAGCCGTTAAATCGCCGCCGTACTATGAGATAAAGAGTTAGTGCTATTCCTCAAAATGGAAAGGAGCCGCTATGATGGGCAGAGCATTGAACGGATGGATTTTCGCTTTCCTGCCGGTTGTCTTCTTCTCTTCCGGTAACAACGCGGGAGCGGTAGAGAGCAATTCGTCGCTGACAGGGAAACCGACCATCAATTTCAGTTTGCCTTCAGCTCAGGACAAGCTGGTCACGTATGGTCAAGAGTACTATGGCAGATACAATGTAATAATTACCTTTTTCCCCGCAGCGTTTACCCCTACCTGAACGGAAGAAATGGAGGGCCATCAGAGGAACCTCTACCTCTATGAGCGCTTCAACACCCAGGTCGTGGGTGTCAGTCGTGATGACGTGATAACGCTTCGCTATTGGGCCAAGGAACTCGGATTAACCTTTCCGCTCCTTTCCAACATCAGTTCCTATCTCGGGGCGCATTTCGAGGCACAACCCGGCAATCAACCGATGTTCAACAGAAGGACCGTTATTATCGACAAGAAAGGCGCCATACGGTATGTTCGTGATGGGTCGCCGGACTACAAGGACATACTTCTCTTTCTCAAGAAACTGAAAAGCGAAGGAGAGCCCCAATGAAAATGAGAAATATCTTGCGGTTCTGTTGTTTCTTTTGCGCGGTTTCTTTTCTTATCGGATTTATACCCCGGACAGCAACGAGTCGGGATAGCTCCCTTAACGGCACTCAGGAAACAACTTCACGTGGGACGGTCCTGTTCAACGGTGAATACGAGTTTACGCCGCCTCCTGCTCCATGGGAATTGTTCAAGGGAAATCAGACTACTCATTATGTAGTTGCATTCTATCGGAAAGACCGTGGCGGAAGCCAATTGGATTCAAGCTTTTTCGCCTATGATGAGGAACCGTATGGCTTTTCCAGAAACCTGGAAGTCCGCGCGCAGGAATGTCTCAAACGGTATTACTCGTCGTCAATTCTTCAGAGTAGTGTTCTAGAGAAAAAGAAGGTTAACGTTCTCGGTGGAGAAGGGCTTTCAGTGACTTTAGAGGGAAAAGACGCTGTAAAAAAGGTAAAGGTGAAATCAAGACTGGTTTTCGGCAAGCGTGGAGAACGGGTTGTGGCCTTTTATATAAATCAATGGAGATACGTGGACGGTAGCTACGATAGTACCGCTTTCGATTTGTTTGACATATTTGTAAACTCATTTACCTTCCTGAAAAAATCCTTCTATGAGACGTTATGAAATCAACCCTTCATTGCCGGATGACAAAGAGAAGGGACATCCGGTATATGAAAGGTCAAAGGGAAGACTCTGAAAACAGCCGTATGTCGCCGGATTTTTGTATCTGGTTAATCGGGTGGGTTTTATCGAGGAAAGAACAGCGAAAAAAGAAGCGGAGCCGATGGGATCGGCTCCGCTTGCATGGATACCATCGTGCAACTATTAGTGGTTATGTTCCGGATGGGCGTTATCGTATGCGTCAACACCTTGTTGCACAGTAAACTCCTGTCCGCAGGTTGAGCATCTGATTGCAGCGCTCCTCCGAACAGGCGGCGCCGTCGACTGGTGATCCGGGTGTGACTTGTAGTGCTCCTGAAGACCCTGCTGCGTGGTAAACTCCTGTCCGCAGGTAGTGCACTTGATTTCAGGGCTCTTTTTCATTTGCATGTGATCCGGATGCGCCGCATAGTGCTCTTGAAGACCCTGCGGGTTAGTAAAATCCTGTCCGCAGGTAGTACACTTAATGAAGGGCGATGAAGTTTTTTGCGGTGCTTCATCGGCCACGGCATTCGCTGTGTAACCGAACAGACAAATACTCATACACAGAACCACAGCTGTCAACAGTCTTCTCATAATCATTCCTCCCCTTTCTGTCTCGTTGTGGAAAAACCAATCATAAATCCGGCGCTTGTACGCCGGAATTCCGTCCTCTTATGATTGCCTTCTTGATGTTGATTATATTTTATAACATCGCTTTGTCAATAAACAGCACAATCTTTTTCAACAAAAACTGTCCGTTTGGGATGAGCATGAGATGCCTGCTTTTGCCCACGAAAGCTGCGCTAACAAACATATTGAAAATAAATATCATTTAAAGCATAATGATATTTAGAGGATGAGAGAAAATAATTGCAGTATCAATTGTTCGAGTCCATGCGCTGAGGCGCAAAGGAGGATGAAGATGAGAACATCAGTCAGCATCCACAGAGAACACTTTGGTGGCTTGATGATACATAAAGTCGATAAAAAATTTCTCGAATTGACAAAAATGTCGGATGATGAGCTTTACCGGAGGATTGGGGAAACCGGACGCCGGACAGTATCGACAATGACACCGAGCAGTATCTATCTGGCCAGCCCGAATATTGGCGATACGGAAGGGAAATCCGCGGCTTTCTTCCAGCATGAAAAGATTGAAGCAACGTCTCCGGATGTATATTTTGACCATAGACTTGATGACCTTGAGGGAGGGAAGGTGATCTTCAGGCAACTCGAGAAACCCTTTGACAGGGTCGTCTGTGAGACAGTTACCAACAGCCCTCTTTCTGGCTACAAACAGGAGATTAACAGGCTGGGCTCTCAGTGTAGCAAGACGCTATGCAAGAAATATCCGGGGATTGACAAACGAATTGTAGAGGCATTTATCGCGCTCCGCATGAAGGGATTCTTTGCCGTATGCACCATGTATTGAGAAACTTGATGTGGGAGTCTGCCAGGGCGCTCACCGGAGCGCCCTATCCGTATGATCCCCGCTCAATGACCGGATGAATATCCTTGCCTGCTTTAACAGCTACTGAAGAGAAGCTCCTGGATCTCGTCAAAAAGGGCTTTCTTTGAAAACGGCTTTGTGATGAAGCGCACCCGCTCCGCGGGCATTGCAGTGCAGTTGATGGTGTCTGCCGAATAGCCACTGATAAAAATCATCTTTATACAAGGATTGATCTTACAAATCTCTTCATACAGGACCCGCCCGTTCATTTTCGGCATGACCATGTCCGAAATGACCAAAGATATTGTTTCCCGGTGTTTTCTGAATTTTCTGAAGGCTTCTTCGCCGTCCGCTGCAAGTATCAATCGGTAGCCTGCTCGAGATAGTGTCGTTTTGAGAAAGATTCGCACAAACTCTTCATCATCCGCCACCAGGATTGTCCCGATGCCCTCTGTGCGATGAGTGGTTTCCTGATGTTTTACTCGCAGGATTTCAGCGCGCACCCTTGGAAGATACATCCTGAAATCAGTCCCTTCTCCGGGTTTGCTTTCCACTTGAATTGAACCTTTATGTTGCTTGATGATTCCGTACACGATGGGAAGGCCAAGTCCGGTCCCTTTCCCGACTTCCTTGGTGGTGAAAAAGGGATCAAAGATCCTGTCCAGGGTCTTCTGGTCCATACCCTTCCCGGTATCGGTAACGGAAACGACCGCATAGTCGCCTTGAGCCTCAAGGCCAACCTTCTGTGCAGTTTCTTCATCCAGGTTGGCCGACCATGTCTTGATTTTCATCTGCCCGCCGTCAGGCATTGAATCCCTGGCATTGATGGCAAGATTGATGAATACCTGGCTTAACTGCCCTCTGTCCGCCATGACAGTCAACGGTTCCTTGGAAAGTTCAAGAGAAAAATGAATATGTACTGACAAAACTTTATGAATCAGCTTCAAGGTATCTGTAATGACGTCGTTTACCATCTCCGGATGAAAGGTGAGCACCTGTTTCCTGCTGAAGGAAAGGAGGTTCCGGGTAACCTCCGCCGCCTGCTTTGCAGCCGACTGTATCGTATGGATGTTTGACTGAGCACGTTTGTCATGCTTATCTATCGATTCCCGGAGTTCGTCGGCGCAGCCGATTACGGCGGTGAGGAGATTGTTGAATTCATGTGCCACCCCGCCGGCAAGGAGCCCGATCGACTCCATTTTCTGGGCCTGCAGAAGCTGCTGTTCCAGTCTCTTGCGCTCCGTAACATCATGGGCTATTCCCCTGTATCCGGAGAGTCTTCCCTCCGCGTCATGCATCAGTGACGCCGAGACATGGACAACGACGGTACCGCCGTCCTTGTTCCGCAACTCCAGCTCGGCATCTTTTACATACCCTTCAGGAACAAGCTGTTTCCGGAACTGTGCTCTGACTTGCCGGGTGACGTGCAGGTCGTGCACCAGGTCCAGCGCAAGTAATTCCTGCCTGGTGTAGCCGAGGAGTTCCGATCCCGCGGGATTGATATCGACCAGCTTGCCGCGGCTATCCACAATAAATGCCGTATCCTTGGATTCTTCAAAAAGCTCCCGATACCTCTTTTCGGACTCCAGGAAGGCGCTCTTGATTCTTTTCCGTTCTGTGACATCGGTGTGTGATCCCGCCATCCGGTACGGCTTGCCCTGAGAATCGCGCAGGCAGGACCCATGGGCGCGAATCCAGCGATAGCTGCCGTCTTTGTGTCTGAGCCGGTATTTGACCTCATAGGTGGGGATGAGTCCCTCCAGATAGGCTTTCCGGGCTTCCATTACCGCTTCGTAGTCATCCGGATGGATTCTCGACTCCCATTCTTCAAGGTTTGCAGAGATTTCATCATCTTTATAACCAAGCATCTGTTTCCAGCGCGGCGAATAAAAAACCTCCCCTTTCAGGAGGTCGATGTCCCACATGCCGTCGTTTGCGCCGTCGACCGCAAGGGCATATCTCTCTTCACTCCGGCGCAGCGCCAGTTCGATCTTTTCTCTCTCCTTGATTTCCTTTTGCAGTGTATCCACCATTTCGGCGAGTTCGACCGCTCGCTTCGCGACCCGCATTTCCTCCAACGCCCGTTTGCGTTCGGTGATGTTGATGGCTTTCTCCACGACCAGAGCCACACTGCCGGAGTCATCGAACAAAGGGTACGCATGCGCTTCGAGATGACCAATCCTTGTACTGATTTTGTCGGCAATCACCGGTCTTGCCGTCTCAAAAACCTCCCTGATGTGGCACGGGTCACAGGGGCTGTCCTGTCCGGGGCAATGGGCATTATGGCAAAAAGTCGTCTGGTTCCCGGTTTCCCCGGGGGAATCTTCATGACTGCCAAGCCAGGTACTGTAGATAATACGCAAGTCCTTATCAAAGACGGAAAGCAGGCCTGAACCTGATTCGAAAACCTTGCTGAGCAGGGTCTCAGCGTTTCGGAGCGCCTTCTTGGCTTCTTTGCAATCCGATTCAGCAGTTTCCAGTTCCTTTACACGCTCTTTCAACAGGTGAAGCTCGGTCAGCAACTGTTCATTCGTCTTTCTTTCGAGCTGCGTGGAGACCTCCTTGTAGTGAAGAGACGCTTCAACTGAAACGAATGACATCACATAACCCTGAGATTGCTCCTTTCTGTTCCTGCAAGGTAAAAACTGCCGAGGATAGGTGCGACCTTGGAGAAACGTGTCCGACCAATAAAAAAGGCCGAGTGTACCAAAGGCTTTATCCTTCGGTAACTCGGCCATCTTGACCATCAAGACCCGCCGTTTTCCGTCCTCTCCTCACGAAGAGTTTGGTCTTGTCGAGATAAGCATACTGTTACTATCCTGTCATTTTATGGTATGAAAAGAATAGCGCATATCGATTTCTTGTCAACGAAGCCGTTTGCCCGGCGACCACCTTCCGGTTATTTGTC
>CAYSPF010000076.1:0-10964 GCA_964432775.1 uncultured Geobacter sp.
GTATTCTGGCTCTCGGCAATCCCCGGAGGGCTCACGATTCTTCTCATCATCTTCAAGGTGAGGGAGGTGACGCGGAAAAAGGGGCCGAGCGACGGCAGGTTCCTGCGGATACTCCCCCGTGGAAAGTTGCGGACCTATATCCTGGTCCTTTTTCTCTTTACCCTCGGCAATTCTTCCGACGCCTTCCTGCTCCTCAAGGCAGGGCAGCTCGGAGTTGCCCCGGTGATGATCCCGATTCTCTGGGCCTTCTTTCATGTGGTGAAGATGTCTTCGTCCATGCCGTTCGGCGCGCTTTCAGACCGGGTCGGGAGGAGGGGGATCATCGTTGCGGGGTGGAGTGTCTATGCCCTTACCTATGTGGGGTTCGCCTTTGCTACTTCCGAACTTCACGTGTGGCTGCTGTTCACTTTCTACGGCCTGTTCTACGGCCTGACCGAAGGGGTTGAGAAGGCGTTCCTGGTGGATATCGCGGGTCAGGAGGAGCGGGGAAGCGCATTCGGCTGGTTCAACTTCGCCGTGGGCATCGGCGCCCTTCCCGCCAGCCTGTTGTTCGGCTTCATCTGGCAGTGGGTCGGCCCGGGGGCCGCTTTCGGATTCGGTGCGGGGATGGCCGCGCTGGCCGCCGTACTGCTTCTGCTGATCGTGAAGCCGGCGCATGCAACCGAGGAGGCATAAAGCTCTGGTCTGAAAAGATTGGTATCCATTTTCAGGATTCCGGATAAAAAAGAGGGGGCGAGATGCCCCCTTACGTGTGCCTTGATACTGCTTCTGTCTTTGTTACCTCGGTCCCGTTCTCCCCTGTCCCTGGGAAGGATACAGAGGGGGAATCTCAATGGTTCCGGTCTGCTGCTGGGCCCCGGTGGCCTTGGACTTGGTTTTTTCCTTGGTTTCAGACTCCTTCTTCTCGGGCGGCTTCTGACCGGAAGGCTGACGGACATTCGGCTGCTGCCCGGCGGGCTGTTTCCGAATCATCTGTTCCCCCTGGTTGGGACTTTGGGGAAGGGGTGGCCGGGATCGCTGCATCTTCACTGGTTGCGTCGGTGGTTGCTGACCCATGGGAGAGACTGAGGCAGGGCCCTGAACCTGTGGCAGGGGAGTCCGTGCAGCCGGCTGCCCCGTGGATGCGGGGACCTGGGGTTTCTGTGGCTTCTGCGGTCTCCAGACCGGTGTCGGCGCTACCGGTTGCGGTGCTACCGGCTGAGGTGCAACCCGGATGCCCTGCGATCCCGTTGTGCGCGACCTGTCCGACGAAGGCGCTCCCGTTGCCGATCCCGGCTGCCGCCCGGTGGGAATTTCGCCCGGCGCCGTCCTGATTCGGGTGCGTTCCATGGTTTGTCCTGACGGTCGTGTTCCCGTTACGGATGAAGGCGTGCCGGGAGTTCCGACCGTTGGCGCCGTTGAGGTCGGGTATACCGTTGTCCGTGGCGTCTTTTCCTTCAAAGGCTTCACGGGCGCCTGCGGTTTTTCGGTCGGGACAGCTGATGGTGCAACCGGAACGGTCGGCGTCGTCTGTATCCGGTATCTTTCCGCTCTTCCGTCGGAAGGCTTGACAATCGCGGGCTGACGGGAGGGTGCAGGAGTGATGACAGGCGGTTTTGCCGGGACTTCCCTGAACTGTTCCGGTTTTCGCGGCTGCCCCGGCCGTTTCGAACCTTCCCCGCGAATTGTCGGCATCTGACGGGCCGGGCCTGCGGGCATGAACACCGATCTCCTCTCATCGGTGACCAGTTTCCGTTCCTTGCGGATCTTTTCCGGTTTGATGCGCTTCACCTGGGGCGGCGGGAGCTTGGCAACAGGGATTGACCTGATTACCGGTGAAATCATGGTCCTGTCCGGTCTCACCGCGGGCGGAGGGCCGAAGCCCACGTTCCGCTGTCTGAACGGGTTTTCCCGGACGCGGAAGTCCGACTTTTTGCCGTGAAAAAAGGTCTCCCGGTGCAGGGAGGTAACCGCATTCCTGGCGTCGACGTTTCTGTAGTGTCGTCCGTCTATTATTTTATTGATGGTGATGGTATTGATGTTCACGCTTCCCGGACCGTAGTTGCCGTGCCCGTAGTAGGTGTCTCCCGGAGCCAGTGGCACCCAGGATACGGAGGTCGGGGTGTGCACCCATCCCACATATCCGGGCGCCCAGCGGGCCGTACCACGGCGCGGCGGGACCCAGCACCATCCTCTTCCGGACAGAAAGGCCCATCTGCCGTAGTGGTAAGGCGCCCATCCCCACGGTTCGTAGGATATCCAGATGTAGTCCCCGCCCATCCATGCCCATCTGCCGACACGGTACGGCGCCCAGTCCTGAGAGACGGAGACGCTGGGCGTCCAGACGTAGCCGTAGTCCTCGGTGTTGAGCCATCTTCCGTTTTCGTCGAAGTCGGAAACATAGTCATTCAGTTCATCGGGCAGATAGCGCAGGCTTTCTCTTCCGGCGGTGAGTTCCCGGTCCCGATCCCCGTTCCATGCCTCCCATTCGTCGGGAGAGTTGAGGGGATAAAATTCCGCCGTCAGGTCTTCTCTGATCAGGAGTGTAGTGCCCTCCCTGACCCGAATCTTGCCGTTCCTGGTTTCCGCGTAGGCGTCTCCCCTGAGAACGGAAATTTCCGTGGCGCCGCTCTCGGTCACGTCGATTCTGGCGAGGGAGTCGTCCCGGCATACGATGGAACTGAAGGGGGTGTCAATCTGGACGGAATCGATGCCGGCCTTGCGGTTGTTGATGTAGGCATGTCCGTCGTTCAGGTAAAACTGGATGGATTCGCCGCCCAGGGAGAGGGCATCGAGTGAGGTGAAGGCGTCAAGACGGATCAATACACCGCCCAGGACCTGGACCTCGGTCCTTGCCTCCTGGGGGACCCACATCCGATCCCCGTCCCGCAGGGGGGTGTTGGTGGAAGCGGGCACCCACTCCGACGCGCCCGCGGTCTGTATCTGCACATCGCCCGACAGGAAACCGATTCTGGCGCGTCCATACTCGGCGGAGAAAGCGAGGGCGGGTATCACCGCCAGCGCCAGCATCATTGGTATGATCCTCAAGACTTTCATGGTTGTTCTCCTCTCAATTCCTCTCCTTACGACTCGATCCAGACATTGTACAATTGTACCCTTGTGAGCAGTAACGTACAACCGGACGAAATCGTTGACGTGAATATTTTCCCTGCTATCCTTGTGGACATGCCGCTGACAGTCATCGAAACATTCTCCGTTACGCGCCTGGACATCCTCGATAGGGAGGGCAATGCAGACGAATCCCTTCTGCCGCCCCTTTCCCGAGAGGATACTCTGCGACTCTATGAGCTCCTGGTCCTTTCCCGGGCATTCGACGGGAGAGCCCTGAGCCTTCAGCGCGAGGGACGGATCGGCACCTATCCCTCCATCCTCGGCCAGGAGGCAGCCCAGGTGGGGAGCGCCTTTGCCCTGGAGAAGGGCGACTGGGTGTTTCCCTCGTTCCGGGAGACCGGCATGCACATAAGCAGGGGATATCCCCTTGACCTGCTGTTCCGCTACTGGGCAGGAGACGAGCGGGGACTCGTTTCTCCCGCGGGGCTGAATATCCTTCCCGTCTGCGTTTCGGTTGGCACCCACATACCCCATGCTGTCGGAACGGCCATGGCGGCCCGCTACCGCAAGGACCCGGTCGCGGTGGTCGCCTATTTCGGCGACGGCGCCACCTCGAAGGGCGATTTCCACGAAGGCTTCACCATGGCGGGAGTGTTCCGCCTGCCGGTGGTGTTCATCTGCCAGAACAACCAGTGGGCCATTTCGGTGCCCCGCGGTCAGCAGACGGCCGCCGCTACCCTTGCCCAGAAGGCGTTCGGCTACGGGTTCGAAGGGATTCAGGTGGACGGCAACGACGTTTTCGCCGTCTATGCCGCGACACGGCAGGCCCTGGAACGTGCGCGCAGCGGCGAAGGCCCGACATTCATCGAGTGTTTTACCTATCGCATCTCCCACCATACCACGGCCGACGACGCGGACCGCTACCGCAACGCCGACGAGGTGGAGGAGTGGAAGAAGAGGGATCCCCTGGAGCGGCTGCGGCGTTTTCTGGAAAAACGCGGCTTCTGGACCGGGAAATACCAGCGGGAGCTGGAACAGCGGACCCGCGAGACCATCGATCAGGCGGTTCGCGAGGCGGAAAGCGCCGCGCCTGCCGAGAGGCGTGAAATCTTCCTCTCGGTTTTCGAAAACTGCACGCCCCGTCAGACCCGGGAGATGGAGGAGGGGGCCGCCGATGCCGACGCGTAACATGGTACAGGCCATCAATCAGGCCCTGCGGGAGGAGATGGAGCGGGACGACCGGGTCGTGCTGCTCGGGGAGGACGTGGGAAAGGACGGCGGTGTGTTCCGCATCAGCGACGGCCTGCTGGAGATCTTCGGCGCAGAGCGGGTCATCGACACCCCCCTGGCCGAGTCGGGCATCATTGGTACCGCGATCGGCATGGCTCTGTATGGCCTGAGGCCGGTGGCGGAGATCCAGTTCCTCGGGTTCATCTATCCCGCCTTCGACCAGATTTTCTCCCATGCGTCCCGCTACCGGAACCGCTCGCGGGGCAGGTTTTCCTGCCCGCTCGTGATCCGTGCCCCCTACGGCGCGGGCATCAAGGCGCCGGAGCTCCACGAGGAAAGCTGCGAGGCCTTCTTCTGCCACATGCCGGGTATCAAGGTGGTGGTTCCCTCCGGTCCATACGTCGCCAAGGGACTGCTGATCTCGGCCCTGCGCGACCCTGACCCGGTGATCTTCCTTGAGCCGACCCGGCTCTACCGCATGATCAAGGAGGAGGTCCCGGACGGAGAGTACACCGTACCTCTCGGCAAGGCCCGTATCGTGCGGGAGGGAAACGACGTAACGGTCATCGCCTGGGGAAGCATGCTGGAGCGGGTGGTGAAGTCCCTGGAACCCTATGATGTGGAGATTATCGATCTGCTGACCCTGTCCCCCTTTGATGAGGAGGCGGTGCTGCGCTCCGTGGCAAAGACAGGCCGCGTTGTCATCGTCCACGAGGCGCCCGTGACCTGCGGCTTCGGCGCGGAGTTGGCGGCCACCATTGCCGGGGAGGCGATCCTGTCCCTCCGGGGACCGGTCCTCCGTGTTGCCGGACCTGATGTGCCGGTTCCCCTGGCGAAACTTGTGGAACACTACCTTCCCGATACCGCCCGTATCCGAACAGCGGTCGAGGAACTCCTGAGGTACTGAGCATGCCGTTTGATTTTCTGTTACCGGATTTGGGCGAGGGCATCACCGAGGCCGAGATAAGGAAATGGCTCGTTACGGTCGGTGATGAGGTCGAAGAGCACCAGCCCGTGGTGGAGGTGGAGACCGACAAGGCGGTGGTTGAGGTGCCGACCCCCCGCAAAGGAACGGTTCTCTCCCTTGCGCGGAACGAAGGGGAGGTCGTGCGGGTCGGCGAGGCGCTGCTGACCATCGGTGAGGAGGGTGAAAAGGAACAGCCCCGGCCCCGTTCCGTGTCGGTGGTGGGAGAGCTCCCCGAGGCGGAGGAGACTCCGCCTCCCACGCTACTCGCCACCCCGGCGGTGCGGTCACTGGCGCGGGAAAGGGGGATATCCCTCGACGGGATAAAGGGGACCGGCCCCCGCGGCAGCATTACCCGTGAAGACCTGCTGGCGGTCACTGAGAAGAGGGGCGCCGCGGACGAACTACAGGGGCTTGAGGAGCGAATCCCGTTCCGCGGCCTGCGCCGCACCATTGCCCGGAATCTGCTCAAGTCCCACCAGATGACCGTCTGCGTCACCGGCATGGAGGAGGTCGACGTAACCGAGCTCTGGAGCCTGCGGCTCCGGGAAAACGCCGGCTTGGATGCCCGTGGAATTCACCTTACCTATTTTCCCTTCATCATCAAGGCGGTCCAGCATGCCCTGCGCGAGCATCCCCTGCTGAACGCCTCGGTGGACGAGGAAGGGGAGGCGATCGTCCTGAAGAAATACTGCAACATCGGCTTTGCGGTGGATACGCCCGACGGTCTTCTCGTGCCGGTGCTGCGGGACGTGGAGAAGAAGAGCATCCTGGAACTGGCAGGAGATCTCCAGGCCCTTACGGAACGGGCCCGGCAGCGCACCATCACCCTGGCGGAGATGAAGGGGAGCAGCTTCACCATCAGCAACTTCGGCCAGTTCGGCGGCGGATTCGCCACCCCCATCATCAATTACCCGGATGTTGCCATCCTCGGCTGCGGCAGGATCAGCGACAAGCCCTGGGTCGTGAACGGTGAGATCGCCATTCGGAAGATCCTGCCCCTGTCCCTGACCTTTGATCACCGGGTGACGGACGGCGGTGACGCAACCCGCTTCCTGAGCCGGGTGGCCGGTTATCTTGAGGACCCGGCGCTGCTGTTCATCGAGAGCGTATGAGGTGAGGATCACAGACTGAAGGTGGAAGGCTGAAGGCTGAAGAATAATATTTTCGGTAGAACGTTTATGGAGTGCGGGTTTTCCTTCAGTCTTCAGCCTTCAGCCTATTAACCTGCCCAGGTGTGTTATGAAAGAACTCGACCGTCTTTTTTTTCCGAAAAGCGTTGCCGTCGTGGGCGCTACCCCCGACCCGGAGAAGCTTGGGGGAATCGTCCTGCGAAATCTCTTCCGGCTCAAGGGGGCGGTGTATCCGGTCAATCCGAGGTACGGTGAGATTCTCGGACTTCGTTCGTATCCTTCGGTTGCCGACCTCCCCGGTACCGTGGACCTGTCCGTGATCCTCCGTCCGGCGGCAGAAGTGCCGGCCCTTCTTGAGAAGCTCCGGGACAAGACGCGCTTTGTGCTGATCGTCAGCGCGGGTTTCGCCGAGGTGGGCGCGACCGATCTGCAGGCAGAGATTATCCGCATCGGTCGGGAGGGAGGGCTGCGCCTCGTGGGGCCTAACTGTCTCGGTCTCTATAATCCCCGGCACCGGCTCGATACCATGTTTCTCCCCCATTCCTGTCTGAAGAGGCCGAAGCGAGGCAACGTGGCGGTCGTTTCCCAGAGCGGCGCGGTGATGATCTGTCTCCTGGACGCGATCCGGATGGCCAATACCGGGATCTCCAAGGTGGTGAACTACGGTAACGCGGTGGACCTGGACGCGCCCGAGGTCTACGAATACCTGGCCGAAGACGACGATACAGCCGTGGTGGTCTGTTACCTGGAGTCGGTGAGCGACGGCCGCAGGTTCCTGGAGGCGGCACGCTTCCTTTCCAACCGGAAGCCCCTCCTGATCCTCAAGGCGGGCAAGGGGGCAGGTGGAGGGGCCGCGGCATTTTCCCATACCGGAAGACTGGCGGGCAATTACGAGGTTTTCCATTCCCTGATGGACCAGTTCGGACTCCATGAGGTCGCGTGCTTCGATGAACTGCTCGATGGCGCCAAGGCCGTTTCCTACCAGCGGCCCGCGCCGGGGAAGCGGGTCTGCATCATCACCAACGGCGGCGGATCCGGTGTGCTGGCTGCGGACGAGTGCTCGCGCCTCGGCCTTGAGCTGCCCGAACTGCCTGAAGGGGTGCGCCGGGAGCTGCGCGAGGCGTTTCCCTCCTTTTATACGGTGGCCAATCCAATCGACCTGACCGGGCAGGTGCGGGTCGACGATTACCGGGATGCGCTGTTCGGCGTGCGAGATGTCTATGACGGGTTTCTGGTAATCGCCCTGACAGGGGTTGCAGGGGTGACGCTGCGGCTTGCCGACCATCTCTGGGAGTTCCTGGAAAAGGTAGGGAAGCCGATTGTCGTTCATATCGCCCAGGGCGGGGTGGCGCCGCGCCTCATCCGTCTGCTGGAGCGGTCGGGTATTCCGGTCTACCCGTCTCCCGAACGGGCGGTGCGCGGGCTGGCCGCGCTTCTGGGCAAAGGAGAGTCCCATGGATAGGCGAGAGAGCCTGACCCGTTTCCTCGAATCGTATCCCGGGGCCGGGGTTATTCCGGAGCATGCGGTCAAGGTATTCCTCCGTGAAGCGGGTCTTCCCGCGCCCGACGGTATCTATCTGCCTGTCGGTGCTTCTCTCCCTTACTACTCCCGCCTCTCGTATCCCCTCGTGGCCAAGGTGTTTTCGTCCCGAATTCGCTCCAAAAGCGATGTGGGGGGGGTCCGGCTCGGCCTGAGTGACTCCGCCGGCGTCACGGCGGCGGTGGCCGACCTGATGGGGATTGAAAACGCAGAGGGCGTAATCCTTGAAGAACAGGCGCAACCGGGCACGGAGGTCATCGTCGGCGGCATCATCGACCCCCAGTTCGGTTCCGTGGTAATGTTCGGCCTCGGAGGCGTATTCGTGGAGTTGTACCGTGATGTCGCCTTCGCACTCGCCCCCATGACCCGTGACGACGCCTTTTGCCTCATGGAGCGGGTGAAGGGGTACCGACTTCTTACCGGCTACCGCGCCGCCCCGCCCCGGGACCGTGATGCGCTGGCGAACATCCTGGTGATCGTCTCCGAACTGATGGCCACCGGTCTCCTGGAGGAGATCGACCTCAATCCGGTTGCGCTCTATCCCCACGGCGCCATGATCCTCGACGCAAAGATGCTCTCCGTTGTCTGATGCCGACCCTCGCAGTATCTTCGCTTGTACCGCGACACCCTCATCTCTCAGATTCCTGCAAATAGTCAGCAGTGTTCTCAGGCGGCTAGTGTTCTTTTGACAGGACCGTCCAAGGTGTACTACTATGACCCCTTCACTCGATTCGGTAGATAGGTTGATATCAGGAGAACACCCATGAGAGACAGTATTGAATCACTTTTTCCCCACGAGGAGGAAATACCGGGGAAGTATCGTATAGAAAGCCCCATATGCCAGGACTACTACCTGGTAGGCGGCGAGTTGCGCCGATGGCACGGTCCGCTTCAGGAGGTTCTCTCTCCGATCTGGGTGAAGCAAGGGTCGGCATTGACCCGTAAATGTGTCGGCCAATTCCCCAGCCTCTCGGAAGATGCGGCACTGGAAGCCCTTTCCGTGGCGGTCAGGGCCTACGATAACGGCCGGGGTGAGTGGCCCACCATGTCGGTGGGCGAACGGATCCGCTGTGTGCAAAAGTTTACCCGCGCCCTGCTGGAAAAACGGGAGCCCATTGTCAGGCTCCTCATGTGGGAGATCGGTAAGTCGCTCCGGGAGGCGGAGCGGGAATTCGATCGCGCAGTGGCGTATATCCGGGAAACCATCGAGGCATTGAAGGAGCTGGACCGGGTTTCCTCCCGCTTCGTCATCCAGCAGGGGATTATCGGCCAGATCCGCCGGGCGCCTCTCGGCGTGGTCCTGTGCATGGGGCCCTACAATTTTCCCCTCTATGAAACCTTCACCACTCTCATTCCCTCTCTCATCATGGGAAACACGCTGATCCTGAAACCTCCCCGTTTCGGGATTCTCCTGTTCCAGCCGCTGCTGGAGGCCTTTCGTGACGCCTTCCCGGCCGGGGTGATCAACACGGTGTATGGCGAAGGGGAAACGGTTGTTCAGCCGTTGCTCGCCTCGGGCCGTGTGGACGTGCTCGCCTTTATCGGCACCAACCGGGTCGCCGACGCCCTGCGCAGGACCCATCCCCGGCCGCACCGTCTCCGCTGCGTGCTCGGCCTGGATGCCAAGAACCCGGCCATCATCCTGCCGGATGCCGATATCGATCTGGCAGCTGCCGAATGCATCCGCGGCAGTCTCACCTACAACGGCCAGCGCTGCACCGCCCTGAAGATACTGTTCGTCCACCGCCGGATTGCCGATGAATTCCTGGAAAAAATGGCGAGGGGAATTGCCGAACTGAGGTGCGGCATGCCGTGGGAGGAGGGAGTGACCGTCACCCCCCTGCCGGAGCAGGAAAAGCCCGCATATCTGACGGAACTCGTGGACGATGCAAAAGGTCTCGGCGCGCGGATTGTCAACACTGGCGGCGGAACGGCCGTCGTTTCCTTCTTCTACCCGGCGCTCCTCTATCCCGTAACTCCGGAGATGCGCCTCTACGGCGAGGAGCAGTTCGGCCCGCTGATACCGGTGGTCCCCTACGACGACATCCGCGAGCCCGTCGAGTACGTGGTCAACTCCAATTACGGCCAGCAGGCGAGCATCTTCGGCCGGGATACGGACCAGCTTGCCCAGTTGGTGGACTCCCTGGTCAACCAGGTGTGTCGCATCAACATCAACAGCCAGTGCCAGCGGAGCCCGGACACCTTTCCCTTCAACGGGAGAAAGGACTCCGCCGAGGGAACCCAGTCCGTGTCCGACGCCCTGCGCATCTTCTCTATCCGTATCGTGGTTTCCGCCAGGGAGACGGAGGACAACCGGGAGATCATTACGAATATCGTCAGGGAGAGGAAGTCCCACTTCCTCTCCACGGATTTCATCCTGTAGCGGAAGAGCGCCTCAGCCAGCGGAGGCGCTGAAGCGGGTCAGGAATGTCAGGACCCGCTGTACGTGGCATTGACGACCTTTCGAGAGGTTCCGTTGCCGGTATCGACACAATGAATTCGTCCCGATGGGATCCGCTGTCCGTTGAAAAAACAAAAATGGGGGAACCGTTTCCGGTTCCCCCATTTTTGTTTCGCCTGCGGCAAATTATTGTGTGCCGGCTGCTATCGCGGCAGACACTTATCGATCGTGGTGTGTTCCTTGTCTCCATCGTTGTAGTGGATGAACACCTGGTGTCCGGTTTTCTCAACAATCACGCCCGGATATAAGGTGTTGCCGCCTTTCCAATAGCAGCTGACCAGCGATCCCTTTCTGAGGCTGCCGGCAGGAGCAGTGCTGACTTTGCGGCACTTGTTTATCGTGGTGTGTTCCTTGTCTCCATCGTTGTAGTGGATGAATACCTGCTTGCCGGTTTTCTCAACAATAACTCCCGGATACCAGGTGGAACCATTCTTCCAACGGCATTCCACACGGTCGTTAACGTTGAAGTCGGCAAGGACCGGCCCGGCAACGAATATGATGCTGCCCAATATCAAACCAACCACTGCGAGCAAACACTTGAATTGCATGGATCCCCCTTTTTACCTCGATAACAGGTGGTTTTGA
>CAYSPF010000077.1:0-10951 GCA_964432775.1 uncultured Geobacter sp.
GTTTCACGTTGGCAGCCTGGAAGGCCTGCTCCCCCCCGGCCCCGGAGACCACCAAAGCGTCCACCTCACCGCTGCTGACGGCACGCAGTGTCTCTTCGACCTCTTCCAGCCGCAATCGGAGCTCCTCCATCTCTGCCAGGAGATCTTCGCGGGTTCTGTCGTCGGTTGCCATGCGGTCTCCTTCCGGTATCTACTTCGTTTTTCGCAGGCAACCCTGCCGCAAGAGTTCCCTGAATTCATCGCATATACAATATATTAGACGGACAAAAATGCAACCGATTCTTGAACCGGAATCTTTTTTTGAGCACGCCGGGTGAAAGAGCAGTAGTATCGTACTCCGAGCCCCGATACTGCATGCGCCTGAAGATTCCTCTTTGAGCGGACATCGCGCCTCTCTCGGCTGTTTGCCGACGGGTAGGGAATAGAGGATAAGGAACTTGCAACGCCCGGCAAATACCGTACTCTTTCGTAAACAGGTAAGGTCGGAAACTCAACTCTCGCGGAGAGAATGAGAGGGTTGGTGAAAGAGGGAGGTACGGAGTCACCGTGAAAAATGATCATGGACGTTCAGACCGCCTGGGCGCGCTGCGGATCGTCGCCATCTATGCAGTGGTTGCGGCATTGTGGATCTACCTTTCGGATACCGTCCTGGCCCGGCTTACCCGTGATCCGGAGGACATTGTTCGTATCGCCGTGTTCAAAGGCTTCTTCTTCATACTCGTCACCGGCGCTCTTCTCTATCTGCTGATTTCCCGCTATATCAGGGGGACCCGGCTGGCGCAGGAAGAGCTGCTCACGAACCGGAACCTCATGAATGCACTGATCGAGGGAACAACCGATGCCATATTCGTGAAGGACCGGCAGGGACGGTACCTCGTGTTCAACACCGCTGCCGCGAACATCACCGGAATGCGCAGTGAAGAAGTGATGGGTCATGACGACACATTCCTCTTCTCTGCTGAGGAAGCCACGGCAATCATGACCGGCGATCAACAGGTGCTGGATGCCGGCCGGGTCCTGAGCTACAAGGATTACCTGACGGCCGCGGACGGTTCGTATCGGACCTTTCTCTCAACCAAGGGGCCAATCTTCGATGCCAGGGGAGACGTCGTCGGAGTGTTCGGGATTTCCCGCGACATCACCGAACGCGATCGATCGGAACAAGAGCTTCTCGAAAGTGAAAAACGGTATCGCTCGCTCTTTGACCACATGCTGTCGGGGTGTGCGTATTGCCGGATGTTGTATGATGATCAGGGCCGTCCGGACGACTTTCTCTATCTCGATGTGAACGGCGCCTTCGGGCGATTGACCGGGTTGGACGACGTGGTCGGCAAAAGGGTTACCGAGGTTCTCCCGGCGGTCAAGGATTCGTCCGCGGAACTGATGGATATTTACGGCCGGGTAGCATCCACCGGCAGGCCCGAGAGATTCGACACCTATTTCGAGCCATTGAAAAGCTGGCTCTCCATCTCGGTTTACAGCCCGAGGCCAGAGCACTTCGTGGCCGTGTTCGACAACATCACCGATCAAAAGAGGGCCGAGGAGGCACGCGAAGCCACCATTGAACTGTTGCGCATCTGCAACAGGGCCGTGGACCTGAGGGAGCTGATGAACGACCTGATCCTGTATTTCCAGCGGGTCACCGGGTGCGAGGCAGTCGGTGTACGATTACAGGAAGGTGAGGATTTCCCGTATTACGAAACCCGCGGCTTTCCTGCGGAATTCGTGAAAGTGGAGAACAGCCTCTGCGCCCATGACCAGGCCGGAGAGCTTCTACGCGATTACGCAGGCCATCCCGCATATGATTGCATGTGCGGCAACGTCATCTGCGGGCGCTTCGACCCGTCAAAACATTTCTTTACAACGCGCGGCAGTTTCTGGTCTAGCTGCACCACGGAACTGCTGGCCGGCACGACGGATGAAGACCGGCAGGCGAAGACGCGCAACCGCTGCAACGGCGAAGGGTATGAGTCGGTGGCCCTTATCCCGTTGCGAGTGCATGGCGAAGCCTTTGGCCTGTTTCAGTTCAATGACAAACGCCGGGACCGCTTCACGGCCGAAAAAATAACCCTGCTGGAGGAGCTGGTTGATTACGTGTCAATCGCGCTGGCGAAACTCAGGGTCGATGATGCCCTGCTGGAAGCCTCTCACAGGCTCCGGCTCGCTATCGATTCGGGACGGTTCGGCATCTGGGACAGGGATATACGGGGTGGCACGCTGGTCTGGGACGATCGGATGTTTGAAATATACGGCATGGACAGGAACTCATTCAGCGGATGTTTCGAAGCATGGCAGGAGCGTATTCTCCCTGACGATCTGACAGACGCAATGGAAGCCAATCATGCCGCGGTGCGGGGTGAAAGGGACTACGACACCGAGTTCCGTATCATACATCCCGATGGGACCATAAAAAGTATCAAGGCCAATGGTATTGTAATCAGGGACGAAGATGGCACGGCCATACGAATGATTGGCCTTAACCAGGACATCACGGAGCAAAAGCTCATGGAGGCGCAGTTCCGCCAGTCTCAAAAAATGGAAGCGATCGGACAACTTGCCGGAGGGGTTGCCCATGACTTCAACAATATACTGACGGTGATATATGGCTATTGCTATATGCTGCAGTCGGGCACGGAAGACAACCCGGCCCTCAGAGCAAAT
This sequence comes from uncultured Geobacter sp., assembly GCA_964432775.1. Classification (GTDB taxonomy): domain Bacteria; phylum Desulfobacterota; class Desulfuromonadia; order Geobacterales; family Geobacteraceae; genus RPRC01. Next base: position 2,662 of record CAYSPF010000077.1, read on the forward strand.
GTTGACCAGGTTCTTGCGGCAGCGGAAAGGGCAGCCAATCTCACCCGAAGCCTGCTGGCCTTCAGCCGGAAACAGACCATGAATCTGAGTTCGGTCAATCTGAACGACCTTATTCTGAACGTTGGTAAATTACTCGGCAGGATTATCGGTGAGGACATCCAAATGAAAACGCTCTTCCAGGCAAATCCTCTGATGATTTATGCCGACAGCGGTCAGATCGAACAGGTTTTGATGAACCTGGCGACCAATGCCAGGGATGCGATGCCGAAGGGGGGGCAGCTGACCATCGAGACGGGAATAGAGGAGATACGGGAAGACTTCATCCATGCGCACGGCTATGGAGCGCCGGGCAGATATGTCGTTTTGTCGGTATCCGATACCGGTGAAGGGATGGATGCGGAGACCGCCAAGAAAATCTTCGAGCCGTTTTTTACCACCAAGGGAGTGGGAAAGGGTACCGGCCTGGGTCTTTCGATAGTATACGGGGTGATCAAACAGCATAACGGTTTCATAAATGTCTACAGTGAGCCGGGCAAAGGCACGACGTTCAGAATCTACCTCGCCCTTGATACGGAAGAGCATGCGGACAGTGCAGAAAAGGCGGACCTCGACTACCCGCGGATGGGGAGCGAAACGGTGCTGGTAGCGGAAGACGACGCTTCCATACGGCAATTCGCGGACACGATATTGAGAAAATTCGGCTATGACGTGATCTTTGCCAACGACGGGGCTGATGCCGTCGAGAAATTCAAGGCAAACAGCGAGAAGATAGACATAATCATCATGGACATGATCATGCCGACAAAAAGCGGCACGGAGGCGCATGAAGAAATCAGAAGGCTCAGGCCCGATGTAAAGGTCCTGTTCATGAGCGGTTACAGCCCTGACCTGCTGTACACCAAGGGAATCCTGGAGAGTGGGGATGAGGTACTGACAAAACCCCTCCACCCTCTGGATCTGGTCCGGAAGGTGCGATCCATGCTTGACCGGAACAGCAGGTAAGGGACGTGGAATAAGCTGTCAGCGGGTTACCGACCCCAGCAGCTCACGGTAGGTGTCATGGGGCGTCATCCTCCCCTCATCAAAGGAGAGGCACATGAAGTGCAGATGGGTCGGAGAACGTTTTGGCCAGGCATTCTTGCCGGTTCTGCCGAGCAGGGCGATCCTGTCGCCGGCCCGTACCCGATCTCCCGGTGCAACCAGCGCCTGAGCCAGGTGGGCGTAGTAGTAATACCTGTCGTCTGTCGGGTCATGGATCCAGATATAGACTCCGCCCCTGATCCCGCTGGGATGCTGCCAGGAGGGATTCACCCCGATGACGACCCCGTCGGTGAAGGAGACGATCTCCGCCGGTTTTCCCGTGCCGGTATCGAGGCCGTCAACGCGGGTGTCCCGGATAAACAGGTCATGGGCCGGATGACCGCCGTGCCGATTGCCGTCGTAGAAATCGTAACCCGCGGGTTTGAAGCCGCTGCCGTGTTTCCCGCCGAGACAGTCCGGGCCATACCCCTTGACCGGGAAATGGAACGGCGAGCGGACGGCCTTTCCAGTAGTTCCTTCCCGCAGTTTGGCGCCCAGCCTGATGATTTCCCTGCGTGCGTCGTCCCTTGGCATCGTGCCGTCTCTGACGGCTTTCTGCAAGATGTTCCACTCATCCGGGGGCGACACCGGAACAGGGTCGGCGAATACCGGTCCGGCAAGGACCGGGAGCAAGAGGCAGAATGTACTGCATAGGTGACGTAGAACCATCATTTCCATTCCCCGACATATGGTGACCCGAGCCGGAAGAGGCGCGGGTTTTGCCTGTCGATGCACTCTACCAGATTGCCCCGCTGTCCGCCAGCCGGGAATGAAAGGCACGCTGAGTGACCTCTGCGGCCCATGACCCATGAGACGGCAGGCAACTGTCGAAATGAACCGGTATGTAATCAGTCCACACTCAGTAGAATAGAAAAGATATCCAAAACAGCCTTTTCCCGCATTCAACTCCCCGCCGCCGGAACATACAATAAAATGCATGGCTTGCAACACACCGTATTTACTACCATTCCCTGAAACAAAAAAAACTACAAAAATAAATAGATCCTGGCACTGTGTTTGCTTTATATGCCTTTCGCCGGTTAATGAATCAGAATGCCGACTCTCTGAACCGACTTATATCCACCCGAAACAAGACGGCCGGATTACTACCTGCTACCGGTCGCCGGTGACTGAGGTAGCGCAAATTGGAGGAAACCGTTCATGTGTCGCATTGGCGCCATAAAGAGTCTCAACTACGTGCACCCGAGCAAGGCACTGCAACTGATGAATTCACAGCAGAAGGGGCATGACAATTCCGGGTTCGCCATGGTCATGCAGGATCTGGGCGGGATGTTCGCCGACTACAAGGACAAACCCACCCTTTCGCTGGCATGCACCGACGAAGGCCTGATGATCGCCGAGACCATCCTGGACTCCCTCGGTTTCCGGCAGGTGTTCCAGTGGGTCCCGGAAACCACCTGGAAGCCGGGCATGGACATCAAGAAGATGCCCAACTACGTGTTCCGGACCTTTGACTACCCCGATCGGTGCAGGGATCTTCCGCAGAGGGAAAAGGAAGAGCTGCTGACCACCACCCGGTTGCGGATCCGCGCTGCCCTGGAGAAGGACGAGACCGGTTTCGTATATTCCTTCTGGCCGGATGTCATCACCCTCAAGGAGATCGGGGACCCGCGCGATATCGGCACTTTCTTCGGGCTCTGGGAGGCGGACGATTCCTTTACCGCCAAGGTGATCACGGCCCAGTGCCGCCAGAACACAAACTACGCCATCGTCCGCTACGCGGCCCACCCGTTCTTCCTCCAGGGTTACGTGACTCTGACCAACGGCGAGAACACTTTCTACCAGAAGAACAAGGATTTCCAGGCGACCCTGCATCCCGGCTATATCGGTTTCGAATCCGATTCCCAGTGCTTCCTTTACACCATGCACTACATGCATCGTGAGCTGGGCTGGCCGCTCCAATATTACAAGCATATCATCACGCCGCTCCCCTTCGAAGACGTGGTCAAGCGTGAAGACAAGGAAGAACTGCTGGCCATCCGCCAGTCTCTGGCAAACCTGGAGATCAACGGTCCCAACACCATCATCGGCACCCTGCCCGACTTCACCTTGTGGGTCGTCTGTGACGCCAAGAAGCTGCGTCCCATAGTGGTTGGGCACACCTCCGATACCGTCGTGTTCTCCTCCGAGGTCTGCGGCATCAACGAGGTCCTGCCGGAGCGTGACTGGGAAACGGACGTCTATCCCAACGAGCGCGAGATAGTCGTTATTGACAACAATCTGGAGGTCCAGCGATGGAAACAGTAAAAATAAACGATCTGGCCTGCAACGACCTTCCCTGGAAGGTTGTGTACGATACCAAGCGCTGCACCCTGTGCGGCTCCTGCGTTGCCGCCTGCACCTTCGGCGCCATTGCCCCGAAGGTGGAGCGCCGCCGCAAGTCGTTCTCCGACACGGAGACCCCGGAGCCGAAGATCTCCTTCAGCGCCACGCCGGTCATCGCACAACGCAATGTCATGAAGAACTACTGCCGCGGCTGCGGCGTCTGCGAGAGGGTCTGCCCCAACAGCGCCATCCGCGCGGAGCGCAACCCGGATTCCCGCTTCTCCGTGGTCTACCAGGCCGAGACCGCCTCGGGTCCCAAGCGTGGCGGGCGCAACAATCTGGAGGTGCAGGCCCGCACCCTCGATACCCTGCGCGTCGGTCGTATTTCCCAGATGACCGACCCGAGCCTGGACGCCGAGCGTCACACCTTCGATTGCCTGGCGCCCCTGGGCCGCGTCCTTCCGGCTACCCATCTCCCCTTCACCGTCGGCCCGGACGGCGCCCTGGTAAAGGATGCTCAGACGCCTCCCGTGCGCTGGATCTATCCGGTAATCATCGGCGACATGTCCATCGGCGCCCTCTCCTGGAGGATGTGGGAGGCGGTCTCCATGGCGGTTGCCTACCTGAACGAGGAGTGCGGCCTGCCGGTACGCCAGTGCTCCGGTGAAGGCGGCATGCCGGTGCGCCTTCTGAAGAGCAAGTACCTGAAGTACACCATCCTGCAGATTGCCTCCGGCCATTTCGGCTGGAACCGCATCATCAAGGCCATGCCCCACATGGTGGAAGACCCTGCCGGTGTACTGATCAAGATAGGCCAGGGCGCCAAGCCCGGCGACGGCGGTCTGCTGATGGCGGCCAAGGTTGCCCCCCATATCCAGTCGATCCGCGGCGTGCCCAGGACGGATCTCCTGTCGCCGCCCAACCACCAGGGTCTGTATTCCATCGAGGAGAGCGTGCAGAAGATGTTTCTCTCCTTCAACGCCGCCTTCAAGTTCCGCGTGCCGGTTGCCATCAAGGTCGCGGCGAGCGCCACCTCGGTTTCGGTGTTCAACAACCTGGTGCGCGACCCGTACAACATTGTCGGCGGGTTCTTCCTGGACGGCATCGACGGCGGTACCGGAGCGGCCCACGAGATCTCCCTGGACCACACCGGCCATCCGGTGGTAAGCAAGCTGCGCGACTGCTACCTTGCCGCGGTTGCCCAGGGTCGCCAGGGGCAGATCCCCATCTGGGCGGCAGGCGGTCTCGGCAAGACCGGCAATCTGGCGGCAGACGCCTTCAAGATGTTCTGCCTCGGCGCCAACGGCGTCTTCACCGGCAAGCTGATTCTGCAACTGGCAGGCTGCCTGGGGAACGACCACGGCCGCTGCAACGCCTGCAACACGGGCCTCTGCCCGGCCGGGATTACCACCCAGGAGCCGACTCTGGTGCGGCGTCTCAACCCGGACCGGGTCGCGGAAAACATCGTAAATTACTTCCTGGGCATGGACCAGGAGTTGCGCAAGCTCATGGCCCCCATCGGGAACTCATCCCTGCCGATTGGTCGCTCCGACTGCCTGGTCGCTTCCGACAAGGCCGTTGCGGACCGTCTCCAGGTCCAGTACGTCTGCTAAGGAGGAACTATACATGCCGGCCTTTATTTCAGGCTTTGATGAACAGAATAAACGCATATCGACGCAGCAGTTGCTGCAGAAGATATATTCAGCCCTCGATCAGGGCGAGACGGAATTCGAGATCCTTGCCTCGGGCCACCACGATATCGGCGGCCCTCTCTGGACCAAAGACGGCAGGCCGCTGAAGTTTACCGTCAAGAACCCCGGCCAGCGCGTGGGCGCCTTCGGTCTCGAAGGCACGGAGATCGTGGTGGAAGGTCCGGCCCCTGCCGATGTGGGCTGGCTCAATGCCGGCGCTACTCTCACCCTGAAGGGTGACGGCGGCGACACCACCGGCCACTGCTCCGCCAGCGGAAAGATCTACGTGGGGGGCCGCGCAGGCACCCGCACCGGTTCGCTCATGAAGCACGACCCGTCCTATGAGCCGCCGGAGCTGTGGATCCTGAAGAATACCGGATCCTTCTCCTTCGAGTTCATGGGTGGAGGCATCGCCGTGGTCTGCGGCTATGACTCGGAACAGTTCGAATCGGTGCTCGGCGACCGGGGCTGCGTCGGCATGGTCGGCGGCACCATCTACGTGCGTGGTCCGGTATCGGGACTTACCAAGTTTGTCTGGCAGCTGGACCTGGATGAATCGGATCGGGAGTTCCTGCTGACCAACATGCCGGTGTTCCTGGAGAAAATAGGCCGTCCGCACCTTCTCGGCGAACTGACCGACCTCTCCCCGTGGAAGAAGATTGTCGCCATGTCATGGGAAGAGCGACAGCGCCGTGACCGCATCACCCTCCGTGAATTTCGCACCGGCAAATGGGTTGAGGGAGGCATCTTCGGCGATGTTGTCGAAGACGATTACGATCGCGTGGTCAACTTCGTCAATACCGGCGAAGACCGACTCAAGATTCCCCACTGGCAGAACAAGCTGTTCGGCGCACCCTGCCAGACCGCCTGCCCGACGGGCATTCCGACCCAGGACCGCATCAACCTGCTCCGCCAGGGCAAGGTGAAGGAAGCGCTGGAGCTGGTGCTCACCTATTCTCCCTTCCCGGCCAGCGTCTGCGGCCAGGTCTGTCCGAACCTGTGCAAGGACGCCTGCAGCCGCAGGTTCGTCGACCATCCGGTGGCCATGCAGGAACTGGGCAAGCTCTCCCAGGAAGCTGCGCCGCCGGAGAAAAAGCCTGAAACCGGCAAAAAAGTGGCGGTCATCGGCGGCGGCCCCGGCGGCCTTTCCGCGGCCTGGCAACTGAGCCTGATGGGCCATGGCGTGACCCTGTTCGAAGGGGACAAGGAGGTTGGCGGCAAGCTGCGCCAGGCCATCCCCATGGAGCGTCTGCCGCGCGAGATCCTGGACAGCGAGGTGAACCGCATCAAGACAATGGGGGCGGATATCCGTGTCTCCCAGAAGATCGGCAAGGACACCTTCGCCGCCATGCAGGACGAATACGACGTGCTGGTCGTTGCCAGCGGTGCCCACAACCCGGTGGTGATCCCCTTTCCCGGCCATGAGCGTCTGGTAAAGGGCCTTGAATTCCTGAAGGCCATCAACAACGGCGAGAATCCCAAGGTCGGCAGAAAGGTAGTCGTCATCGGCGCGGGCAACGCGGGCATGGACGTGGCGCTCGGCGCCTATGCCATGGGTGCGGACAAGGTTACCGCCATCGACGTGCAGCGTCCGGCCGCCTATCAGAAGGAGATCGACCACTTCACCGCGCTGGGCGGCGATATCCAGTGGCCGACATTTACCGAACGTATCGATAGCGAGGGCCTTCACACCAAGGACGGCCGCTTCATCGAGGCTGATACCGTCATCATCGCCATCGGCGAGCGGCCCGACCTCTCCTATGTGCCCCGCGAATGGCTCACCGACCGGGGCATGATGGATGTCAGCGACTGCTGGCAGTCGAAGCGCCAGTCCAAGGTATTCGCCATCGGCGACACCATCAAGCCGGGTCTCCTGACCCATGCCATCGCCGGCGGGCGCGAGGTGGCCGAATACATTGACGCGTACCTCAACGGCTGGGAGCTTGTCCCCAAAAAGAAGCCGGAGATGATCCCCCAGGAGAAACTGAGCCGAGAACTGTTCATCCCCCAGAACCGGGGACGATTCCGGGTAACGGACGCGAAAAACGAGGTGCACCGCTGCATCTCCTGCGGTACCTGTCGCGACTGCTCCATGTGCCTGGAAACGTGTCCGGAGGGAGCCATCGTGCGCACGGAGAAAGAGGACGGCACGGTGGAGTATACCTCCGATGACAATTACTGCATCGGTTGCGGCATCTGTGCCGGGATCTGCCCCTGCGGCGTATGGGCCATGGAGAAGGCATTCCTGTAACAACCTCCGGTTAAAGAAGTACCGTACGAAAAAAGGGGGCGTCCCACCAGGACGCCCCCTTTTTTGTTTGCCGCTTTCCCACCGGATTATTTTTTCTTTTCCGCACCTTTGGCTTCAATGCTCGTTGCCTTCATCTGGTAGAAGATCGTTGCCTTGGCGCCGACCTTCAAATCGCCGGTTACCTTTGTGTCCTTATCGCGGGCGATTTCCCACTTCTCTTTCCCCTTCTGGATGGTCACCATATCGCCCTTGACCTCCAGCACGGGCCCGGTCACCTGGTAGCTCTTGGGCATGGCGGCCATGGCGACGGATGACGACAGAACAGCGGCGGCAATGACGGCAGCGGTAAGTTTCATGATTCCCTCCTTGATAGAGTTAAAGTATCAGCAACGTAGTACCAGATTCCATGGCGGTGTCAAGGAGTGAGTGAGGGACGTATACTCAGTGCGTGAGCAAATGAGACAAAGGAGAGTTCACGTGCTATACGAAACGGGGGAAGAACGGCTTGCATCTTGTCTCCCGGGTGAAAAGCATAGCCACCTCTTTTGTCTGTCTGGTGGCAGGACGCGAAAGGGAAAGATGCAGAATACCGGAAATTCATAAAACATCTCTTGCATTAAAAAGTATTTCAAATATACTTACTAATATTCACTATCCGGGGGGGACATTCGCTAGCCATGAAAACGATCTGCCTCGTCTGCAAAAAGCTTATTTGTGAAACTGATGACGAACAAGACCTCGTATCCCATGGGATGCATGAGGGTTGCTGTGTAGACTACTATAAGGAACTGGACCTACCCCTTCTTCAAGCCAGCGAAATACGCAGTTAAAGCGGCGCCAACCATTTTCCGCCGCCCCACCCACAATTTCAACTTCTGAAGTGAGATTATCTCTGGCGCTACACCATGGCGTAGCATTCCTTCTCCGTACTGCTCATCCCGACAAGCGTATCGCGCGGTATTTCGTACCGACAATACATACG
>CAYSPF010000078.1:0-10397 GCA_964432775.1 uncultured Geobacter sp.
CCATATCCTCCCGTTCTTACGTCATACACCTTTCCATGTCGGAATTTCACGAAATACATAAAACTCTCCGGCCCGAAATTGTAGGTCCATTCGTCGCTTTCCACCAGCGCGCCACCCCCGCCGGCGTTTTCCATCGGCCCCCCGCACTTGACAAGAACCTCCAGCTTTCTGTCACCAAGAGAGATGTTTCTCCCGTTTCCGCAGTTCCGGCCGAAATCCCGATCATCATATCCATAGCCTCCGGTCTCGACTACCGCAAGCCGGTCTCCCTGGAAACGGAGAAAATGGAGGAATTGATGTGATCCGAAGTTGTAGACCCATTCCTCGGTCGTTACGAAATTCACGGGCGTCTTATTGAGGAGATAGGCTTCAGTACGTGCGTCCTCCCGCATCTCGCGCCAGGCCGGCTCTCCGCATTTGGCGAGAACGTTTGCCCTGCTGTCTCCCGACGCGACGATTTTGTCTCCGCAATAGAATTTCAGGGTTTCCGGTACTCCGACCTTAAAGCCTGCCGCCGGGAGTGGCTCGGGAATGAGCGTTGTGTACGCCAATGCAATGATAACGATAAGACGTTGGATCGTCTCGCGGGGCCGTTCAAGATATGCTTTCATGTGCCTTCTCTCCCCCTGCGCGCCTCGAGCCATACCTGGCGCATATGGAAAAGGCCCGCTCTAACCTTGCGGGCCTCATATTTCCTTCTTTATGGGGAAACAGGTTTCATCTTTTTTCCAGAATTTCCAACTTCATAAGATGGAAACACGCAGTGTAACGCAGGCAGCCGACTACTCCACCGTGACGCTCTTGGCCAGATTGCGCGGCTGGTCGACGTCCGTCCCCTTCATCACGGCAACATGGTAGGCCAGCAACTGAAGGGGGATGGTAAGCAGGACCGTTACCAGTTCGCTGTCGCACGGGGGTATCGCAATAGTCGTCTCGGCCTTTTTCGCCGGCTCTTCATCCCCGACCGTGCAGAGGGCGATGACCCTGCCGCCGCGGGCAATGACCTCCTCCATGTTGGAAACGGTTTTTTCATAGTTGTCGGAGCGGGGCGCCAGCACCACCACCGGCATGTTTTCGTCGATGAGGGCGATGGGCCCGTGCTTCATCTCGCCGGCAGGGTATCCTTCCGCATGGATATAGGAGATCTCCTTCAGCTTCAGAGCCCCTTCCAGGGCAATGGGATAGGTGATGCCCCGGCCCAGGTAGAGGAAATCCGTGGCGTGCAGATAGGTACGGGCGATCCCCTCGATCCGGGAGTTCAGCTTCAGGGTCTCGTCGATGAGAGTCGGCAGGTGAAGGAGGGAGGTGATCATCTGCTGACCCATGCCCCGGTCTACAGTCCCCAGAACGCGTCCCAGGCGGATGGTGAACAGATAGAGGGCGATGAGCTGGGTGACGAACGCCTTGGTGGATGCGACACCGATCTCGGGTCCGGCGTGGGTGTAGATCACGCCGTTCGCCTCACGGGCAATGGATGAGTCAACCACGTTGCAGATGGCGATGTTCCTGGCCCCCCGCGACTTTCCTTCCCGCAGCGCCGCCAGGGTGTCGGCCGTCTCTCCCGACTGGGAGATGAGGATGACCAGGGTCCGGTCATTCAGAATCGGTTTCCGGTAGCGGAATTCGGAGGCGATATCCACTTCAACCGGAATGCGGCAACGATCCTCGATGAGGAATTTCCCCACCAGGGCGGCGTGCCAGGAGGTTCCGCAGGCAACGATGTAGATCCGCTCCACGGCGCACAGTTCCGCCTCGGGAAGACCGATGGTATCCAGGAAGACGTCTCCGTCCTCCTCCAGGAGCCTCCCGGCGATGGTATCCCGGATCGCCCGCGGCTGCTCGAAGATCTCCTTGAGCATGAAATGCTTGTAGCCGCCCTTTTCCGCCATCAGGGGAGACCAGTCGATGTGACGCGGCTTCTTTTCCAGGGGATCGCCCGCGATGGTGCTGAATGCGGCCGCTCCGGCGCGAAAAACCACCAGTTCTCCGTCTTCCATGAAGACCATCTCCCGGGTATGGGAAAGGATGGCGGGGATGTCCGAGGCGACGAAAAACTCACCCGAGCCCAGGCCCACCACCATGGGTGAACCGAGCTTGGCGGCGATCAGGACGCCGGGCTCCCGCTCGCAGAGGATGCAGACCGCATAGGCGCCCCGCAGATCGGCCAGCGCGCTGCGCACCGACTGCTCGAAATCGGCAGCTGATTTGTACTTTTCCTCGATGAGGTGCGAGATGACCTCGGTATCGGTCTCGCTCTTGAATGTATGTCCCCGGCCGATGAGCATCTCCTTCAGCGCCAGGTAGTTCTCGATGATGCCGTTGTGGACCACGATGAAGGGTCCTGCCTTGTGGGGGTGGGCATTGGTTTCCGAGGGCCTGCCGTGGGTGGCCCAGCGGGTATGCCCGATGCCGATGCTCCCGGCCAAGGGTTCGGACGCCAGCAACTTCTCCAGCCGGAAAAGCTTCCCCTCGCTGCGTCGCATCTCCGATCGTCCGTCCAGCAGGGTGCAGATACCGGCGGAGTCATACCCCCGGTACTCCAGTCGTTTCAGTCCGTCAAAGATGATGGGGGTCGCTTCCTGTTCCCCGATATAGCCGACTATTCCGCACATGGGTACACTCCGTGATAGGTTTATTTCTTCTTCAAACGCCATCCTTCTTTGTTCACCTGCGGCGTGCGGGCGATGGCAAGGGAGTCGGGGGGGACATCCTTTGTCACCGTGCTGCCGGCAGCTACCAGGGAATTCCGGCCAACCGTCACCGGCGCAACGAACTGCACATCGCTCCCCACGAAGACACCGTCCTCGATAACGGTGCGGTGCTTGGAAACACCGTCGTAATTGCAGGTGATAGTACCGCAGCCGATGTTGACGTCGCTTCCCACGGTAGCGTCTCCCAGGTAGGTCAGGTGGGAGGCCTTGGAACCCTTGCCCATGGTAACCTTCTTCGTTTCCACGAAGTTGCCGATCTTCACCCCGTCCATCAACTCCGTGCCGGGACGGAGATGGGCCATGGGGCCTATGGATACATCATCGTGGATAACGGAGTTTTCCAGGACGGAACCGGCCTTGACCACGACCCGCTTGCCGATGCGGCATCCACGGATGACCGACGACGGCTCAATGACGCATTCCTCGCCGATCTCGGTGCGGCCGGAGATGTGGACGTTGGGATGGATGAAGGTATCCCGGCCGATGATTGTTTCCGTGTCGATGTACGTGGCCCCTGGATCCCGGATGGTTACGCCGTCGCGCATGTGGGCCTCGTTGATCCTCCTCCTGAGGACCGCTTCGGCCTCGGCAAGCTGCACCCTGTCGTTGATCCCCATGACATCGACGGGATCGGCAACGGAACAGGCGGCACAGAAACGTCCCTGCTCAACCGCGGCACGGACGATGTCGGTCAGGTAATATTCCCCCTGGGCGTTGTCGCGGGAAAGACCTGCCACGGCCTCAAACAGAAAGGGCGCGTCCACACAGTAGATGCCGGAGTTGATCTCGCGCACGGCCCGCTGCTCCGTGGTTGCGTCCTTTTCCTCGACGATGCCGACAACTCGCCCGGAACCATCCTTGACGATCCTGCCGTACCCATGGGGATTCTCCACCAGGGCTGTCAGCACCGTCACCGCGGCGCCGCTTTCCCGGTGACCGGCCAGCATGCGCCGCAGGGTTTCCGCCCCGATAAGCGGCACATCGCCGCAGAGAATCAGCACCCTGCCCTGGAAACCCTGCAGCAGGGGGGCGGCGCAGGCCACTGCGTGGCCCGTTCCGTACTGCTCTTCCTGGACAGCGAAATCGATGTCGTCGCGTCCGGAGAAGTGCTCCCGCACCGATTCGGCCTGGTGACCAACCACGACGACGATACGCGAGGCATCCGCGGCGCGCGCGGCTGCAAACGGGAAGGATAGAAGGGGCTCGCCAGCCAGGGGGTGCATCACCTTCACCATAGTTGATTTCATCCTGGTTCCCTTGCCCGCCGCCAGGATAATTGCCGCAACTGAGTCCATGGAAAATTTCCTCTCGGTTAACTGTCCGGTTTTATGAAGGTTTTAATGTAAACGACCGATCACGGCAAGTCAAGAAAATTAACCCGGCACAGCTTTTCACGGAAAAATGAAATATTTTGCTTTACAGAAAACCCCTAAGCCCATTAGGATTTCACCACCGTTTTCAAACGAGTTGAAGGCGGCTTGCCGCGTAATGATCGGAAACGCCGGATGGAGAGCACATGGGAGCACCCGAAGATATCGATTTGTTTGACAGGAGTCTCAAGGAACTGGTCATCAAGTATGAACAGTATTTCCTGGGGATGGAACGTCGTGAACCGATAAAACTCCTGGAAGAGGTGGAGCGGCTGGCGAGGCGCTATACCGCGTCCGCCATTTCCAATACGATGCTCCTGTTCCGCTATAACTCCCTGAAATCGCGTCTCGTGAGCTACCGGCAGTACTGGAACCGGACGAACCGGCTGATAGAGGAGGGCAAATACTCCCGGGACCGCTTCAAGATGCAGCGTCATCAAATCGAGCAAGCCGAGTTTCCAACCCCCTCCGAACAGCCGAGGGAAAAGCCTCCCGAGTCCGCCGCGGACCAAGTGTTCCGGCAGTACCTGGAAGCCTGCCGCTCGTGCAACCTTCCCACAAACGGCCTCACCACGGAAAAGATCGCATCCACCCTTGAGCAATACCGCAGTGCGCTCCCGGAAAAATATCGCGACAGTCAGGTTGAATTCCGGGTTGTCGTCGAGGGCGGCAAGCCGAAGATCAAGATTCGCCCCAGGTAGAGGCAGCTCCCTGTACCAGGGGGGCACAGCATCCCGCATGAACCCCCTCCCGCGGATTCCGCAACGAAACACCCTCTCCTTTCACGGTCGAGGGCGTTTTTTTATGTTTGGAAAAAAATTTGCCCGAAGCGCTCAATAATCCGTGAAATGTGCCGATACATCATAGGACAGGCAGATTACTCCATGCTCCGTCCGGAATCAATAGCCTGCAACACCTTTCTCCAGGGAGTCCTCATGGATGCACGAGCACTCAAGGTCGGTCTTACCCCCCTGTTTCTCCCCGTACCTCCCATGTTCGAGAGGTCCGTGGGATACTCGGGGAAAAGCCGTTTCGTTGCCTTCTACTGGGGATCCTGCGACGAGCTTTGCTTTTCCGATGACTCACTGGACTCCGGCGCCATCAACTCCGCCGCGTGGCAGATCTTCAGGGAGCATCCTTTCGTCAGGCTGCATTTCCTTTCCTATGACTTCGGTTCCGCCGACTTTCCGGCCCGACACTGGCTACTGCTGCACAGGGAGAAAAGGCGGTTCTATGTCGGCGAGCAGGCAACCGTCGAAAGCTTCCTCGAAGAGCAGGCATATCCCGAGGGAAAACCGCATCGTCCTGCCGATGAGAAAGCCACCATAACCCTGGACGAATGTATCCTGCTGGCGGGAAACATCGAGGAAGTGCTGGAAAAGGAACTATCCCCTGAGGAGATGATGCGCAGACTGACCGAGCAGCAGGCGGTCTGCTCCGAGCTGAGGGAATGGCTGGAGAGGTTGAGGTAAAGTCGTATCCTACGGAATCATCCATCTGACGTTTTCAAGATTTCCAGTTCAATTCCGGCTGGCATTCCCCCCCTGCTTCTGGTAACGTGCGGTAATGCAGGTTACAACTCAACGGAAACGGATATGAAAGCGCTCCTGGTCCATCCCCACGGCAGCAACTGGATGGGGTCCGGAAAGGACATCACCACCATCTTCAACCTCATGCCCCCTCTCGGCCTGCTGAGCATTGCCGCTTATCTGGAGGCTCAGGGGATTAATGTGGAGGTAATGGACTGCTACGGCATGCCGGCAAGCGTCGGTAAGCACGCGGCGGATATCTTCGCCCGGAGGCCGGATGTGGTCGGGTTCTCCTGCACCACCTCATCGTTCCTGGAGGGCTACGCCATCGCGGAACAGGTGAAGGAGAAAAACCCGGATATCCGCATCGTCTTCGGCGGGTCCCATGCCTGCGCGGCCGGGGCTTCGCTGCTTGACTCCTTTCCCGCAATCGATTTTCTGGTCATCGGCGAAGGTGAGGTCACCTTCGCCGAGCTCCTTTCCTCCGGATTCCGGAACGTGGAGTCCGTGCCGGGCGTCGGCTTCCGCCTGGAGGGCAGGGGAACCCTCTCCGCCGTGCGGGAGAACATCGCGGACCTGGATTCGCTCCCCTTTCCCGCTTACGGGCTGCTCCCCGATTTTCCCCGGCGCTACAACCTGCCGCTTTTCAGCTATCCCACGGCCCCCAACACGAGCATCATCTCCAGCCGCGGCTGCCCGTACCAATGCAGCTACTGCGACCGCTCCGTGTTCAGCCGCGGTTTCCGCTTCAACTCTCCCGACTACATCGTTGAACACCTCCGCTTCCTGCACCGGGACTTCGGCATCCGTCACGTTTTCTTCTACGACGACCTGTTCACCTTCGACCGGAAACGGGTGGAAAGGTTCTGCGTCCTCATGGAGGAGAAGAAGGTTCCGGTCACCTACAACTGCATCGCCCGGCTGGAGCATGTGGACGGGGAACTCCTCTCCCTCCTGAAGCGGTCCGGCTGCTGGCAGGTCAACTTCGGCATCGAGTCGGGAGACCCGGAAATTCTCTCGAAACACCGCAAGATGTACGATCTGGACGAGGTGGGAAGGAAGCTCCGCATGGTGAAGGAAACCGGGATGCGGGTGAAAGGGCTGTTCATGATGGGGTTTCCCGGCGAGACCGAGCAGTCCGTCCTGCGCACCATCGACTATGCCCTGTCGCTTCCCCTGGACGAGGTCAACGTGACCAAGTTCACCCCTTTCCCCGGCGCACCCGTCTATGCCGCCATCCGCGATTTCGGCGAGTTCACCGAGGACTGGCCGGCCATGAACTGCATGAATTTCGTCTTCGTGCCCCACGGCATGACCCGGGATCGCCTGGAGGAGCTCTACAACGAATTCATCAGGCGGTTCTACCGCCGGACGCGCATCCACTGGGGATACACGGCAATGCTCTGGAGATCTCCCCACAGCATTGCCGTGTTCCTCCGCAACCTGCCGGAGATCCTCCGGTTCGAGATGAAACAGAAATGGTAATGATTATGACTCGCATCCTGCTCTTCGCAGCCCTTGCGGCCCTTCTTCTCCCGTCACCCGCGGCGCTCGCCGATGACGCCGTTGACCTGAAATCTGCGAAGTACGAATACTCCCTGCTCTCCGGCTACGGCATCACCCACCGGGGGTTCGGCGACACCCGCACCCAGGTGCAGACCTTTGATAACATTGGACGCTTCGGCTGGTTTCTGTCGAAAGAACTCGGCTCAGGATGGTATAAAGGCAGGCATCAACTTCTCGTGGAACTGCCGGTTCACCTGGTGGTGGACCCGAGAGTGTCGCCCATGGTCGGGGGGTACCTGTTGGGGAGCTGGAAATTCACCTCCCTGGAGAATTGGGCGCCCTATGTGTTCGCGGGGGGAGGGATACTGTATGTGGACCTGGGGTTGCCGACCATGGGAAGCAGGCTCGACTTTTCCTACCAGGGAGGAACCGGGGTGCAGTATTTTATTAGGAAAGATCTGGCCCTCTCCCTTGAATACCGCTACCATCATATCTCCAACGCCGGCACCGCGACACCCAACGAACCGCTCAATTCCAGCAAGATCCTGTTTGGTGTATCGGTGTTCAGGTAAAGGAGGCGGGAATTTCAGGATCCTTTTTCCACGGGAAAAATTCTATTCATTGTCCAGCAGAAACGACAGCTCGTGCCGTACCTGATCGGGATTCACGGTTCTCGCTTCCATGAGGCTCCGCAGGTGAATCATCGTGTCCAGGTCCATTTCGATGAATTTTACCCCGGCAAGAGTATCCCGGCAGTGGATCACCTCTGCCTCGAACTGGAGGACGATATCGGAATGGTCGAGCTGGAACAGAAGTTTCCACCGGTCTCCCTCCTGAACCGACAGGTCACTGCCGTATTCAACGAGGGCGCCCCTCAGCGAAATGTCATGCAGTATGACCTCACGGGGCCCTGAAGCGGTTTCCACAATGCTTTTCTCAATGCACTTGACGCGGCTGAAACGCCTTTTTTTGGACATGAGCCTTCTCCCCCGAAAAACTGTGTATCGATAGGCCGTATCGGTTCGGTGGCGCCATTGTAGCACGTCACTCTGGATTGCGACATACTAAAGTATCCTCAGACAGCCGCGGACCGGTGGAGACACACAACCGGAGAGCTGGAAAAGTAACGGAGGCCATGTGGCCGAAACATCCATTCGGGTCGCCTGCGCCGTCATCGAAGACGACGGCAAGGTTCTGGCGGCACAGCGAAGCGAGACCATGAACATGCCGCTGAAGTGGGAATTCCCCGGCGGCAAGCTCCACGAGGGAGAGAGCGCCGAAGAGTGTCTGGCGCGGGAACTGGCGGAAGAACTCGGCATCCGGGTACGGATAGAACGCGCCCTGCCTCCGGTTTTCCATTGCTATGATGATTTTGCCATTGAGCTGATCCCCTTCGTCTGCACCGTTACCGGCGGAGATTTGCTGCTCAACGAACACCGGGCTATCGCCTGGCTATCGCCCGATCAGTTGCCTGAACTGGACTGGCCTGCCGCCGATATCCCGGTCATCGCGGCGTACCTTGCGTCACTGAAAAAAGAGGGGGCTTCGGCATCCGGATAGACGGGGTCAGTATGAGTCAAAACGAGAGAATACGCGAAGAGATCGCCCGCTTTGTTCGAGAAAGCCCGGCCAACCGGCATCCGGGGGGCGATTCACCTTACTTCGATGAACCGTTGGTGGGGTATGCCTCCCTCCATGACCCCCTGTTTGCCGACTACCGGGAGATCATCGGCGACTACCATCTCACACCCCGCGCATTTCTGGAATCGGCCTTCGGTCCGGGAAGCGGGGAGAAAGGAACCGTCATCTGCTGGATTCTGCCCATTACCGAAGAGACCCGGAAAAGCAACCGGGTCGAGAACCTCATGCCTTCACGGGAGTGGGCATACACTCGAACCCATGGCGAGTATTTCAACGATCTGCTGCGTAAGCATCTGGCCGAGTTCCTGACATCGGCCGGGCACCGGGCCTGGGCCCCGCTTCTTTCCCATCTCTGGCGCACGGTTGAAACACGCTCGGGGTTTTCTTCCACCTGGTCGGAGCGCCACGCGGCCTATGCCGCCGGACTGGGTACCTTCAGCCTGAGCCGCGGTTTCATCACCGAGCGGGGTATCGCCCACCGCTGCGGCAGCGTCATCACTACCCTGGTCCTTGCGGCAACACCTCGACGGTATCTACACTATGCGGAAAACTGCCTCTTCTGTCGGGACGGAAGCTGCGGGGCCTGCATCGGCCGCTGCCCGACAGGCGCCATCACCCGTTACGGGCACGACAAGGAGCGGTGTCGGGTCTATGGATACGGGACGGTGGTCAGGGAGGTGGGGGAAATATACGGGGTTTCGGCTCCCGGTTGCGGACTCTGCCAGACCGGCGTACCGTGCGAGTCGGGGATACCGTGCGTTCCCGGGGAATAGAGAAAGGTCCGCCCAGGGTGACCAGCCTTGGTTCTGAAAAACCCGGGGATACCGGAGGCGGAACGGTGAACTAGTCAAGAGAAACAACAGGATACAGTATCACCTGGATATTTGACAGAACCGGGGTTGGGACCTATAATTTTGTATACATATTGACATGAAATACGCATTTTGCTAAAAATATCGCGGGGTGATAAATTAACCTCATGTTCTACTCTTACTAAAACACCCCTTCCTCATGACAATTCAGTATTCCTCAGCGACTCTTGTGGTTGAAAGGAGGTGCGTTTTCCACGGGAGGAACAGTTCGTAACAGGCGCAGCTAAGCATTTCTGACTGAACAATGTCCGAATCCTACCGTTACAATGCATGTCCATCAAAGAGGAG
Organism: uncultured Geobacter sp.; assembly: GCA_964432775.1. GTDB lineage: Bacteria > Desulfobacterota > Desulfuromonadia > Geobacterales > Geobacteraceae > RPRC01. Next base: position 9,918 of record CAYSPF010000078.1, read on the forward strand.
GATCTACATGAAAAAGACTCTGTGGCTCATCTGTTTATCGGCTTTTCTGGTTGCGGTCTCTTTTGTCGCGGTTGGCGCGGCAGAGAAGGCGCCGGAGATGAAACCTGAAGTGGTAAAAACCATGGACGCCAAGGAACAGGCCGAGTTCTCAAAGAAAGTCGATCTCTTTATCCAGGCCGCTTCCCTTGGCGAAGATATGAAGGACCCGCTGATCCTGGTCAGCGCCGTAAAAATGCTGGACGATCTGCCGTTCGACGGAATCGCGAAACCGGGATCAAATGAAAAGAATCCTGCCCGTTTTGAACGCAAGGCACTCCTGGATCAGGCGAAACAGTATGCCGCCGGAGACAGCGATTTGCTCGCCGTGATAGCGAAAGTCGAAACCCCGCCCCAGAAAACCGCGGTCAGGGGTCACCACGGCGGATACCATGACAGGTATTATGATCGCGGCCATTACCGTGACCGTTACGATTACTACGA
>CAYSPF010000079.1:0-1565 GCA_964432775.1 uncultured Geobacter sp.
AAACTCGTTTATAGCGTCTTTGATGTATGGGGTTGGAGCCTGGTGTTTCGTGAAGTCAGGCGTTCTATTCATTCCGGGGGGGATACAACAACATGAAATTCAGCTGTCCGAACTGCAATCTGGCAGGGAACATCGATGACGCAAGGCTGCCTGAACAGGGCCTCTATGCCGGTTGCCCGAAATGCAAGACCAGGTTTCTCGTAAAGAAAGAGCCGTCGCCCGACCCGTTTCCCGACCTTCCACAATCCGCCCGGTCGGCGGACGCCGCCTCTCCGCCCATACATCCGGATTCGAGCCGGGCATCAGCGGAACGGATGCAGGAGGCGCCCGCCCGGCCGCAACGCGCCGTGAGACCGGCAGCCGGCCAGGGCTACAGACCCTCCCCGGCTGCTTCCGGCAACGATATGGCAACCTTTATCGGCAAGAATTCGGATACGTACTTGAAGAAGTTTGCCGGCTTCGACGCGGTCGGCGGCGGTTATGCCGCGACCTGGCACTGGCCGGCTTTCTTTGTCCCTGCCTGGTGGCTGATATACCGCAAGCAGTATTCTTGGGCACTGCTTGCCTTTTTCATCTCCTTTATACCGACAGTGGGGCTTATTTCCCGGATCGTGTTCGGATTCTCGGGAAATTATATGTACTACAACTACGCAAAGAAAAAGCTGCATGCAATAAACGCCCTGCCGTCCGGAATGGGCAGGTCCGTGGAAATGGCCCGCGCCGGCGGGGTCAACAATATCGTCTGGATACTGGCGCCGTTAATCGGGATAGCGATTATGGGAATACTGGCCGCCATTGCAATACCGCAATTCCACGCCTACCGTGCAAAGGCATACAATTCCATGGCAATTACCGAGTTGAGAAACGCCAAAACACGCGTTGACGATTATTACTTGACGAACAGGGCCTATCCGGAAACCCTGCAACAGGCCAACTACACGAAAGTGGAAAAAGTCGATGTGCGCTTCGGCGACAGGAGTGCGGATAGCTATACGATTGTCGCGACCCACCAGAATGGCGATAAGGAATTTGCCGTGAAGTCAGCCTCGGATGTCCTGATGTCCCGCTCCAAAAGTGGTCAGGGTGATTTCATGCCGGTGGCGAGCAGCGACGGGGCCGGAGCGCATTAACCTGCCGAGCGTGGTTACTTCACCGTGTACCGGGCGCAAAATGGCCATCGTCCTTCTTTTTCCCTGCCGACTTCAATGACGGACACGTGAAGGGGAGGGCCGATATTTTTCTCAAACGCCTGTCGCAAGGTTTCTCCCCAGCTCGAACGCCTGCTGCATCAATGCTTTGTTCTCGGCAACTTCACCCGGCCCAAGGGCGCTCCCGTAAACATACCCGACGATCTCCGACCCCACATAGCGGGCCATGTCCTGGAAGGTGCGCAGGGCGTTGACTGCCCCCGACGCAAACGGGTCCACGTCTCCGTAGGTGAGTACGACGCCGAACCTCTTGCCGCCGAGGTCGGTCTCCACGGTATAGACGGGTTTGCCGTCCTCTCCCGGCAGTGTGCCAAGATAGGTAAGGGCATAGCAGCGGTCCATGAACAGCTTGATCTG
>CAYSPF010000079.1:1665-6358 GCA_964432775.1 uncultured Geobacter sp.
TTTCTTCGATGAAATCCCTCTTCTTTCGGGAACGGGAGCAATCTCCTTTTTTTGTTCTTTCCAGGGAGGAGATTTAGACAAGTATATCGACAATCGGCTGTCCCGACAATCCCGGTACCGAGGTACTGTCGAAATGTTCGACTCTTCCGACCAGGTCTGCCGGCGCCAGACCTGCCAGGTTGTAAAAACCCGGCAGGTCTGGTCTGTTCCCCCCTCCCCCCTGCCCAACGTATAGTGATAATCGAAAAAATCGCCTCAAGATTTCGAGAGAATCGGCCGATAGATCCCAAAAGGAAATCAATCTGAGAACAGATTCAGCCGCATACGGGAACGACCTTACCAAACGGAAATATTCACATACAAAAGGAGAGTACTATGGGATTTTTAGGATTTCGCAAGAAACGGAACGCGGGTACCGACGCCCTGGCCATACAGAGCACCTCCACCGGTCTGGCCAGACAACTGGAGAAGGTGCGCATCTCCCCCACCTTTGTCAGCGCCTACGTTTCGCCCCATGTCGACATCGACCAGGTTGCCAGGGTCCTGGCTTCACGTTTTCCCGGCGTTCCATCAATGATCTGTTCCACCGCCGGCGAACTGCACGCCGATGCCGGAAAGCTCTACTGTCCGACGGGCAACCGCTGGGACCGGGTGGTGGTGCAGTGTTTCGACGCCTCCCTGATAGCGGCAGCCGAGGTTGTCGCCGTCCCCCTGGGATGTGAGGACCTGCGCCGGGGGAATGTGGAAACATCCCTCAAGGACCGCGTGGATCGCATCGGCAAGGCCATTGCAGGCCTGCGGGTTAGCATGGAGATCGATTTCCGTGACACCCTGGCGTACGTGCTGTTCGACGGCCTGTCGGCGTCCGAATCATTCTTCATGGAAGCCTTGTATGATTCAGGTCGCTTCCCCTGCCTGTTCGTGGGCGGATCGGCCGGGGGTACCTTAGACTTCCGCAACACCTGGCTGCACGACGGCAGGAAAAAACTCGAAAACCATGCCCTGATAGCCTTCATCAAGACAGCTCCCGGAGCGCGTTTCGGCGTATTGAAGAGCCAGAATTTCGAACCCGCCGGCAGCAGCTTCCATGTGCTTTCCGCTTCGGTGGAACAGCGCTATGTAAGCCAGGTGATTGACCGTCAGGGACGGATCAGCACCCTTGTGGAAGCGCTCTGTGAAACCCTGAGATGCTCCCCGGCCAACCTGGAGACGAAACTGGCCGACTACTCCTTTGCCATTACCGTAGGGAATGAGTTGTTCGTGCGCTCCATCTCGCAACTGAACATAGATGCCGGAAGGGTTCACTTTTACTGCGACATAGCCCCGGGAGAGGAACTGCAACTGGTGCGCAGGACAGGGCTGGTCGGCAACTCGGAAAAGGATTTCAAACATTTCATGCAGGGAAAACCCGGGAACCCGGTGGCCGGCATTCTCAACGACTGCATCCTGCGCCGCCTGTGCAACGAGCGCGAACTTTCCGACATGGGGCGGGTTGTGGCCGGCGCGGCCGTGGCCGGTTTTTCAACGTTCGGCGAGATTCTCGGCCTTAATCTGAATCAGACACTGACCGCTGTTTTCTTTTTCCGGGTACCGGCCGGAACACAATTCCGGGATGAGTATGTGGACAACTTTGTTGCCCACTATGGGGAGTTCAAGGCATTTTTCCTGCGGCGGCAGATCTCCAAGCTGAGCGGTTTGTCGCAGGTCGTGATAAAGCAGATTGATGATTTCAAGGGGCAGCAGTTCGAGAGCCGGCTGGATGCATCCGGCCTGGAACCCTCCATGGCGCGGCTGTTCGACGGGTTAAACGACCTCGGGCAGGCGTTGAACGAGGCCCACAGTCATCGGGAAGCCATGGCCGGTCAGCTTGAATCCTGCGCCAATGACCTGTACGGTTCGGTTGATGATCTGGCCTCCCACATCGAACAGCAGGTGCAGGCGATTCAACAGCTGGGTGAAGACGTCTCCGGCCTGACTGACCAGGCCAACACGTCGGCTGCGAGCGCCCGGGAACTGGCCGATGCCAGCCTGCATATCCAGAGCGTGGTGGAGATTATCGAACAGATTGCGGACCAGACCAATCTGCTGGCCCTGAATGCCGCCATCGAAGCGGCCCGCGCCGGAGACAGCGGACGGGGTTTCGCGGTTGTCGCCGATGAGGTCCGCAACCTGGCGGAAAAATCCCGCACCAGCGCCATGGAGATCGGCGCCAACATCTCACGCCTGGCTTCGGAGATCGGTTCCGTGGCAAACGAAATCGAATCCCAGTCCGGTGACGTGGCCCGCCTCTCTTCCCTGCTGGGCGTCATCGAGGAATCAAGCGGACGAGCGGCCGACACGGCAGGCCATACCAAGGGGGTGGCGGACACCCTGAAAAACATGACCAGAACAAGCCACTCGTACACCTGATCGGCTCTTCCCGGCTCACTGTCCCGCGGCACACCGGGCTTTTCCACTATCCATGGCAGCTATTCCGATGGTTGGCTCAGACCCACGCCTTCCCTCTCCGTGAGCCGAAGGAGGAATGCGCAGGTTCAATGGGCCGGGAAGCGCTCAATAAAATGGACACCAGAACTTGAGCCAGAGAAAGGCGCCGTCCGGCCTGTTGACGCCATGGACGCCGAACTGCGCCTTCAAGGTGAGAAGTCCTTTTCCCAAAAAGTACTGCACCGCGGGCCCGATGGTGAAATGTTCGGACTTGTATCCGTCGAAAGAAGCCGGCTGATTGCTGAAACTGTCGTCGGTGGTCTGGAAGGCGACATGACCATTGGCGCCGATTCGCAGTTGACCGAACTGTCCGAAACGTTGTCCGACCAGGTAGTCGAAGGAGAACTCCTGGCCCGATCGGTAGTCGGTGGCGGGATTGGTGGTGTGGAAATAGTAGGCGAACCGGGCGGACACCTCGAAGCCGGGGAGCGGAGATTCCATGTCCCCCGCATAGGTGAAGGAGTAAGTCGGACCCAGGGTCCAGTAGTTCACCCCGATGTTGCACACGTCGTCTTTCACGTAATCGCCGGTCGGAGCGAAGAAGTCGGTCCCGATGACATGGCTGAAGGTCTTCCAGTCCCGTTTCAGGACAACGCCGAAGTTCAGGTCCCCCACTTCGGTCTTCGCCCGGGAGCGTCCGCCCGAACTGGCGCGTTGCCATATCAGGGCCGGTGTCAGGAAGGCGCCCGGGTTGCCGCCGAAAAGCTCGATCTTCGACACGTACATGAAACGAAGGGAACTGGAGACACCTTCCACCCGAAAACCACCCGGCACGTTCATGCCGTGTCCATCACTCCCCTTCACCCTGTCGTAATTGAAATACAGCTCCGTAAGATTGGCGGACAATCCCGGCGGGGGCCAGGAACCCGCGCCGAAATCCTCGTTGCCTCCGAAGTAGTGGCTTCCCCCGCCCTCCAGTGCACGAGCAACCGAGGGCGACAGGAGGCTGACACATGACGCAAGCAGAATTCCCAGCACAAGCGACATCTTTTTCATCGGCAACCTCGTTGGGCCGTTATGAACCTTGACATTCCATATCATGCTGCTACTTGTAAATAAGTAGCAGTATAAAATCAAATGCACAAGGAGGAACCACATGAAACTTCACAGAGCATTCGCAGCCGTGGTCATGATTGTCTTGCTCGGCGCCGTTTGTCATGCGGAAACGAAGGCTGCGCCTCAGACCGCCACGGTAGTGACGAAACAGATCGCTCCAGCCGCGAAAATTGACGTGAATTCCGCTACCCAAGCTGAACTGGAGAAACTTCCCGGCATCGGTCCGGCAATGGCAAAGAAAATTATCGCCGGTCGGCCCTATGCCTCAACGGCTGACATTGCAAAGGCGGGAGTCCCCGCAAAAACCATCAGCAAGATCACACCGCTCGTGAGCGTGGGCACTGTGCCTGCCGGCGCAAAGAAGATGATCCCCCAGGCTGCGCCGCCTTCCCCATTCCCCAAGGTACACAAAACTCCGATGACTGCCGCACCGGACAAGACCGTCAAGCAGGTAACGCCACCGCCGGTCGGCAAGAACATGGTCTGGGTAAACAAGGAATCGAAGATCTATCACAAACCGGGTAGCCAGTGGTATGGCAAGACCAAGCAGGGAAGTTACATGCCTGAATCCGAGGCCATCAAGGCGGGCTTTCGAGAGTCAAAGTCGAAAACCAAGTAGCGGCTTTGAAGCACCGGCCGGAGACGACTGTTGCAACGCAACACGGGAGGTCCTCATGGGATTATTAGATGATATTGTTGGCAAGACGACCAGTATGGTGAGTGGTGACAAAGGAGAGCAGCCGGGGTTTCTGGGAGGCATCATGGAAATTGTTGCCGGCAGGGAATCCGGAGGCCTGGGCGGTTTGGTGCAGTCATTTCAGGAAAAAGGGTTTGGCGGCATTATTTCCTCATGGATCGGAACGGGAGAAAACCAGCCCATTTCAGCGGACCAGCTCCAACAGGTGCTGGGAAGCAATACGATTCAGAACCTTGCCGCAAAATTCGGCATCCAGCCGGAGGATCTGAGCGGGAAGCTTGCCGAGCTTCTTCCCGGGGCGATAGACAGGATGACCCCGGACGGGACGCTTCCGAATGGGGAGGGATAAGGACCCGCAGCCATTGCTGCGGAACTACTTCTCTATGATGAAGACCTCGTTGACAGCGGGGTCTTCTGTTTTTCACGATACGCCCGTTCCCTTTGTCCCGGAAA
>CAYSPF010000079.1:6458-10397 GCA_964432775.1 uncultured Geobacter sp.
TTTTCCGTACCGGATCGCAACTGTTCGAAGACGATTTTTCTTGGATGCAAAAGCGCTGCTGTGATACATATAAACATCGGCCTACAATGAACATTGCAGGCTTTTCTTTTGGAACACACGGACGGAAAAGACTGATACCTAAGGCTTTCCATCAGAAAAGGACGTACCCTGATGCGGAGTTCAGATAAGGAGAAATCATGACGATCTTCTACGAAAAATGGCTGGAGAAGGAATACGTTTGCGGGGAGTGCGCATGGCACGGCACAGCCAAAGACACCGCACGGGGACGGATGTACCGGGAAATGTTTCTCGATCTTTGCTGCCCGGAGTGTTCCGGCTTTCTTGATCTGATCATCTTCCCCGCGGAAAAGGGCTGCGGCTCGTCGCGTGAAGGGATGACCGAGGAGCAGTTGAAAGCACTGGACGAGGCGGAGGAGCAGGAAAAACTCTATCGTGAGCAGTGCCTCCGCTCCGTGGACCAGCTCCCGGAACAGCCGGAGGGGGATCTGTTCCTCGTCTGGGACCAGGAAGGTGGAGAGACACAGGTTCGAAACGGCGACATCGTTATCTGGAGCGAACCTGTGGCGTACGAAGCCTTCGACAGGTACGAGCGGATAGCTCTCCTCCTGAAGGAAAAGTACGGAGAGAGGGTGAAGGATCTGGCGCCCACCGACCGCAGCAAACTGTTCCTGTATGGTGATTACGAGCCCGCTCTGGAGTACCTGGGAAAGGTGCGGAAAGAGCTGTTCGGGGTTGATGCCGGAATTTAGCGACCAGGGAGTGCCCGCATGAAGATGACAATTCTCGGCAGCGGAACCTCAACCGGGGTGCCGATGGTCGGATGCCGGTGCCCGGTCTGCGCCTCCACTGATCCGAAGGACTCCCGGACACGCGCTTCCATCCTTATCGAAACCTCGGGGAAATTCATCGTCATCGACACCTCACCTGACCTTCGACGGCAGATGCTCCGGGAGAAGATACCCCATATCGACGCCGTGCTCTATACGCACACCCATGCGGATCATGTGAACGGTATCGACGACCTGCGGGGATACCACCTGATCCATAAGCGGGCCGTCCCCTGCTATGGTTCCGCGGAAACCATCGAGCACCTTTCCCGTCACTTCTCCTACATCTTTACCGGGTCCGGCAGCGGCGGATACGCGCCTCTCCTGGAACCCCACGCGATTTCGGGACGGTTTCAGCTGTTCGGCTCGACGATACAACCCCTTCCCCTGATCCATGGCTGCTCCCGCTCCACCGGCTACCGAATCGGCGATGCGGCCTACCTGAGCGACTGCAGCCGCATCCCGGAAACATCCATGGCGCTTCTCTCCGGACTGGATATACTAATCCTTGACGCTCTCCGCTACACACCGCACCCGAACCACTTCAACATCGAAGAGGCTCTCAAGGTAGCGGAGCAGTTGCGGCCGCGACGGACCATACTGACACACCTGACCCACGAAGTCGCCCACCGGGATGAGAGCCGTCTCCCCGCCGGAGTCAGGTTTGCCTATGACGGCATGATACTTGAATAGTGGATGGGCGACCGCTGACGCGGACGTATGGTTACTAAAGACGGAAAATTCGGAAGGACGAGATGCGGAAAGACATTCGCCTGCACGGAGTAACCGAAAAAGGTATTGAATATTATGTTTTTCTGGCAGGGGCTGACGTAAGCGAGCGTTTCTCCTACAGCTTCGGTGATGGTGATCGTGACGAAGTCCGACTCTTCTCCCCGGGGAACGAATTCGTCATCGGTTGTGACGGAATCAGCCATCGGGGGAACGGCGGCTCCTTCTGCGAGTACATGTTCGGTATCGATCAGCCCCTGGCAGACCTGGCGAAGGGTGATGTTCTGAACCGTCTCACCATGTACGGCGCCTTTTACGGAGAGAACGACGGGAGACTGCAGTTTACCGACAGGACCGAAGGCGCCCTGAGCTACGAAAAAATCTTTTTCGACGGCAATGCGGTCAACAACTATTTCTTTTTCGTGAACTCGGCCCGTTTCAGCGGTCCGCTGAAGCGACAGCAGAAAGAACTGGTGAGGATCCTGGGGAAAGCGGTCAAGCGCTCCTTTTCGGTGGGAAGAAACGAGGACAACGCCATCATCGAGGAAATCCTGTCCCTCATCGAGGACCCGAAGGCCCAGGTTTTCCTTTTCAAGCTCATCAACCGGAAACATCGTGAGTACCGGGACCTGTTCAGAAGTCTCTATTATTCCAGCAAGAAGATTGCCGACGATGATTTCGTCCGGCTGACGGAACTCGCGCAAACCCTCGGCATCGACAACTATCAGCAGGAGCGCATCCGGGTGGATGTGATGTACAAACACCGTGACAACAAACCCATTGTCGATGGATACCGAAACATCCTCGTCTCCTGTTACTCCCGGGGCAAGATCAGCAGGATGGAGAACGCCCGCCTCACCCGGCTCAAGACCCTGGCCGTTCGAACCAAGATCCCGGATGCGCTCTTCTACCCTCTCGACGAACTTCTGAAAAACGACAAATGGATTGTGGTGGACCCGGAAGAGCACGCCTATCTGGCGGAAGTGCGACAGATCCTGGAAGGACTGTTCCTGCGGGAACGCAATATCGACAACAGGATTGACCGCGAAGACATGATCAAGCTCCTGCTCGCAAAAAAACGGGCCACGGAAAACCGCGACCACGCCTTTGAGGAGATCCTTCTGGACGCCGGCAGGAGCTGCGACGAGAGAATCCGCGACGGCGCCGATCTGGCGCTCCTGGAAGAGTTTTCCTCTATCATCACCTATTTCGACCGTTTCGACTCCACGTGTTCGACCATCAACAAGATAGCATTCATGGAAAACGTGCGCATCACCGAGGAGATGATCCGGAGCTTCCTCGGCAACAAGCACGAGTTTGACTCACTTCAGAGCGATTTCTTCGAGGAGCTTTTCATTTCCGGAGTTTTCTCCAACCGCTACCTGGGTAAATACGGCAGAACCAAGATAATAACTCTCTCAAAAGGGCTGAAACAGATCGAGGAAAACCGGATGAGCACGCCGGCGCTCCTGGGACAACTCATGGCCATTGATCAGGAGGAAAGTCTCTTCCTTCTCCTGAGAAGCCACGTCCGGGAACGCATCAGGAATTTCTATTCCCGCTATGCGACACGGGCGCACCAGGAAGAGCTGAAACAGGAAGTCGCCGATGTTCTCCGGGCCAAGAAGCTCCTGACCGGAGGCATTCCCGACGACCTGTTTCACGAGGCCATCCTTACCATCAAGAAAGAGGCCGTCTACCTGCACACCATCCTGCCGACGATTATCAGCGAGAGAAACGTCTCCCTCCGTGAGGACTTCCTGGACAATTCCGGGCTCGACCGTTTCTTCGTGGAGGAGTTGGAGCGGGAATACTGTGAATTGAACAACATCAACGAACAGGAGCTCTCCCGTATCCGGAAAGGCCAGTCCTGATCACCAGTGACTTCCCGTAGCTGATGAATGACCGGGAGATTCGGTCTCACCGTTTGTTTTCCCCAAGGTGTCGCACACCGCACAAACGGCAGGCCATCCGATAATCCGCGCAATGTCATCATCTTAAGAAAAATGCCGTGAATCCTTATGCTACAAGGATTCACGGCATTTTACATTGTCTCGTGTCAGTGCCTGCCCCCTAGGGGGTCCCAGTTGCGTACACAAATGTCGCCGATATCGTATGGGAGGCGGTGACGTTGCTGAAGGTGTAGCTGTTTATCGCCCCCTTGGATACCCCGTCTACCAGTACCTTCGCGACATAGTAGCCGGCGTTCGATGTTATGGTGAAGGTCTTGCTGCCACCGGAGGAAGGGAAGCCTAAGGGGTCAGCCCTTGGTGCGCCGGTCAAAACCGGCGGGAAATAGTGGGTGAGAGTCCCATACGATGAAGGAATAGCGAACCGCATCGGCCCCGAGTCATGCGCAGGC
>CAYSPF010000080.1:0-3121 GCA_964432775.1 uncultured Geobacter sp.
GGGATATTTACCTGCAAAAGCCCCCGCCTTTGATAGACGGGGGCTTTTCTGCGTCTGACGATGCCGGACGCTCTTTCCGCTATTTCCTTACGAACTCAGCCTCCAGGCTGATATTCACTTCTTCGCCCACCAGAACCCCGCCGGCCTCGATGACCTTGTTCCAGGTCAGCCCGAAATCCTTGCGGTTTATCTTCGCAGTCGCGCTTGCCCCGCGCCGCAGTTTCCCCTGCGGATCTTTGTATACCTTCGTCGGCCCCTCCACGTCCAGGACCACCGGCTTCGTGATCCCCCGCAGGGTCAGGTCGCCATATACTTTCAGCCTGTCATCGCTGATCTTCTCGACCTTTTTAGAGACATAGGTCATGGTCGGATATTTCGCCGTGTCGAAAAAGTCGGCACTCCGCAGATGCTCGTCCCGTTTGGGCACGCCGGTGTTGATGGAAGCGGTATCGATCGTCACGGAAATCCTTGACTTGGTAATATCCTTCTCATCAACCTCGGCGACCCCGTTGAACGTGCCGAACGTGCCCTTGACATTGGAGACCATCATGTGGCGCACCGTGAAGCCGATGCTGGAATGGTCGGGGTCGATGCTCCATGTTTCAGCAGTGGACAGGGCCGGAAAGGCCAGGAGTGCCAGTACCGCAACCGTCGTTATGATTCGTTTCATGCGCAAATTCTCCTTTCAGATGTCTGGTAAATCATGGGAGAAACTATACCGCACATTTTCCGGATTAACATCGATCCGTACAAAGCAGAGCGTGGAATCCATGTGCCTGGACGTATTTCGCCCTGGCGCACAGGGGAATTACTCTGCTGCGTACCTTTCGTCGATGACTTCCAGCACCTCCTTCAGCACCAGGTCGAGGAGAAACGATACCATGGCTGCATCGAGCATTACCGCCCCTCCAAGGATATGATTCAGCTGATAATAGGTCTTGCCGTCCCTGATGAGCAGCCTTCCGTAAAACGGCTCCTCCCGGGAATAGAGGTCGTAGGCGATAGCTGCCACGTTGGCAAGTATCTCCACATCGTCGGGACACTCGATCAATAAATCAACCATGAAGAACAGGGCGTTATCCTTGTACAGAACACCTGCCGTCAGGTCCTGTTGTTCGTCGCCGATGTCCACCAGGATGGTATAGTTGATGAAGCTGCCGTCAACCTCACGACTCTGCAGAAACCTCCTGGAAAGCTCCTCCCTGACCAGGGTCAGCGGGCTTTTTCCGATTCCTTCCCATGCATATGCCATTGTGGCATCCTTTCTTTTCCCGTTGACCATCATATACCACACGTGGGACGCTTTTTGTGTCTAGTTCACATCCACCTTTTCCGTAAAAGTCGCTGAAGTGTTCGCGGTGAGATCGGTCACCACGTATTTCTGGGTATAGGTGCCTTCGGAGCCCGACGCGGGAAGGTTCACCGTAGAGGAGATCGGCAGGTAGAAACCCGGCGGGTGGTACTCAAAGGAATCGCTGAACACGATAAAATCAGGCTTGTCGATGAGAACCTCCCCCTGTGGGTTGATCAGCTGGAAGGCGATGCGCACCTGAATCCTGTCGCCGGCAAACTGCATTCCCGCGAGTTTTGCATTCAGATACACCGTAGTCCCCCGGCTCACGGCTTCCGTTACGGGAGGCCCCCCGTCTGACAGGGAGAGCAGCATATCCCGGAGATCGAGACTGGAGGAAAACACCGGCGCAGGCGCATCCACCGTGAAATTCGTAATCTGCTCGGAGACCTTGTTCCGCACGTCGTCCTCCACCTTCATCCGGATCCGGTATGTGCCGGGAGGAACATAGGGCATCAGGGTAAAATTAAATGAACCCTGCGCTGATTCGTCATCCGCAAGTTTCCGGTTGAGGTTGCCCTGCCACTGGACAACGGTGAGAGTGTTGGGGTCGGTAACGGTTATGGCGATCCGGAGATTGGCCCGGCCCTGGCTGTCGATTCCGTACCCGGCGAGAGTATACCTGGTAAAGAGCTTGTCTCCGGGACGATAGGTAGTCGAAGGGCGTACTGCCCCGTCTTTTGTTTCAAGAAACTCGAACTTCTCGACCTTTAAAGCAGCTCCCGCGTTTCCGGATGTAGCTGCCGCGCCCCGGTGCAGCGACCAGGCAAAGACGATACCGCCGGCGACAAGGAAGAGCCAGAGGGCGGTAAAGACGATGCGGAGCGCTTTCCCCGTATGCTTTTCCACGACCACCGTTTTTGCCATGTGATCGCCGATACGTTGCCGTTGTTTCGAAAAAAGTGCAACCAGGAAGCCGACCAGGTAGACAAACAGGCCGTCGATGATACGGAGCAGGGTGCGGATCAGTGAACTCTTCAGGCCGCACCTCTGTCCCGAAACCGCGGTTACACGGATGCCGAGGATCATCTTCCCGAGGGTGGCCCCGAACAATCCTTCCATCAGCCAATAGTAAAGGAGCGCAAAAAGGGCCATCGCCAGAAATGCGATAAGGGCCGGTTTCCCCACCAGTGAGAAACCATTTTCAGTCAAACCGCCCCATGTGACGGCCGCCCACATGCCCGACACGACAAATGAGGCCATAATCAGGATGCTGTCAAGGATAAGCGCCAGCAGTCGATCCCCCATGCGGGCAATCTGTCCCATAGTGCTTTTCAGTGGCTCTTCCAGGACAGGCGCCGGAGGCTCCGGCGGCGGTTCCCGGGAAAGGATCGGTGGTGGTTCCACAGGAGGCAGGTCGGGTGAAGATTTGTGTGACATCACTTCTTCCGGTTCCGGTGATGAAGGAACGGGGGGCGGCTCCGGAGGGAGAATCGGCGGCGCTTGTGACGGGCTCGGGTCGGGCTGGACTTTCTGCGCCAACGCTGCCCCGCAGGATGAGCAGAAACGGCTGGTATCAGGATTTTGCGTGCCGCAGTCCGGACAATGCATGATATCCTCCTTTGTGGGTGGTTCATTTATTTTCAGGCATAAGGGCGTTCTATGCAACTGAGTTGGGGATAACGGCAGGGTCGGATCACTTTTGAAAGAATTTCGCGTGGTTTTTCCGGCAGGAAGCGCTCCGGAAAGAAGCCTTGCTTCAGGAGTACTCTTCGGCGTAAAGGGACAATGTTGTTCTTGATAGCGCCTTTCGATTGAATTTACAATAAT
>CAYSPF010000080.1:3221-10266 GCA_964432775.1 uncultured Geobacter sp.
GGAGGAGAGTTGTCGTGCGTGTAAAAAAAGATGGAGATACTCCACCCATGGAGGTGGGGGAATCCATTTTTTTCCGGGGCAAGGTTCGTGCGCACCGCGCCGTATTCGGCATGCAGACAACCTATGTGGAGGCAATCTCCGGGGCGTTTGTGGCCATGTGCCTGATGATGTAAACGCCCCGGTCGCCTTCAGCCAGTCTGCCGGAGACCCCGACAACTTCATTTCCGAAGAATGCGGAACGACCCGGTCAGAACGTCGTCATCCCCCATCCACGGGGATAAAGTTCCGGCAAATCAACCGGCAGTAGCCCCCTCGGGAACTGTCGGCCGGTCAGGAGCCCGGCAAGGGCCTGTATGGCTACCGGACGATCGCTGTATACCGCGATGTAGGTCGAGACACTCGGGATCTGCGTCAGGTCATAGGGGGAACGCATCGCGGCCACCACCAGCTTCTCGTTGCCGAGTGCCAGGATCAGGTCACGCCACCCGGTGTTGCTGTTCAGATTGTAGCTCCCCAGCAGGACTGCCGACGCGCCGCGTACCGTTTCGAGAATGCGTGCGACATCCTCCGGCGCCGGCTTAAGGGGCGCATAGCAGGGAATCAGCCAGGGAAGTTCGGTAAGGAGCGGCTGGAGATAGCCTGCCATTTCCGTAGGCCAGACAACGGGAATCTGCATGGAGCCCGCAAGGGGGAGGAGTCTTCCGTCGTTCCGCACCAGCGTTACGCCCTGGTCCGCAACCTGGCGAGCCACGGCCAGGTGTTCCGGCGAGGCGAGAGACGCCTGCCAGGCTTCCTTCGGGAACGGGTCATCGAGGATGCCGTAGCTTTTCTTTACGGTCAGGATTTTCCGTACCGCCTTGTCAAGCCGCTCCATGGGAATACGTCCGCTTTGCACCGCCTCAACCAGTGCCCGGTGGATCCCGTCCTGCTCGCCCGGTTCATGCCCCTTGTCCGTACCGAACAGCAGGATGTCGCTTCCGGCCAGAAAGGACAGGATGGCGGCCTCCTCCAGTCCCCATCCCTGGACGATGGCGCCCATCCCCATGGAATCGGTAATAATCAGGCCACTGAATTTCATCTCGTCCCGCAGGACCCCGAGGATAGGGGCCGACAGGGTTGCGGGCAGGCCCGACGGGTCGAGGGCGGGCACCTCCACATGGGCGGTCATGACTGCCGGAACCCCTTCCCGCACCATGGCCCGGAAGGGATAGAGCTCAACCGCGTCCAGCCGGGCGCGATCGTGGCGTACGATGGGAAGACCGATATGGGAGTCCACGTCGGTGTCGCCATGGCCCGGGAAGTGCTTTGCCACGCAGATCACCCCGGCTTCACGGTACGGGGCAATCTGGGCCGTGCCCAGCCGTGCCACGTCCTCCGGCGATGATCCGAAAGAACGGACACCGATGACGGGGTTTACGGGGTTGCTGTTCACGTCAACCACCGGCGCGTAGTTCATGGTGATGCCGAGCGCCCTCAGTTCCCGTGCCATGACGGCGGCGGAACGGGCCGAAAGCTCACTGCTTCCCCCGGCGCCGAGCGCCATGTTTCCGGGAAAGACCGTGACACCCTGGGTCAGCCTGCAGATCGTGCCCCCCTCCTGGTCTATGGAAACGAAGAGCGGAATCCCCCCTGCGTCAAGGGCCGTATTCTGGATGGATTTCGAGAGGGCGGCCACCTGATCGGTGCTTTCGATATTGCCTGAGCTGCTGTAAAGGATAACTCCCCCCAGGTGCAGGTCACGTATCCTCTGCTGCTGCTCCGGGGAAAGTGTTGCCCCCCGGAAGAATCCCACCATGATCTGCCCGACCTTTTCCTCAACCGACATCCCCTTCAGGATTTTGTCTACCCGGCTTTCCGGTTCGGGCGAGTCGGAGCCGCAGCCCGACAGCAGCACGACCAGGACCAGGAAGGGAACGATACTTACACGCTGGAAAAAATTCATGAAATTACTCCTTGTCCGCATATCAGGTGTCCCTGAACGAAGGGACCCGCTATCTAACGGCTGCCGGTCCAGTCTTCCGGCCCGTTATGAGAAACACACTGAAACGCCGCATCACGCCTGTGCAATCGGGCTTTACTATTTCCGCCGCCGTACTGTCGCGAACCTCACGGAATCCTGCCTCCGTGAAGGCACGGCGCAGCTCTTGCCTGTCGAAACCGGGGTGAAACACCCCTTCGCCGCTCCCATGAAACATCCCCCCTTCAGAGTCCAGATCGGCGATCGCCAGGTATCCTCCGGGAGCAATGCTGCGATAAAAAAGGGCGAGAAGAGGCCGGACATCCTTGACATGGTGGAATGTCATGCTGCTGGCGATGAGGTGGTACGGTCCCGGAAGGATTTCGTTTTTTTCGGGATCCAGGTAGAGAGTCCGCACATTGGCGAGGTTTTGCCGCGCTATCTTTGCCGACAGGATTTCCAGCATCCCCTGTGAACTGTCGGCGCCGGTCACGGAACGGACGAGTGGTTGCAGCCGGAGTGTCACCAGCCCAGTCCCGCAGCCGAAGTCCAGAACATCCATGTCGAGAGCGGGGGTAATCTCCGACCGGATGGCGTCCGCAATATCGTTGGCAAGCCTGACTCGTTCCGGCTTCTCGTCCCAGGAAGCCGCTTCCCGGTCAAAATCCTTCCTTTCCATGCTCATGGGAGTCCCTCTCTTATTCAAAGTCGCGTTCATGAGATATCACGTCACATGCTGTTATTAAAGAAAAAAGGTGATGGAGGGCTCGTAAAGAACCCCGATTGATCTTCAGCCGGAAGTTCCCCGCCTTTTTCAAAGCGTGACGTGATCGTTTTCAGGCAGGTGGCTGACATGTCGCACTAATCGTGTCATGCCTCCTGCTGCGGCTCGATGAGTACCATCGCCGTACTACCCCCGCAAACTAAAAAAGACCGCCTTCAAACGAGAAGACGGCCTTTTTGTGTATGTAACGCGGGGAGGGATAGCCATCACCGCGATGCCGGCGACGCCCGGACTGGTCATGATCCTAGCGATCCCCGTGCTTCCACGGGTTACCTTCCCCGCCATGAGACGCTTCCCGCTCCTGTTTCCTTTGCTCCTTTTCCCACGTGCGCTCATCCTTCAATTCTTGCTTCATCTGCTTGCGCTCGGCCTTTTGAGCCTCTTTCCATTCATGTTTCGGTCGGAACTGATGACGCTCCCAGTACGGATTTCTTCCTTCCCGGTAATGCCGGTATCCCGCATCCCGGTAGTAACGGACCCTTTCAAAGGAATGCCTGCGCAACTTCCAGGGGAGGGCGTTGTAGCGGGTCACTACCCAGGGACCCCTGAAGTGGGGCGCCACGTACCAGGCGTTCCCCTTGTAGAGGTAATAGCTGTTGCCGACGAAAAAGATATCCTGGGGGATGCCGACGGCAACATGGAACCCGAGCTCGGGCGGCTCGATAAAGAGAGGGGGCTCCTCGATGACGACGGGTGGTGCGTGATAAACGGGCGGGGGAGGCGGGACGGGCACGACGGCCGTCGGCCTGTTGCCGACATTAATTCCGATGTTTAAATCGACGTTGGAGGCAAAGGCGTGGGGTACGGGGAGGGCGGCGGCAAGCGCCAGGCAGAACAGAATCCTTTTCATACACAAGCTCCTTTTGTGGCGTTCTTTCAGCACCCGGCGCGAACAAAAAAGCCGGGTGCTGAATATCGTGAGATATTTCGGCAACCCGGCTGTCTCAAAGAGACCCTGTGGGCTTTCCGCCCCGCTCTCGCGAGCGGTTTAGTAGTATCGACTATCTTCAGTTCAATTGTGAGGTGACCGACAGGAGTACGGCATCCATGTTGTCGTCAAAAACGAATGGCGCGGTACATCGTTGACAAGGAAAAAGCGAGAGGGAAACACACGTATCTTTTTTTGTGACGTGCGTCAAGGCGAAGCTGCTGAAAAATGCTAAAGTCGGAACAGTTTTTGACGATATGATCCATAAAGAAGCAGTTCAGAACGGCAGTACCTACCACAACAAAAAAGTCTGACTTCAGAAAGACTTATCTTACTTTGCGCGGTCTCCTCCCTCCGGAGCCGCGCTTTTTTTTGGTGCGCCGTCGAAGGAACATACGACCCGTTGAAGCGAACAATACGGTGCAAGTCTTTCCGTGCGCCAACCAGTGCGGAAATCATGGTTTTCACAGAGAAGGGGCAGAAGGGATCGGAACTGAAACGTTTCACTCCGCCACAACGAAGGTGTCGGGGTAGCCGTTCCTTGCAAGGGAGGCCCGTGCCGCTTCGGCATCGGAGCGTGAACGGAATTTCCCGGCACGGACCCGATAGACACTCCCTCGTTCGGTCTCGAAGCGGCGGACGGTCGAATACGTCAGCTCCTTTTCCATCCTTTCCGAAACGATCCGCGCCTTTTCGCGATCCGAAAAAGCCGCCACCTGGAGCGTATAGGTCGATGCGGTGACCGGCGGCGCCGCACGGGATTGTGCCGGGAGACCGGCGTCCACGACTTCCAGGGCGACAGGCGTCACTCCCCTGTCCACTATGTCCAGATCCTGCGCACCCCGGAAAGAAAGATCCACGATGCGCCCCGGAACAAAGGGGCCCCGGTCGTTGACCCGCGCTACGGTTGATTTTCCGTTCAGTTTGTTCGTCACCCTGATGAAACAACCGAGGGGGAGTGTCTTGTGGGCGGCCGTCGGACGGTACATGTCAAAGGTTTCTCCGTTGCTGGTGGGCCCGCCGTGTTCTTCCGCCCCGTACCAGGAGGCGAGTCCCTCCTGCCGAAACCCGTCGGCATTCAACAGCGGCACGTATCGCTCGCCGTCCACGGAGTAGGGACGCTGCCACGGACGGAGCCCGGAAGGTCCGGGTTCCACCGTAACCCTGTGGCCTGTCGTGCCGCAGGCGGCAAGCAGGAGACTGAAAAAAAGCAGGGTGAACCGAGTCGTGCGCATGGGTCCCAGTATAGGGATTACACGGGAAAATGCAATAATGCCCTGCCTTCGATGCAAAAGGAACCTTGCGCTCCCGCCGGTTCTGGGCTACAAGAAATGCCGGGAAGGGAAATCGATGGACGGTTTCGGAGGCTTCCACCCTGCTCACCCATTTTCCGAAAGGAGCAACGCCCGTGGCTATCGATGACGCATTCAACAGAACCGTCGCCTATTACGACGAATGGATACGGAAAGCGGTGCCGGGTTATGACGACCTGTTTGCCGTGGCAAAGGAACTGATTCCCTTCCGGCCGGACGATCCGGTCGACGTCCTTGACCTGGGCGCCGGAACCGGGCTCTTCTCGTTTCAGGTGCTGGAAAGATGTCCGCACGGCCGCTTCGTCCTCTGGGATGTGGCGGACAAGATGCTGGAGACGGCGCGGGAAAGGTTTTCCAACCTGCCGGACCAGTTCCGCTACGTGACGGACGACTACCGCAACCTGCCGGACACGGGGAACTTCGACCTGGTGATATCGAGCCTTTCCAT
The DNA here is from genome assembly GCA_964432775.1 of uncultured Geobacter sp. Taxonomy (GTDB): domain Bacteria; phylum Desulfobacterota; class Desulfuromonadia; order Geobacterales; family Geobacteraceae; genus RPRC01. The sequence continues at coordinate 8,652 of CAYSPF010000080.1, forward strand.
CCATCACCTTGCCGATGAAGAGAAGAAGGAGCTATTTCGAAACATATACGGAGTGCTGCGGCAATCCGGTCTTTTCATCAACATCGACTTGATCAGGGGGCCGACACCCTTCCTGGAGGAACTCTACTGCCGCGATTGGTACGAAAAGATGCGGCGTGCAGGCGCTCCGGAGGAGGAGATCCGGGCCGGTATCGAGCGGCGGACCGCCTACGACAGGGACGCGCTCATGGAGGACCAGCTCCGCTGGTTGCACGACGCGGGCTTTACGGACGCCGACTGCGTCTACCGGAATTACAAGATGGGGCTGTTCCTGGGAATGAAAAGGGGCGACACGGCATGAAACACAACGTCGCATGGGATGTTTTCCGTCGGTTGACCCGGCGATACGCGGAGCGGCAGCTTTCCATCGTAACCATTTCCTCTGACGGGAGAAGAAAGCATGAACCTGTGGCAGTTTATCCTTGTTTTTGGAGCCGGAATCGCCCTCGGCATTATCATGTACCCCCTTGCCCGGATGATAGAGTCGCAGGGGATCGATCATTTCCTCGATTCGCTGGGCCGGTTCGTTGGCTATCCCTTTTCCCTCCTTGGCAGGCTTTTCCGCCGGATATTTCCTTCCCGGAGTACTCCGAAGGAACCCACCGCGGCGGCCCCTCCGCGGATCGACCCGCGTGAACAACAGCTCAGCGACACCGCCCAGACCATCCGGGGAATCCTGCTCGGCCTGGCCACGGTCATTCAGCGGGCCGACCAGGCGGCAAGCGATTCCTCCCAGGCATTGGGCGACGTCAGAAACACCATTGACCGGATTCAGATCCCCGACGATCTGCTGGAAGTCCATTCCCTGCTGCTGAATGAGATCGATCGGGTGATCTCCAGCAACAGCACCCTCAAGCGGGAACTGAACGATTCCCGTGAGGTCCTGGCCACCCAGCGTCAGCAGATAGAGAATCTGAAGACTGCTGTACGGATTGACGGCATGACCCAGCTTGCCAATCGGGCCTGTTTCGATGAAAAACTGACGGAAATGATCCGGCTCCGGGAGCGCTACGAAGAATCATTTTCCCTGCTGATGATTGATGTGGATAACTTCAAGGAGATCAACGACTCCCACGGACACCAGGGAGGTGACCGGGTATTGAAGGGGGTGGCCTACAAGATCAGGGCAACCTTGCGGAAAACCGATTTCGTCGCCCGTTTCGGGGGTGACGAGTTCGCCGCCATCCTGCTGAAGGTCACGGCCGAATCGGCCGCCGTGATTGCAGGGAAACTGTGCGAGCAGATTCGGGAAAGCAGATTCCTGCTCGACGGCGTGGAGGTCAGGACGAGCCTTTCCATCGGCGTCGCCGAGGTCCTTGCCGGTGACTCCGAAGAGGATCTGTTGAAGCGCGCCGACACCGCACTCTATCGGGTCAAGCACAGCGGCAGAAACGGCGTTGCAGTGGCGGAAGGTCCGGAACAGGGACCGGATGTGGCGTGAAGCTGAAAATAAGCTCGACCGGTATCGTGAGAAACACCTCTAAGTGCCGGGAGCGGCATAGGGTATTTGTCAGCGGAACGAGACGTCAGCGGAGGCCTCTTTCTCCCCCAGTATCCGCTCGTAGACCTTCCGCAC
>CAYSPF010000081.1:0-10161 GCA_964432775.1 uncultured Geobacter sp.
ATAAAACAGCATGAGCACGCAGACGGACGCCATCAGAGTCAGCACCGCCGGATAGCCCCATGGCCACTCCAGCTCCGGCATGTGACGGAAATTCATCCCGTAGACACCGGCGATGAAGGTCAGCGGAATAAAAATGGTGGCAATCATGGTCAGGACCTTCATCACCTCGTTCAGTCGGTTGCTCAGGCTTGACAGGTAGATATCGATCATCCCCGAGATCATGTCGCGAAAGGTTTCGAGGGTGTCGATGGCATGGATGGTGTGGTCGTAGACATCCCGAAGATAGACCCGTGTCGATACGCCTACCAGGGCCGTCTCCTCCCGTTGGAGACCGTTCAGGACCTCCCGCAGGGGCCAGACGGATCGGCGCAGGAAGATGAGGTCCCTTTTCAGCACGTGGATACCCCGGAGCGTCGATGAGACGGGGCTTGTCACCAGCGCGTCTTCCAAAACCTCGATGCGTTCGCCTATCCTTTCGAGAACGATGAAATAGTTGTCTACCACGGTATCAAGCAGGGAATAGGCAAGATAGTCGGCGCTCGATTTGCCGATGCGCCCCTTGCCGGCCCGGATACGATCGCGAACCTTGCCGAACACGGCGCCGGCCTTTTCCTGAAAAGAAATGACATAGTTGCGACCGAGGATCAGACTGACCTGTTCGGTCTCCAGCCCGCACTTGTCCCCGTTGCAGGTGAGCGCCCGGAGCACCACATAGAGGTAGTCTCCGAAATCCTCCATCTTCGGCCGCTGGTCGGTATTCAGGATATCCTCGACAATCAGGGGATGAAGTCCGAAGCATTCCCCAATCCCGGCGACGAGATCGACCTGGTGCACCAGATCCACATCTATCCAGGTGACGGTTGACGGATCGGTGGGAACACACCCGTCAAGGGACGCCACCACCTTCTCCCGGAACACACCCTCACCGAACTCGACGATGGTAATCGTCGCCCGTTCGGCTGTCTTGTCACCGACATAGACGAGGCTTCCCGGTGGGAGACCCGATTTCACCGAACGTTTCTTGAGTATCCTCGCCATTCCTCTCTTCTCCGCTGTCGTGTCCTATACCCGCTCATAGGGTTCGAAGAGCCTCTTGTACTCATCCAGCGCGAAACGGTCCGTCATCCCGGCGATGTAATCGCAGATCACCCGCTCCCTGCCGCACTCCTCCATCTTCCGCTGGTATTTCCGGGGCAGGAGGGTCGGGTGCCGCAGGTATGCGTCGAAAAGCTGGGTCAGATAGCGCTCGGCCTTTACCCGCATCCTCTCCACCTTGTGGTGGCGGTAGAGGTTTCCCATGAGGAATTGCTTCAGCCTTCGGTTTTTTTCCGCCACAGCCGGGCTGAAGGCAACCACCTGGCGGTTGACCCGGCGCAGGTCTTCCAGTGTGCCGATGCCGAACCGATCGATATTCTCCATGGTGACGATACACAGGTCCTTGATGAGGAGGCCGATCAGGGAACTGATCGTCTGGTGCCGGCATCGGTCGGGATCGATACCGGGATAGCGGACCGCGATGCACTCATGCACCTCCCGCCACAACTCAACCGTTTCCAGCTGTTCCATGGTAATGAGCCCCGATTTGAGCCCGTCGTCGATGTCATGATTGTTGTAGGCTATTTCATCGGCGAAATTGATGATCTGCGCCTCGATGGTGGGGACCGTTCCCGGCATCAGATCCGCCAAGCTCTCCGCCGGCGCGTCATAGGGGGATTTGTGCTTGATAATCCCCTCCCTCGTTTCCCAGGAAAGGTTCAGGCCGTTGAATCCGGGATAGCGTTCCTCCAGTTCGTCCACCACCCGGAAGGACTGGAGATTGTGCTCGAATCCCCCGTGTTCCTGCATGAGACGGTTCAGCACCTCCTCCCCGGTGTGGCCGAAGGGCGTGTGCCCCAGATCGTGGGCCAGAGCAAGCGCTTCGGTCAGCTCTTCATTGAGGTGCAGGAGCCGCGCAATGGCCTTGCCTATCTGGGCGACCTCGAGGGAATGGGTCAGCCGGGTCCGATAGTAGTCTCCCTCATGGTTGACGAACACCTGCGTCTTGTATTCCAGCCTGCGAAAGGCCGCGCAATGGATGATGCGATCCCGGTCCCGCTCGAAAGCGGGACGGTCGTCACGAAACGCCTCCGGATACCGTCGGCCGAGCGAGCGGCAACTCCGTGCGGCAAAACCGGCGAGATCAGGTCGTTCCGTGGATACGGCACTGGACATGAATGTCTCCTCCCCATGAAAATTTTATTAAAGCCCCGACCTGCACCGCTGTCAACCAGAAAGTTGCCCTTGACTCCCGAAACCGCAGCATGGTAAATTTCTTCAATATTTTTCAATAATTTTACTATTCTGCAATGGAATTCAGCATGAGTAAACAACTCCTTGAACTGGTTCCGGAACATATCAGAAGCAAACTGGGGAAAAAGTCCACGGCCTGCCTCCTGAGCGGCCGGGATGTCTTTTCCGCCCTGAGAGATGAAAGCCTGATCGTAATGGCGTGCAACACCCGAATCCGGCATGCCATCCCCGGCATCATGAAGGCTGCCGAAGAACTGGACGCAGTGGTCGCCTTCGAGCTCACCCGCACCGAAGGCGACCTCGACGGAGGTTACACGGGCCAGACACCGGAGCTGTTTTTCCGCGCTGTCATCGAATACGCGGAGCAGTGCGCATTCTCCCGCCCCTTTCTCATCCATGGCGATCACATCACCGTCCGGCACGCAGGCGCGGACGAGATGGAAGAAGCGCGCCTCCTCATCTCAGCGCAGATCGAGGCAGGGTATACCTCGTTTGCCCTCGATGCCTCCTTTAACCCCCTTTCCGATAATATCGAAATGGTGACGAAACTCGCTGAACCGATCATCCGGCACGGCTATGGACTGGAACTGGAACTGGGAGAAAGCGCGCCTTCACCCGGACGATCTTCTCTGACTACCGTATCGGAGGCGAAAGAATTTCTGGCAAGCGTTTCCGGCAGGGGGATTTCACCCGATCTGCTCGCCATCAACAACGGTTCGAAGCGGGGCAACTACCTGGAAGGGGAAGTTGTACGCATCGACTTGGCCCGGACGCAGCGCATCCATCAGGTAGCCGTTTCCTTCGGCCTGTCCGGGCTGGTACAGCACGGCATCACCGGAACGCCCCTGCATCTGGTGGGTAAGCTGGCCGACTTCGGGATACGCAAGGGCAACATCGGCACCCTCTGGCAAAATGTGGCCCACGCCGGACTCCCCCTCGACCTCATGGACGCAATGCGCAGTTGGGCGCGGGCAAACGACCGGGACATCAAATATGCCACAAAGGTCTTCAAGGCCGATATCGACGCGATACCCGCGGGAAATGCCGCGCAGATCAAGGAACTGGCCTACCGTGAGGCGAGGGAGTTCCTGATCGCCTTTCGCGCCAAGGGGAGTGCGACACGGCTTACCGAGACCCTGGCACGGGCACGATGCGGGTCATAGGGGGAACGGCCAGGGGACGAAGACTCCTCGCGCCCCGAGGCCTCGACACCAGGCCCACCTCCGACAAGGTCAAGGAGGCCCTGTTCAGCATCCTGGCGGGGATGATCGGCCCCCTCGACGGCAGCTCGGTGCTGGACGTCTTCGCCGGCACCGGAAGCCTGGGAATCGAGGCCATGAGCCGCGGCGCCGGTCAGGCAGTCTTCATCGACGCCGGCAGGGAAGCGGTGACGGTTCTCGCGAAGAATCTGCAAACCACGGGATTCGCCGACAGGAGCACGATCCTTACACAGAACTTCCGCGCGGCGTTCACCCGGCTTGAGAGCGCCGGTCGAAACTTCCGGATTGTGTTCCTCGACCCCCCCTATGGAAAAGGGCTTCTTGAAAAAAGCCTGGAACAGCTCTCGGAATCAACAATGCTCGACGAAGGCGCCGTGGTTGTCGCCGAACATTCTTCCCGGGAGGAAATTCGTTCGGCCTTCGGCCCGCTACGCCAATGCGACAGAAGGGTCTACGGCGACACCGCACTGACCTTTTTCACCTTGACACGGAAAGGCTCGCCATGACGATAAAAAAAATCGCCGTCTACCCCGGTTCGTTCGACCCGATAACCTTCGGCCACCTGGACATCATCAATCGGGCGTTGAAGATATTCGATGAGGTCGTTATCGCCGTTGCCCGTAACGAAAGAAAGAGCCCCCTGTTCTCCGTCGAGGAGAGGGTTGACCTGATAAAGTCAGTAATGAAGCAGAACGAGCGGGTGAAAGTTGACACCTTTGACGGCCTTCTGGTAGACTACGCCCGCTCCCGTAAGGCACAGGCCATCATCAGGGGACTCCGCGCGATTTCAGACTTCGAATACGAACTGCAGATGGCCCAGATAAACCGCGGCATTTCGAAGGATGTGGAAACCGTATTCCTCATGACCTCGGTTTTTTACAGCTTTCTTTCCTCGTCGATTGTGAAGGAAGTGCACTCCCTGAAGGGGCCCATTGACGGACTCGTCCCCCCCCTCGTCAAGAAAGCCCTTGACGACAAACTCAACAGATAATCGAATGACGCGCATGTGCGCGTTTTTACACCACGGAGACATTTATGAAACTGGCAGAACGTGTACACAGGATCCAGCCCTCCCCCACCCTCGTCATCGACGCCAAGGCAAAGGCCCTCAAGGCCGAGGGAATCGATGTCATCGGCTTCGGCGCCGGCGAGCCCGATTTCGACACCCCGGAGAACATCCGGGAAGCGGCGAAAAGAGCCATCGATGCGGGCTTCACCCGTTATACACCGGTCGGCGGGACCGACGAACTGAAAGACGCCGTCATTGCAAAGCTGCGACGGGACAACGGCCTGGAGTATGCGCGGGATCAGATATCCGTCGCCTGCGGCGCCAAGCACTCCCTCTACAACATATCCCAGGCGCTCATCCAGGAGGGTGACGAAGTCATCATTCCGGCGCCCTACTGGGTATCCTACCCCGACCAGGTGCTCCTTGCCGGTGGTACGCCGGTATTCATCCCGACCGACGAACGGACATCCTTCAAGATCACCCCGGATCAACTGGAAAAGGCCATCACGCCACAGACCCGGGCACTTATCCTCAACTCACCGTGCAACCCGACAGGTTCCTCCTACAGCGCCGGGGAGTTGAGCGAATTGGGGCGCGTCTGTCTTCGCCACGATTTTCACATCATTTCAGACGACATCTACGAAAGCCTTCTCTACGACGGTCTCACCTTTTCCAACATCGCCTCCGCCGTCCCGGAACTGGCTTCCCGCACCATCGTCGTCAACGGTGTCTCCAAGACCTACGCCATGACCGGCTGGCGCATCGGCTACGCGGCCGGGCCCAGGGAAATCATCGGCGCCATGACGAAGATGCAGTCGCAGTCTACCTCGAATCCCTCCTCAATCGCGCAGAAAGCGGCGGTGGAGGCACTGAACGGCCCCCAGGACGCCATTGTCATGATGACCGCGGAATTCGGGAAACGCCGCAGCTACATTATCGATCGCCTGAACGCCATCCAGGGGATCTCATGCTTCAGATCCACCGGCGCGTTCTATGCCTTCCCCAATGTCTCCGGTATACTGGGAAAGAGTTTCAACGGGAAGCCCCTCTCCAACTCCAGTGAGCTGGCAGCCTACTTCCTGGAGCAGGCGCGGGTGGCCGTCGTACCGGGTATTGCCTTCGGCGCCGACAACTACGTGCGCTTTTCCTATGCAACGAGCATGGATAACATCCGGAAGGGGATTGACCGCATCGAAGAAGCGATTGCAAACCTTGCATAACCATCCTGCCCCACGGGAAGCAGAGGAGCTGGTATGATTACGAAAGACATGAAAATCGGCGAGATATGCCGCCTCTACCCCCAGGCGGCGCCGGTATTGAAGCGCTTCGGCCTCGACTGCCTCGAGTGCCAGATTGCCGATCTTGAAGAACTTGAGCACGGCGCGGGAGTTCATAAGGTGGACATGGAAAAGCTTCTTGAGGAACTCAATAGAATCGTCGGTGATTGAGCTCTCAGTACCGGACCGTACGAAAACGGGTTTCCCGCTCTAACCCCGGCGCCCGCGCGCCGGGATTCGAACCCATGTTCCGCGTTCACCAGTCGACCAGGCGATGACAGGTCTTCATGCCTGGAATCACCACCGCATCCCAACGGATATACGCTTGGGCTCGTCCCGTGGCCTTGCATCAGTGCGTCACGTTGCGCAACCCCTTATCATCCAGCCAACGACGATTGCCGTCTCTCATGCTATCACGTGTATCCGATTTCGCTCCGCTACACTATGGTCGAAATCGTGACAATGTGATAAGAACGCAGAATCTCATCATATACAGTTCGTTACACGTGGCTCCCTTCCACACTATCATTACCTTGGATTCACAGGAGAGCGTAATGGCGTTAATTCTGATTGTTGACGATTCACAATACCAGCGAAACATGATTAGGAAAATGCTGGAAACCGAGGGTCATGGATTTCTAGAAGCAGAAGACGGACTTACCGCTATAAAGACGGCACTTGCCGAGAAGCCGGACTGCATCCTTGTGGACAAACTGATGCCGGATTTTGATGGAGTGAAATTTCTGCAATTTGTGAAACAGAACAAACTGGCGATCCCGGTAATCGTCGTTACCGCCGACATCCAGCAAAGCACCTATACTGAATGCATCGAGCTCGGCGCCTTTGCCGTGCTGAACAAACCGGTCAAAGCTGAGAAACTGAAAGAAATAATCCACGAAGCCCTTTTCTTTCAGAAGAAGGATGCTGAATGAAGTTATCCCAAGAACAAAGTGATGTCCTTCAAGAGCTGATAAATATCGGTATCGGCAAGGCAGCCGGGATGCTGAACGAGATGCTTGATACTCATGTCATCCTGCAGGTTCCCGTTATAAGGATTTTCTCTCAGCAAAACAGTGAACGGGAACTCGGCGCATTAGCCGGCAATACTATAGCGGCAGTACGAATGGGCTTTAAAGGTTCCTTCAGCGGTAATGCGCTCCTTCTCTTTCCTCCTGACAGCGCTAACAATCTTGTCAGTGTACTGACGGGAGAAGATTCAATTGAAGATGACATGGATTCCATCAGAATCGGAACACTCACGGAAATCGGTAATATTGTAATAAACTGTGTGATGGGTTCCATCAGCAACATAATTGGAAAACATTTAATCTATTCTGTTCCTTCATATATAGAAGATTCTCTACTCGCCATGTTGATGCAGCAATCTGAAAATGGCAGTAATGCTACAATAATTGTAGCCGAGACACATTTTGTTATAGAAAAACATTCTATCAATGGAGATATACTTCTGTTTTTTGAGGTCGGATCTTTTGATGATCTTATTGATTGTATCGACACTCTTATTGAAGAGACTGGGTAGCTATGGCGGACGATACTATCAATATGAGTAATTTCAAAATTCTCGAATACATTCCTCTTGGTGTTTTTATCCTGAGGAAGGATTTTTCCGTTCTTTTCTGGAACAGTCTTCTTGAAGAGTGGACGGGAATAAAAAGAGAAAAAGTAATCGGCGCCAGCATCTTTGAACATTTTCCCAACCTGCGGCATCCCAAATATATCCATCGTCTGGAAAGTATCTTTTCCGGCGGCCCCCCGATAATTTTTTCCTCCCAACTGCACAAAAACCTTATCCTTTCACCCCTGGCATCCGGTCGACTTCGCATCCAGCATACTACGGTTATCGCACTGCAATCAGTGGAAGAAGATTTCCATGCCCTGTTTACCATACAGGACGTTACCGATATGACACAGCGTATCCATAACTACAGACGATTGCATAATCAGGCATTACAGGAAATCGAAGAACGAAAGAAAGCGGAAAAGGCACTGCTTCAGGAAAAGGAAAGGCTGGCCGTTACCCTGCGCTCCATTGGAGATGGTGTAATAACGACTGATACCGATGGAAGAGTCGTACTGATGAACAATGTCGCAGAGAATTTGACCGGCTGGAAACAGGAAGACGCTTGTGGTAAAAGCCTCCCCGAAGTGTATCATATCATCAACAAAATCAGCCGCTTACGCTGCAAAAACCCCGTAGGCAAAATTTTAGCGGACGGTGGGGTTGTCTATCTTGACAAGGATACCATCCTGCTGGCAAAGGACGGAAGGGAAAGGGTCATTGCCGACAGCGGCGCTGCAATTCGGGACAAGGAGGGCACTGTCCTCGGGGTAATCCTGGTATTCCAGGACATCACCGAAAAACAGATGTTGGAAGAAGAAGTTCTTAAATACCAGAAGATAGAATCCGTTGGGGTGCTTGCAGGCGGAATAGCCCATGATTTCAACAATCTGCTGACCGCCATCCTGGGCAATATCTCGCTGGCAATGGCCATGGCGCCACCACGGGATAAAATCATCACGCGGTTGTCGGAAGCTGAGCGAGCGTCTCTCAGGGCAAAAGACCTGACCCAGCAATTGCTCATCTTTGCAAAGGGTGGCGCTCCTATCAAGAAAATCATTAATCTCGCCGAACTGCTGAAAGCGACCACCGCTTTTGCGTTGAGCGGATCGAATGTCAGCTGCGAATTGGCTTTGCCCGATGATCCATGGACTGTTGAAGCCGACGAGGGACAACTCCGCCAGGCACTGAACAATCTCATTATCAATGCAAACCAGGCCACCCCCGAAGGCGGCATACTAAGAATAACGCTCGAAAACAGTATCATCAGCTCCGATGACGTGCCACCACTCAGAAGCGGACGATACTGTAAAATAGCACTACGCGATCATGGCGAAGGTATCCCTCAACAACATGTGCAACGCATATTCGAGCCCTATTTCACAACAAAGGAAAAAGGAAAAGGTTTAGGACTGTTTGCCTCGTATTCCATAATAAAGAGACACGATGGCCACATCTCCGTAGAAACCATGGAAGGTAAGGGCACGACATTTACCATTTTCCTTCCTGTCTCCGATGTGAAGATGGGTACTCAGACGGAAGAAAATGCGGAGAACCAGGCAGGCAGTGTGAAAATACTGCTGCTGGATGATGACGAGGTAATCAGAGAAGTCGCTGGAGATATCCTGGAACATCTCGGCTATGCGGTCGAGTTCGCCAAGGACGGTGTTGACGCGATTGACCTCTTTGAAAGGGCCAGGAAAGCTGCACAGCCATTTGCAGCGGTTATCCTGGACCTGACAATACCGGGTGGCATGGGAGGCAAAGAGGCCCTGGCAGAGATGCTGAAAATCGACCCCTCGGTAAAAGCCGTTGTTTCAAGCGGCTATGCGAATAACCCGATAATGGCTGATTACCGGGCACACGGTTTCAGTGGTTGCATAAGAAAACCCTACACCGTCAATGAACTCAGCAACGTATTAAAAGATATTGTGCATTGAGTTACGAGGACACTGCAGTAGGTACATCTGAAAATGACGCCTACTGCGAAAGGAATTGCCCGGCGCAAGCCGGGCAATTCCTTATACAGCTTCTATCACCTGACCATCCGTCAATCCGTTACAGCTCTCAAGCGGTGCAACCCTCCATTATACCGGTTTTCCCTGGAATACAGCCCCTACCTCCTCCCCGGAGGATACGGCGCGTAGTCATCGTTCCACATTCGATTTCCGCTCGGCCTTCCTTTTCCGCAGTGAATAATCCCTTTTCGGCAAAGGGTGGAACGCCACTCGTACTTCAGATAGATCTTCTCTGCCGCAGAGGCCTCCGGCTCGAAAGCTACCTCCCGTGACGGCGAATACTCCTCGCTGCCGAAGCCGGTCCCGGCCGACTCCGATTGGGCCTTGGCCGACGGCGCGGGTGCGGCCCTGTCCATGGATTTGTGACGGGACAACTCCTGCTGCTCCACATATCTGCGCACTTCCGGATACACCGCGACGGCAATCACTCCCATTGCTGATCTGTCCCGAAAGGCCGCTGCATAGGAATCGCCGGCGCTGGTGAAATAGAAGCGGTTGATAGTATCCGTTCCTGTCCGCCACCCTGAGTATTCACCCGAACCGTAGGGCTCCAGGATATACATCCGTTCACTGTTGCGCAGCCACGACTTCTTTCCCGAAATAATGTTTCTGCCGTCCACCGCCACAACGACGCCGATGCGTCGATTGAGCCGGTTGCGCACGACGATGGAGTACTGTTCCCCTTTTACCGCCTCGGCATAGGCCTTTCGGTTCGGGTAGCTGGAATCTACCGGGTACAGCGCCAGGCTCCCCCCACTGTCCGAACGGA
>CAYSPF010000082.1:0-10154 GCA_964432775.1 uncultured Geobacter sp.
TCGAATCCCCGGTTGCCGTGGCGGTCTTTCCGTCCAGTGTCATGGCACACTTCAGCATGACAAAGGGCATGCCGGCGGTCACATGCTTGATAAAGGGCTCGTTCATCTTCCGACACTCGCGCTCCAGGATACCGCATTCAACCTCGATACCGGCGTTGCGGAGAGCCCCTATCCCCCGTCCGCTGACAAGGGGATTCGGGTCCGTCATTCCGACGAAAACTCTCGCCACTCCGGCGCGGATCAGCGCCTCGGTGCAGGGAGGAGTTTTCCCGAAGTGGGCACAAGGTTCCAAGGTTACGAAGATATCTGCGCCACGTGCGCTTTCACCGGCCATACGGAGCGCGTGGACCTCCGCGTGGGGGGTCCCGGCCTTCCGATGCCAACCCTCGCCGACGATCTCATTGTTTCGCACCACGACACAGCCCACCGCGGGGTTGGGTGACGTCTTCCCGACGCCGCGCCGCGCAAGCGCGAGCGCACGCCTCATCATTCTGTTGCGAAATTCATTCATGGCTGGAAGTTCCGGTGAGTCGGTGAACAGAGAAACGGAAAAGTCATCCTACAGAATGCGCCGTCCCGGGCTGTCGCGGAACAGAGCGGACAGGGAGAGAATCAGCACCGCGTTCCTTTCAGCAGGTCCTGAAGCTCGGACATGAATTCGTTGATATCTCTGAAAGAGCGATACACCGACGCAAACCGCACATAGGCAACCTCATCGATTTCATGCAGTTCCGCCATCACCCATTCCCCGATGGTAGCTGTCGGGATCTCCCGCTCCACTCCCTCCTGAAGCTTTCCTTCGAGCCGATCAACCATATTCTCGATGGTCTCCACCGAAACGGGGCGCTTTTCACAGGCTTTCTTGATCCCGGCAATGAGCTTCAGACGATCGAAGGGTTCCCGTCGGCCATCCTTTTTCAGGACCATGGGAAGAATCTCTTCAACACGCTCATGGGACGTAAAACGCTTACCACAGCCATCGCACTCCCGGCGGCGACGGATGGTCGTGCCGTCCTTGTCGGGCCGTGAATCAACCACCTTGCTGCTGGGGTGAAGACAAAACGGACATCTCATGGGCCGATCACTTTCTCCCGTCCGGATTCGTCGAACCTTTTTGTTTCAATGCCGGCCTCCTCGATCATCTCCTCGGCTAACTGATCGGGATACCCCTGCGCAAAGACAATACGAAGAATCCCGGCATTTATGAGCATTTTCGAACAGATTATGCAGGGCATGGTCGTGCAATACAGGGTAGCCCCGTTGATGTTGGTGCCATGCTTCGCCGCCTGTATTATCGCGTTCTGCTCCGCGTGCAGGCCGCGGCACAGTTCGTGCCGTTCACCGGGAAGAACTGCCAAACGCTCCCTCAGACAGCCCACATCCAGGCAGTGCGCAACGCCGGAAGGAGCCCCGTTGTAGCCCGTCGCGAGAATATTCTTGTCCTTGACCAGAACGGCGCCCACGGACCGGCGCAGACAGGTTGAGCGCCTGGCCACGAGACGGGTTATTTCCATAAAGTATTCATCCCACGCGGGTCTTTTCATACCACTTCCTGAACTGGTCAAAGTGCTCCCAGAATAGATCATGTCCCTACGGCAGGTCAAGGAAAGAGGTCCGGTGAGCTCACACGCCATCGTCATTCTTCGTCCCGCACGGAACGCCGTTTCTTCTTCAGGGACTCCAACCGCTTTACAGAGATCCTCGCCTCCCGCTCGCGATGGGGAATGGCGGTGGCAATCCTTTTCCTGACCACCCGCTCCCGCTTCTCCAGAGCCTGCCGAAGCCTCTCCATAGCAAGTTCACGGTTCTGGGACTGGGAACGCCGTTCGCTTGCCTGGACAACGATGCCGGTCGGGATGTGACGAATCCTCACCGCAGAATCCGTAACATTCCGATGCTGGCCGCCGGGACCGGAGCCCCGGAAAAACTCTACCCTGATGTCGGATTCCTTCAGTTCCACGGATATTCTCTCAATACAAATGTCACGAAGTACCGCCTACTCTATCGCGACGCACCCTCCCTTGGCAAGGCATTTGAATGTCCTCTCCGAGGTCACGCCTTCCCTTGCAGGGTTTTTTTCACAGGACGCACTGCACGATTGACACATGCGACGGTGGGGTATAATAATACGCCTGTCGCGGGAAGTACGGGAACCCTTTGAACGCTATTTCACTCCTGAAAAAATATTTCGCGGAAAACCGGAACGCCTTCGAAATCGTGCAGGAACACAGCATGATGGTAACAGCGAAGGCTCTGACTATCGCACGGGGTTTGTCGGATCCCGCCATTGACCTGCGCTTCGTGGAAGAGGCCGCCCTTCTTCACGATATCGGTGTATCCCTGACACACTCGCCACGCATCGGCTGCCACGGATCGTCACCGTACATCTGTCACGGCATCCTCGGGAGAGAGATCCTGGAATCGGAAGGGTTGCCCTCCCATGCCCTCGTCTGCGAACGTCACATCGGTGTCGGGATTGGCGTCAAGGATATTGTGCAGCAGCAACTCCCCCTTCCCAAACGGGACATGGTACCGATCACCCTTGAAGAGAAGATCATCTGTTTCGCGGACCTGTTTTATTCAAAAAATCCGGGCCGGCTCAGAACCGAGAAGAGTCCGGAAGACATCAGGAGCAACCTCCGGAAGCACGGTATTCACAAGGTTGCGATCTTTGAAGCCTGGCTCCGGGAGTTCATGGGCTAAGGCCGGACGATTTGATGCGCCATATTCGCAGGTGAAACCATTACAGAGGAGATTCGTACCGTGATCACTTACCTTCCCTATATTCTCATCGCGATGCTTGGGCTGGTTTTCTTCGTGCTCATGAGCCTTCTGTCGCGTGCCGCGAAAAAATCCTTTGCGGAAATGGAAAAGCGTCTGGTAGCGCTGGAGAGCAAGCTGTTGTCCGTCGAAGGAGCGGCTCGGGATGAAGTCAAGAAACTCGGTGAAGAAAAGGACCTGAAGATCGGCCAACTCCGTGAAGAACTGCGGGCGGTCCTGAATTCCTTCGTGGAAAACACCGGCAAAAAACTCGCGGAGAGCGCCGCCGCCCAGAAAGTCCAGTTCGACCAGCTTTCAGAAAAGATGGCCGTTCTCCAACGCCCGGCGCCACGGGAGCCGGAACAGAAACCGAAGGCGCTGCTTGAGACTCCTCCCGTCGAGACCGGGCCGGTTACGAGACAGCCCGTTGAAACACCGCCGGCTGAGAAACCGGCGGTTGCGGAGTCACCCGCCCATGCAAAGGCAAGACGCCTGGCCCGCCTGATTGTCTCCGACATCGTGCTCTACAATCAGGCTGCCGTTGAGGAAGGAGTCCGGAACAACACCTTCACCGAAGTCCTGGCCCATGACATCAGGGAGGCGCGCACCCTGTATGCTCGGCGGGTCACCGAAGAGATCAGAAATGCCACTTCCTACCTGGATGACGCATTCGACGAACTCATCGCCCGCAAAAAACGTGAACTGAATATCAGTTGAGTATACCGTCGCACAACGAAGTACAGAGGAACAGAACCAGCCGCCCGGTGTTACGCCTGAACTGAATGCTCGAAACAGCGGGCGCTTTCGTTTCGCCTGGCTCCTTTCCACTCTCCGCGCCCGCGGACCATCGCTCCTTTCTCCCTGATGAGGCGGAAAACGCATCACGTATCCGTGTAGTATACTGTGTAGCGTCAGAGACCGATCAACGAAACCCGCACCACCTCGGGACTGCAAGGAGATCAATCCATGACACTTCCTTCGGCACTACGAAAGATATCCGCTACCGTCTGGGAACTCCCCGTCACCTATAAACCGGGAATGCTCGTTCCTGCCCGCATTTACGGCACGGAGGGTCTCCTCAGCCGGATGGACGAGGGCGTTTTTGAACAGGTCACCAATGTCGCATGCCTGCCGGGAATCATCGACTACGCCTTCTGCATGCCTGACGGTCACTGGGGGTATGGCTTCCCCATCGGCGGCATGGCGGCCATGGATCCCTATACAGGGATAATTTCTCCCGGAGGAATCGGGTTCGACATCAACTGCGGCATGCGCCTGGTCCTCACCAATCTCACCTACGACGAAGTGAAACCGGAACTTCCCCGGCTGGTTGACACGCTGTTTTCACGGGTTCCCTCCGGGGTGGGTTGCAGCGGTTTCGTCAGGATATCCCGGGACGAATTCCGGCTCGTGGCAGAGATGGGCTCACGCTGGTGCCTGCGCAACGGCTATGCCTGGCCGGAAGACCTGGAGATGACCGAGGAAGGCGGGTGTTTTTCCGGAGCGGACGCCTCACGGGTCAGCGAAAAGGCGGTGGAAAGGGGCTTCGACCAGATCGGCACCCTCGGTTCGGGCAACCATTACCTGGAAATCCAGGTTGCTAAGCCGGAAAACATCCATGACGAAGAAACCGCCCGCGCCTTCGGCTTCACCCTGCCCGACCAGGTGGCTATCATGTTCCACTGCGGCAGCCGCGGTTTCGGCCACCAGATAGCGACCGACTATCTGAAGCTGTTTCTCGGCGTATGCGGAAAGAAGTACGGAATCAAAGTCAACGATCGGGAACTCTCCTGCGCACCGTTCCGCTCAGGGGAAGGACAAGATTACTTCGCTGCCATGAAATGCGCCGTGAACATGGCCTTTGCCAACCGCCAGGTAATCCTCCACCGCATCCGCGAGGTGTTCTCCGACCTCTTCCACCGCTCTCCGGAGGATCTGGGAATGCGTATGGTCTACGACGTTGCCCACAACACGGCGAAGCTTGAGCGACACCTGGTGAAGGGAAAAAAGAAGGAAATCCTGGTGCACCGCAAAGGGGCGACGCGGGCACTGGCGCCGGAAATGGAGGGCCTTCCCGACTGCTACCGGGAGACAGGACAGCCGGTCATCATCGGCGGCAGCATGGAAACAGGCTCCTACCTCCTTGCCGGTCTGCCCGGCGGAGCGGAAACCTTTTTCACCACGGCCCACGGCAGCGGACGCGCCATGAGCCGTCACCAGGCAAAGAAGCTGTTCCGGGGACAGAAGATCCAGCGGGAGATGGAGGAGCGCGGCATCCATGTGAGGACGGCCTCCCGGGGGTCACTGGCCGAGGAGGCCGGTCCCGCATACAAGAACATCGACGAGGTGGTGGAGGCAACGGAACTGGCCGGTCTCAGCAAGCGGGTGGTGCGGCTCGTTCCCATCGGCAACATCAAGGGATAGGGTGTGACGAATGCCTTTTCGCTACCTGGAAGACGTGGCCACCGCCGATGTGGCCTTCGAAGCATCGGGGGAGACAATCGAAGAGATGTTTCTCGCCGCAGCGGAAGCGACCATCGGCGTAATGCTGGAGAACTCCAAGGATATCAAGGGGACCGACGAAATCTCTTTCCGCCTTGAGGAGCAGGAACTGGAGATGCTTCTCTTTGATTTCCTCCAGGAGATCATCTATGTAAAGGATGCCCGGCGGATGCTGCTGCTCGTGGATTCAATTGACATCGATATGGAATCATCACCACTCCGACTCACGGGCCGCGCACGACGCGAAACCCTCGATTCGCAACGACGCCGGTTGCTGACGGACGTAAAAGCCGTAACGCTGCATCGGTTCGGCATTCACAAGGATGTACGCGGCTGGACGGCAACCGTGGTTCTGGATGTGTGAATCGGGCCTCCCCGGCAGGAAATGACGCCGAGCCCCTGGCAAGGAGCAATAGTAACAGACCCTAGATGACGAGGGCCTGTGCATTATCAGGACCCGCTGAGTACAAACCGAGACACTCCATGGTATCTGCGCACCTGTCACACAGAGGGAAATACTTCACCCCGTCCTGCAACGGGTGGATAATCCCCTCCGCCCTCCGCTTCATCTCGCGAAAGCGGGCCTCGCTCACCTCGACCTCGAAGATGGATTTCTGCACCCGCATGCCATAATCCTTCATCACCCTGGCGACCTTCATCAGCCTGCGGGGCTCGGCAATATCGTAGGCTACGATCATATTCATCCAACCTTCCTCCCTATAGAATCATGTAGTCCAGCCGGGTCATTCTGATCCCCCTGCCGGATATCACTACCTTTCGCAGGCAACCGGCGCAGATCCGGTACATGCGCACGGAATCTCGTCCGGGATTGATAAGCCTCCGGGCATAGTTCAGTATCCGGTCAATGCCCTCCGGGTCAAGGTCGCACTCGAATACCGATTTCTGTGTATTGAGACCGAACTCCTTCAGAAAGCGGTGAAACCTGCCGCGCGCCCGATTGGAGCTGATGTCGTAGGTAAGAAGGATGATCATGGGAAGAACCGTTGTCCGTGTCCGTTGTCCGTGTCTGTGAAATGCGGAAAGGCGAAAGGCCGTTGTCCGTTGCCCGTGGGCACTTCATTTCAGCAGCAACGGCTGATAGTCGGCTGCCTCGCCCTCTAGTACGCGTCGAAGTTGCCGCGCCTGATAGACCATGGCGTCAGCGTAGGTCAGCCGTTTCTCCGCCGCAGGATAATAGAATTCCGTGGCGATTTTCTTCTCGAAGGCCTGCACCACGCGTGCGAATGCAGGCGGGTGCAGGCGCACGGCCGGTTTCCCGCCCCGTGACTCCTCCGCCTCCGGCGATTCCTCCAGACGCTGTTCGGGAAGATCGAACATCTCTTCGTCCTCAGGGAGCGTCATCTGACCGATACGGTCATTGCAAACATCCTCGATGCAGCCCATTTCATTTCCCTCTTCACGGGGCTGCTCCGGCGGCTGAATCGTGAAAAAGTCGCTTTCCTTGAGCACGCCAAGATTGAACAGGGACAGGGTGAGGGTATCCGCCAGAATCGCTCGGAACTCTTCCACCAAGTCGAGGGGCAACGAATACCGTCCGTATTCGAGTGAGTGCAGAAAGCCGGGATAGGGGTCGAGCCCAGCGAGCCGGACGGCGGCGTTGGCCCGGTTGATGAGGAAGGTGTAGAGAAGGGAGAGAACGGAATTCACCGGGTCGGTGGGCGGGCGGCGCACCCGTCGGCGGAAACCTAAATCCTTGTCCAGCCCCAGTGCGAATGCCGGGAAATAGCGGGCGGCCGCAAACCCTTCCAGCCCCCTCACCGTCTCCACGCTCTCGGCGGCGTCGATCCGCGTCACGGTACGGCGGATCTCCGCTGCGGCATCTCCTGCCTTCGGCTCTTTTCTCGTCCGTTGGATGCGCTGCAGCACCGTTGCCATATTCGCCGCTTTTCCTGCAACGAAGCTCTTCGCCATTTTCAGGCAAAAATCCTTGTCGTCCAGCAGTGCAAACTGCCGTTTGCGGAGAAACACATTCTTCGGTTCCGGCACCTCCAGCCGTCCGACATAGCGGCCGTCGGTGCGCAGGAATACCGTGTCGATGGCTTCCCTGAGCAGCAACTTCAAGGCCTGAGGCGTGATGGTAACGTTCCCCACGACCACGACCTGTGACAGGCGGTAGGTAAACAGGGTTCGAGTGGCAGTGCTGTCAGGGGTTCTGACAATCAGGTGACGCCCCTCCCTGAGGATGCGGGCACCCTGGGTGCGTATGTAGACAATCATGAACGTACTCCTTCTTTCATCGGAAAGACGGCTGAGCGTCGAAGAATCATCGTTCGACGCTCGGCGAGCTCCCTACATTCCCATGCGGACCTGCTCCGACTTCTCCTTCACGGCAGCAGCCTTCAGCCGCAGTTCTTCGTCCAGGGCGTTCCTTCCCTCGGGGGTATCCGGGTAGAGGTTCACCGAAACCGAGTCCTGGTGGATCTTCCACATTGCCCCGGTGGCGGGGTCAATGATCAGGATTCCGAGTAGCCCCCCGAAGACGATATTCCCGAAATACCAGCCGTTGACTCCGGCTTCCACGGCAACTTCACGGGGGACATAGCCTGCCTTGCTGATCTTCACCTTGTACTTCGCGTTTTTGAAGAAACCCGCATCATTGGCAAGGGTCGCGGTAAACGGGGTCCGGGTTTTCGTGATGGTCGTTCCTGTGCGCGCATCGACGATCTCGCACGCGGCGTCGTCCGGCTGGGAGAGAATGGGAAGGGTCTTGGGACCGCCTGACACGATGGACGCGCAGCCGGTGAACAGGCACAGGGAAAGGGTGAAAACTGTTCTGGTGAATTTTCTGAAATGCATCGGTAACCTCCGGTGATTGTTTTGGAGGTACCGTACGGCAGGGTGAGGGGAAAGGCGAGGACTGCAACGTTGCACAAGCCGTGAGCCGTTGAAAAGGCGAAAGACCGTGGGCCGTTGTCCGTTGAGGATGCAGACAGCGCGTCTCTGTTTATGCAAATTTAAATTACTGATTTAAATTTGCATCGTGGTACGGTTCCTATCTCCAAACCTATCTGGAACGCGACATCCGCTCTATCTACAACATCGGCGATCTGCGGGACTTCCAGCGCTTCATCCAACTGCTCGCGGCCCGTTGCGCCCAGCAGATGAACATGTCCGATTTTGCGAGGGTTCTCGTCAGTTTTCCACGTTCGACGTTCGATGTTCGACGATTCTCCGTCGTAATCCCTTCATAAATCAGGTCAGTTCCTTCTTGCAGTTGCCGAAACGTATACTATCGGTGTGAAATCACCGGTCGTAATCCCTTCATAAATCAGGTCAGTTCCTTCCGGAGAGCTTCTCTACTGAAATCAAACACCGCGCAACAGCGCGTCGTAATCCCTTCATAAATCAGGTCAGTTCCTTCATTACCCAGGAAAAGCTAGATGAGAATCTCTATAAACTCTATGGTCGTAATCCCTTCATAAATCAGGTCAGTTCCTTCTTTGTTACTCCCCCCTGAATACACATTTATTCACGACATTGTCGTAATCCCTTCATAAATCAGGTCAGTTCCTTCAACTGTTATCCCTTTCCTATCAACTAGAAATTAATTCAGAAGTCGTAATCCCTTCATAAATCAGGTCAGTTCCTTCGCCGCGAGAATCAAGGCCGATCAGGAAGCGGAAGCCGCACGTCGTAATCCCTTCATAAATCAGGTCAGTTCCTTCTAGTTAAAACATCCAGTTACGCCCATCTTTGGCATTGACTGTGGTCGTAATCCCTTCATAAATCAGGTCAGTTCCTTCTACAAATGAGAACTCTGAAAGGGAGGAGGTGAGGAAGATGTCGTAATCCCTTCATAAATCAGGTCAGTTCCTTCTGGAAGAATCCACTGAACTCTAACACTTAACAACTAACTAAGGTCGTAATCCCTTCATAAATCAGGTCAGTTCCTTCGTCACACAGAACGGCGTGAATATGCTGACCACACTGAGGGTTAGTCGTAATCCCTTCATAAATCAGGTCAGTTCCTTCCTGCTACAAAAGCTCGGCATTACTCCTGAGATTATCATGGGTCGTAATCCCTTCATAAATCAGGTCAGTTCCTTCAAGACGGAAAAGCAGCGATCAAGGTTTCGCTGTTGTCGTAATCCCTTCATAAATCAGGTCAGTTCCTTCTCGACTGCTAATTTTAGCAGTAACCCAAACCCACCAAGTCGTAATCCCTTCATAAATCAGGTCAGTTCCTTCAATTGTGACACATGCAGATACGGGGACCGTAGCCAATGTCGTAATCCCTTCATAAATCAGGTCAGTTCCTTCGAATCAACCGTATTGTGTGGTACACGATATGGAAACGTGATGGTCGTAATCCCTTCATAAATCAGGTCAGTTCCTTCAGAGAATAAAAAACGTGGCATTCAGATTAAAGTAGAGAAAGTCGTAATCCCTTCATAAATCAGGTCAGTTCCTTCCACTGAGTCTGCGGACTGCGTATGCGCCAGAAAAGGCGGACGTCGTAATCCCTTCATAAATCAGGTCAGTTCCTTCACTGCGTATGCGCCAGAAAAGGCGGACGGCTATGGTCGTAATCCCTTCATAAATCAGGTCAGTTCCTTCGCTTACAGATGGAACGAAACAAAGAAGTAAGAAATACCAGTCGTAATCCCTTCATAAATCAGGTCAGTTCCTTCACTACTTTGGAACTCACCACAACACAGACCGTTATTTTCGAGTCGTAATCCCTTCATAAATCAGGTCAGTTCCTTCGAAAATTGGTGAAGTTCTCAACACAGCCCTGGGACTTGAGGGTGACGGTCGTAATCCCTTCATAAATCAGGTCAGTTCCTTCCTCGCACGAAGTAAGGATGAAGCGCTCAGCGACGCCGAGTCGTAATCCCTTCATAAATCAGGTCAGTTCCTTCACGGCATGG
>CAYSPF010000083.1:0-4481 GCA_964432775.1 uncultured Geobacter sp.
ACGCCGTGCCGGTTCCTGCCAGGTCATAGGCGGTTCCGTGATCAACCGAGGTGCGGATGATGGGGAGCCCCAGCGTGACGTTCACCCCGTCGTAGAAATGGAGGAGCTTCAGGGGTATCAGTCCCTGGTCGTGATACATGCAGACAACGCCGTCGTAATCGCCCCTGGCCGCGAAATAAAAAAGCATGTCGGCAGAGAGCGGTCCCCGGGCGTCTATTCCCTCGGCTTGGGCCGCTTCCACCGCCGGGCGGATGAATCTGCGTTCCTCGTCGCCGAAAAGTCCCCGCTCACCGCAGTGGGGATTCAACGCCAATACGGCAAGGCGCGGCTTCTTGCGGAAATACCGGTGAAGGCCGCGGTGGGTGGTCCTGATGGTAGACAGCACGCGATCGATGGTGATGAGTCGCGGCACGTCGGCCAGGGCCTCGTGAATGGTGACCAGGGTCACCCGCAAACGGTCACCCGCCAGCATCATCACATAGTCGGTGCATCCGGTCAACTCGGCCAACAGCTCCGTATGGCCCGGGTAGCGGTGCCCGCCACGGTTCAGCGCCTCCTTGTTGATGGGTGCGGTGACCATGGCCGCAGCTTCGCCGTTCAGGCAGAGCCGCACGGCCTCGGTAATGTAGCGGAACATGGCGTCCCCCGCATCGGGCGACGGGCCGCCGTATTCCATATCCGTCGGCGCAAGGCGGGAGAGTGGGCGGAGAAAAATCACGCCCGACGTGTTTTCCGGCGGCAGCCCCTCGGGGAGCAATTCGAGCCGAAGCTTCAGCCCGGTGACGGCAATCGCCCGGTCCATGGCCAACGGGTCCCCCAGCACCAGCGGCCGGCAGATTTCCCTGAGTTCCGGCTCGGCAAGCGCCCTGGCGACGACCTCGGGCCCCACTCCGGCGGGGTCCCCCATGGTGACGGCAATGACAGGCTTCGGCATGTTCTCTCCCTCCTTGACCCCTCCAGCGGCAGGGTGTATAAAAAAAGTTCGCGCGGCATGTGAGCCGACATATCACATCATCCCGACAGATTCAGGTTCCGTTATGAAATATCTATGGTTTCTCGTGCTTCCGGTCCTTCTCTTTTCTTCTCCCTGCATGGCGGATCGCACCTCGCCCGTGGACAAGGGAAGGATCACTTCAGGGGTGGGCTGGCGCCCGGACCCGTTCGGCAGCGGAAAAATGATGTATCACCGGGGCTACGACATCGCCGTACCGTCCGGCACGCCCGTCTACTCCGTGAAGCCGGGAACCGTATACTACGCCGGACCCTACAAGGGGTACGGGAATCTGGTTGCCGTGGACCCCGGCAACGGCTACCTGACCCTTTATGGGCACAATTCGGCCGTGAAAGTCACCCGGGGCCAGCGGGTGGACGACAAAACCGTCATCGCCCTTGCCGGAAGCACCGGGAGGTCAACCGGCCCCCACGTCCACTACGAACTGCGTCGCATGGGAGCGCCGGACAAACAGCAGGTCGCCCGGTTGAAGAAGGAGCTGAGGACGGTCGTGGAGACCGACATCCACGACTGGGTTGAGGGGATCGTCGCCGGTGTAGACACAGGGGAAGGGATAGAGTATCTCCCCGCCGATATCGATGAATAGCCTGATGTTCCGTTTATCGCGCCGTAAGCCCAAGGATCAGGGTGACGTAACAGGCGAAGTCACCTATCTCCTTCCGATCGTATCCCAGTTCCTCTCTCCAGGACGCATCCTCGTTCTCATTCCCCATGGAGCGCCCCATCACATCGCACGCCTCGATAAAGGAGTCATGCGCCACGGTTCTCTCCGCGTCCATGGCGGCCCGCTCCCCCGACGTGGAGAGCTGCCATTCCGCCCGTATCCGGGCGTAGTCAACCGCCGTGCGAAACAGGCGCAGCCGAAGCTCCGCAAGCCGTGACCTGCCGATTGCATAGGCGATTCGGGTTGCTTTTTCCCACTCCATCCCTGACCTCCCGCCGGAAGAGTATCCGCCCCCCGCCTCATCTCAGTATTCCGTTTATCTGTCTGCCCGGACGGTGAGCGGTTCCCCATATATACCCCAGCCGACGGTAAAGAAAAAGGGATGATTTCAGCGGAGAAAAAAAACCTCTGTTTCGCAGCGTCCGGCCGGTCGGCCGTCCCGGTTGAAAAAGGCGGAAAATGCTTTACCATTCCGATACCGGCGGGGTAGAGTGGGTTGCGACGGGAATCAACGGAAAGCCAAGGAGATACGTACCATGACACACGATATCGACACACAGAGCATCGACACCATCCGTACCCTGTCCATGGATGCGGTTCAGCAGGCCAACTCGGGCCATCCCGGCACACCCATGGCGCTGGCGCCCCTCGCCTATGTGCTCTGGACCCGCTTCCTCCGCTACAATCCGCGGAACCCCGCATGGTTCAACCGGGACCGGTTCATCCTCTCCATCGGCCACGCCTCCATGCTCCAGTACGCCATGCTGCACCTGACCGGGTATGGGCTGGCCCTTGAGGAACTGAAGGATTTTCGCCAATGGGGCAGCCGCACACCGGGACATCCCGAGTACGGCCATACCCCCGGGGTGGAAACCACCACCGGTCCGCTGGGTCAGGGGATCATGAACGGGGTCGGCATGGCACTGGCCGAGGCACATCTGGCTGCCGTGTTCAATCGGCCCGGCCACGGGATCATCGACCATCACACCTGGGTGTTCTGCGGCGACGGCGACCTCATGGAAGGCGCCTCCCACGAAGCGGCGTCATTGGCCGGCCATCTCGGGCTGGGAAAACTGATCTGCGTCTTTGACGACAACCACATCACCATCGAGGGAAGCACGGCGCTCTCCTGCTCCGACGACGCTGCCCGGCGCTTCCAGGCCTACGGCTGGCACGTGCGGAACGTGGGCGACCGGGCCGACGATCTGGATGCCCTGGGCGCGGCATTCGACGAGGCCAGGGAGGAGAAGGAGCGACCTTCGCTGATCATCGTCCGTTCCCATATCGGGTATGGTTCGCCGAACCGGCAGGATACATCATCGGCCCATGGCGAGCCCTTGGGCGAGGAGGAAATCCGGCTGACGAAGAGATTTTACGGACTGCCCGAGGAGGAGAAGTTTTTCGTTTCCGACGAGGTGCGGGCCCACATGGGACTGGCCGTGGAGCGGGGCAATGCTCTGGAGGAGGAGTGGAACACCCGGCTCGCCGCATACCGGACAGCCTTTCCCGACCTTGCAGCCCGACTGGCGGCGTCCGTTTCCGGGACGCTTCCCGCGGGGTGGGACTCCGACCTTCCCGTCTTTTCCCCGGACAAGGCCATTGCCACGCGTGCCGCATCGGGCACGGTGCTGAACGCCGTCGCCTCGAAAGTCCCCTGGCTGACAGGCGGCAGCGCCGACCTGTCGCCGTCCACCAAGACCCTTATTGCAGGCAGCGGGTACATGGCGCATGGAAACTTCGAAGGAAGGAATATCGCCTGGGGGATACGGGAACACGCCATGTCCGCCTGCGCCTCAGGCATGGCCCTCCACGGAGGAGTCCGCCCGTTTGTCGCCACCTTCTTCGTCTTTACCGATTACGCGCGTCCGGCCATCAGGCTGGCGGCCCTGATGGGGCTTCCGGTTATCTACGTCATGACCCACGACTCCATCGGGGTGGGCGAAGACGGGCCGACGCACCAGCCGGTGGAGCACCTGGCGTCCCTGCGTGCCATGCCGAATCTCCGCATCATCCGCCCGGCCGACGCCAATGAAACCGCCTGGGCCTGGCGCTCCGCCATGGAGCACACAACCGGTCCCACCATGCTGGTCCTCACCCGCCAGAACCTGCCGGTCTTCGACCGGAAAATGGTTGAGCCGGCCGAGGGAGTGCTCAGGGGAGGGTACATCCTTTCACGGGGAAAAGGCCCGAAAGTCGACGTGATCCTCATCGCCACCGGCTCCGAAGTGCAGCTGGTCATGGAGGCGCAAAACGCGCTCGCCGCCGGGAATATCGACGCACGGGTGGTGAGCATGCCCTGTTGGGAACTGTTCCGGGAGCAACCCCCGGAGTACCGGGACCACGTCCTCCCTCCGTCCGTCACCGCGCGCCTTGCAGTAGAGGCGGGAGCATCCCTGGGCTGGCGCGAATGGGTTGGCGACCGGGGCGGGATCATCGCCCTCGACCGTTTCGGCGCCAGCGCCCCGGCAGAGGAACTGTTCAGGGAATTCGGCTTCACGGTCGAGAATGTGGTGACAACGGCGAGGAAACTGGTTGGTGCGGCAGGATGACGCGTTCATGTAGGGGCAATTCATGAATTGCCCCTACGGGGAAATCAGGCATGACTCTCGATAGATACCACGCCAAGCGCGACTTCAACCGCACGCCGGAACCGGCGGGCGAGACGGATCTGCCGCCCAAGGACGGGAAACAGCCCCGGCGCTACGTGATCCAGAAACACCACGCCCGCACCCTCCACTACGACCTTCGCCTGGAGGAGGGCGGTGCGCTGAAGAGCTGGGCCGTGCCCAAGGGTCCGAGCCTGGA
>CAYSPF010000083.1:4581-10127 GCA_964432775.1 uncultured Geobacter sp.
CTTTGTCAAAGTGGGGGTCTTTTGTTTCTCTTGTGAAAAGTTGATGGAAAGGAGGCTTTTCCGACGGGGGCAATGGTGACACCCTTCCATTCAAATATCGGCAAACTCTACGCCTTCGCCTTCCTGCAGAAGACCCTCTTTCCCATGGCGATCATCACCCTGTTCTGGAAGGACCGCATTGGCCTGAGCCTGACGGAGATCCTGGTCCTGCAGGGGATCTTTTCCGCAGCCACCGTACTTCTGGAGTACCCCTCCGGCTACGTGAGCGACCGCCTCGGCTACCGGACCGCCCTCAGCATCGCCACCGTGATCGGCACTGCCGGGTGGGGGCTCTACACCATTGCCGGCTCCTTCGGCGAAGTGCTGGCCGCGGAGATCCTCCTCGGCACGGCCCTCTCCTTCATCAGTGGCTCCGACAGCGCCCTCCTCTTCGAGACCCTGCTGGCAGAGGGAAGGGAAGGACAGTACGCCCGCTACGAAGGGAGGATGAACGGCTTTTCCCAGACGGGCGAGGCACTCGGCGCCCTGTTCGCCGGTGTCATGTACGCGGCAATGCCCCTTCTCCCCTTTTTCCTGCAGATCGGAGTATGGGTCGCGGCCTTTTCCGTGGTCCGCACCATGAAGGAGCCTCCCCGGGAGACCGCCGTCATTGCCCACGGACACCTGATGGAGGCGTTGCGGATTACCCGATACGCGTTTCTGGAGAACCGGCGTCTCCGGGCGATAATCCTCCTGAACACGCTGCTGGGCATCGCCTCTTTTTATCCGGTCTGGCTGATACAGCCCTATATGCGGGAACACGGCGTGCCTCTGGCCTGGTTCGGCCCGGCCTGGGCAGGCGCCAACCTGATGGTGGCGATATTCGCCCTGGCCAGCCACCGGGTCCATGCCGCCCTGGGGGATCGGAACGGCATCCTCCTCTTCTGCGCACTGATTCTCGCCGGATACGCGGGCCTCGGCCTGGTGGGCGGGACCTTCGGCTTCCTGTTCTACTACCTGCTCACCGGGATGCGCGGCCTGAGGGGACCGATCTTCCTCCATTACACCCAGAAAGAAAGCCGCTCGGGGAACCGGGCAAGCATCCTGTCGCTCCAGTCCCTGGCGTTCCGTATCGCCTTCATCATCACCGGCCCCCTGGTGGGGAGGATGGCCGACCGGATGGGGGTGCAGCAGACATTCCATGTCCTGCTCTACGGATTTCTTGTGACCCTGCCGCTGCTCTCCTGGCTTTTCCTGCGGAATCTCTCCCAAAGGGAGAAAAGCCGGGCATGAAGCATTTCGGGTGTCAAGGCTGTAGACTGAAGTGATACTTTTTTGAAAGGTTGTCCATGTCCACCATACGCGATACCTTGATACAATTCCTCCAGCAAATCAGGAGCCTGAGTAAAACCGCGCAGCAACCGCGCGGCGCCGAAGGCTCTGTACCTCGACTCGCCCTGTCGCCCGGCGCCGAGGTATTGGCAACGGTGATGGGGAAGCTGGACAACGGGATGTCGCTCGTCAGGGTATCCTCCCAGCTGTTTGCCATGGAACTCCCCTCCCGCTTCCAGACCGGCGATTCCCTGCGGATGACCTTTCTCAAGCAGGATGCCCGACCCACATTCGCCCTTGCCAACCAGACGCTCAGCGGCACACCCCTTACCATGAGCTCCGCCGGTCAGCTGCTGAGACGGCTTATGCGCGAACCGGTCCCTGATGCCGTCTATTCCAAATCCCCGCTCCCGACACTGGAACGCCTTCTGGACGGTCCGCCGAACGACACGACGCGCCTTGCCGGGCGACTCCGGCAGGCATTGGGCGAAAGCGGTATTTTTTACGAGTCGCACCTGCAGGAATGGGCAATGGGGGAACGACCGATCGCGCAGCTCCTCCGCGAGCCGCAGGCAGCCCTTTCCCGGCCGGAGACGCGTGCCCGGATCGCTGAAATACCCCTGCCGGACCGGCCCGTGGTCGGCGAGATGCCTGAGGAGCCCGCGGTTTCCGGGTTGCCTGCGGAAAATGAGGTACCGGATGCGGTTGCCCCTTCTCCACGGGAAAAACAGCCTGCGGAATCCCTGAACAAGCAACCCGCGCCGGCCGGGGCGCGTGTCCACGACGGAGGGGTGCGGCCCGAAGAACGACCGGAATCCGCGGAGTCTCTCCCGCGCCCGGAGAGCACGGCAAGCGACACGGAAGGTGGAGCGGACGATACCGCCATTCCCTCCTCTCCGGACCGGCGGCCGGTGGAGTCCGCCGTACAGGAGCCTGCCCGACCGGCCGGAGACAGGGTGAATCAGGACGGGACCCCCTCGCCGGAAAAGCAACCCGCCGAATCCGTTGCGAAAGAACCCGGCCGACCCATGAGTCACAGGGAGAAACACGAAGAAATGCCGCTTATCCGGGAGGAAGGCGGCAAAACCCTTCGCGAGGCCGCGTCGCAGCAGCGGGAAGTTTCCGGCATTCTCCCTGATGACCTCCCACGGACCTCCGTTTCCGAGCATTCCGCGGCATCCCCTTCCCTTTGGGAACAGGGTTCTCTCCGCCAGGAACCCGCGGAGAAGCCTCCCGCGGCGCAGGGGTCTTCTCTGCCCCAAGGCGCCGAGCAGCCCGAGACGCAGACGGATATCGCCCAAAAGGCGCCTGCCGCCGCTGAACAACGGGCACGGCTGCTGAAGGAAACCTACGGCCGGCTCGACCACCCTGCCCTCTTGAAAAGGGATGCTCAGGATGTCCCTGCCGAAATGCCGCGCGCGGAGACGGAGCGGACTATAGAATTCTCTCGTCAAGGTCCGGGCCACCTGCGAGCGGAAGCGAACCGCGAAGCGCCGCAAACGTCTCCCGCTGCAACACCCGTCCTTTCTCCCGTCGATGAACGGGACGGGAAGGAGGCCGTGTCGGTAACGCCTTCCCTTCAGGGAGAGATCGCCGATGCCCGGACCCTGCCCCTGGTCAGGCAGCAGCTGAACCTGCTCACCTCCGGGATGTTTCTCTGGCAGGGAGAGGCCTGGCAGGGACAGCCCATGGAGTGGGAGGTCCGGGAGCGGGAAGCGCAGCCGGAACAGGGAGAGGAACACGGCTGGCAGACGACCCTGCGCCTGGAACTGCCGAATCTTGGAAGGGTGTCGGGGATGATAAACCTTGCGGGGAAAGAACTGCGCCTCACCCTGGAAGCGGGATCGGCGGATTCCGCCTCGCTGCTGGGCAGGCGGACGGCGGATCTGAAAGACCGCCTGGAGGCTGCCGGTATTGAAATGAAAGGAGTGGTGGTGCGCCATGAAGAGCTGGAAGGAGCGTGAACGCAAGGCAGCGGCCCTGGCGTACCGGAAGGGCGACTATGCCCCGCGGGTGATCGCCAAGGGGGAAGGCGAGGCGGCCGAGGCCATCATCAATCTTGCCCGTGAGAGCGGCGTGTATGTGCACGAGTCACCCGAGCTGGTAACCATGCTGATGCAACTGGACCTGGACAAGCATATTCCGCCCGAGCTGTATGTGGCGGTTGCGGAGTTGCTGGCGTGGCTCTACTGGCTGGAGCAGGGCATGCCGGAGGGGGGCGGCGCTAGCGCACCGAATGGCTGACGGAGTCTCCGGAGCAGGTATAATCGACCTCGCGGGTCACCATCCGGGTGATCCTGCCGGTCAGGGTACTGATGCGCCGCACGCTGACAATGAGTTTCGTGCCGACGAAGCTGTAGGTGCCGACCACGCACTCCGACTGCCGGTATTCACTGTTCCTGATATCCGCACTGTTCCTGGAAAGCACCACCAGGCCGTTTTCCGAGAGCCGGAAAAAGGAGGAGAATTCCGCCTGCACGATGCGGTAGCCGCAACGGCTGTTGAGCGCCGACCGCATCAGGTCCCCCATCAGCAGGCCGTGCTT
This sequence comes from uncultured Geobacter sp., assembly GCA_964432775.1. Lineage (GTDB taxonomy): Bacteria > Desulfobacterota > Desulfuromonadia > Geobacterales > Geobacteraceae > RPRC01. The sequence goes on from CAYSPF010000083.1 coordinate 8,438, forward strand.
CTGGGGCGCAAGGCTCTGGAGGTCGACGAAGTCGGTAACCAGGATGGTTTCCCCGGAGCACCGTTCGCTGGGTTTGGTGGGTACCGGATTCGCTGCCGTGCCGGGATCTGCCGCTCCCTCACATCCGTCGGCGCAGATCTCCAGCGCAATGCCGTCAAAGAGGCTCTTCAGGTCCGTGTGCTCCAGCAATTGCCGGGGGGTGGCGTCTGAGCAGGTGTTTCCGCCCGACAGCGGGTTGTAGGGATACCAGCCGCGGGAGACGCAGCCGCTCCCGAGAAGCCCCGCCAGCAGGATCAGAGCCATCGCGCTACGCAGTGTCGGTGTCGTTTTCATTTTCTATCGATTCCCCACAATCTTCATTTCCTGCGGCCTGTCCTGATTGAACAGAAGCATCTCGGTAAATGCGTCCACGGGCAGGTGGGTCTGGGCGGAAGAAATTACGAGACCGGTTTCAACGTCCACGACCCGCGCGTTGACGATGATGTCGTTGCCCGCAGTGCTGTAGGTGCCGGTGACGACGCCCCCCAGTTTGAAGGTATTCCTGATGCGGTTATCGTTCCTGCTCAGGGATACTTCGCCGGTTTCGCTGATGATGACATCTTTGGTCATGCGCATCTCGAAAACCCGCCATCTCCTCACCTGGAGTTCATGGATCAGATTCTCCCCTATCAGCCTGCCGAGCCCCGATGATTCGGAGAGCCTGTTCAGATTGCTGAAGCTGGTAACGACGAAGGTGTTGTCAACGCTTTTCCTGTCCACGTTTCGTTCCAGCTGGTCGGCGAGAAAAATCATCCGCGCGTTGAAGCGGCCGGCCGGTGTCCGGCCGGGCTGGATGACGAGGGGTTCCGTCAGTACCTCCCGTTCGCGCATCGGGGGCATGGCGGGAGGAGGTGTAAGGGGGGCGACTGATGCCGGCGCTTCACCGCCGGTCACCGCTTCCGTTTCCTCTCCGCGTGCGGCCGCCGCCAGGCAGATGACCAGCGCCAGAGAAAGGAATGAGAGCAGGAGAAACGGCCTCGGATCTATCGTCTTGGTTCGCATGGGAATTCTCCCTCCGTCATGGATTTCCGTGGCTGACAACCGGAGGTTCGGGAACAGTCACATGGGGCTGGTAGACCCATTCGACGTGGGATGCGTGATAGTCGTCCTCTCCCACTTCCCGGCTGGATACGGGAAAGTCGGCACGGCTGGCCGTATCCCGGGTAACCCCGTAGGTCCGGCGTGCACTCCCGCGTTCCTCCGCGCCGTAGTATCCGAGACTTTCCATGTATGCGCACCCGGACAGCAGTACGGCGAAAGTAAGAAAAGAAAACAAGCAGTATGTCTTCATGCCTGCTCCTCCGGAATATTCGAGGTGAAGAAAGTGATCAGCGGAATCGGGTTCATGTATCTTTTATCGGGCTATGGGGGGATGAACTTTAGCGAAAACAGCTATCTTGGCAAAGCGCATAGTCTGCCGACACTTCGTGCGGATAGACAAATGAGCTTCAGACGGGCGCAGAGCATGCTTTCAGGGAAAGGGGGGGCGAGCACTTGGAAGCGAAAAGATTGACCCGCGGCGGCACTGTCTGGTACCTTTTCCAGCTTGCCGGAAATAACCATCGAATAAGGAAAAGGATGTTCGCTCGGATAGAGATTAACGAATCAAGATGCAAAGGGTGCGGCCTCTGTACCGTGGCCTGCCCCAGGA
>CAYSPF010000084.1:0-4488 GCA_964432775.1 uncultured Geobacter sp.
TTCGGCATCCGGAAAAGCCCTTTGGGGCGTTTTACGAAGACTTGCTCGTCTGACATCCGACATTTCCTGTGCCACCGACACATCCTCCTCCCTTCGCGGGAGGGGGATGTGAACAATTACATGAAAGCGGGAACCGTCCCTCCGGTCTTCATCTCCTCGCATGTCCCCACTTTCCTGATGGAGAGTTCACCTTCGTACCCACCTCCACCCCTGACGCTGACCTGAATCAGATCCTCGGTACCGTTGCAAGTAACCGGGCGAAGTTCGTTGCGACTTTGTCCGGTTCTATTCCGCAATGCGGAGTGTCCCTCTTTACATTCGCTCCATATGAGGCTTGCGCATCTTCGTCAATTTACCTATAGTTGCAAAGTTTGGGACCTGTCCGAACAATGTGAAGGCAGGCGGCGAAAATGGTACGAAAGGGGATGAAATGGAGAAAAATAGGGTTTTGCCGCATCTCGCATGTGTATTTGTCATTTTGTTATTGTTGGTGATATCGGCTCAGGACCTGCGAGCTCAAGACGCGGATGGAAAAGGGTACACTGACCTGAAAAATGAAATTGTCACGGCCTTTTCCGGGCGCGTGCCCAATGAGTGGGGTGAGACGGTGACCGGAGTGAAGAACTCCTTGGCCACGAAGGACAAGGTTGTGGCCCTGACCCTGGATGCCTGCGGAAGCAAGACAGGGAAGGGGGTTGATTTGGAACTGATCCGTTTTCTGGAAAAGGAGAACGTGCCCGCGACGTTGTTCATAAACGCCCGTTGGATCGACGCCAATCCGGAACTGTTCCTTGACCTGGCGAGGAACCCCCTGTTCACCATCGCCAATCACGGGCTGTTGCACAAACCGGCCTCCGTGAACGGAAAATCGATCTACGGGATCAACGGTACGAAGGACGTGGGAGAACTGGTGGACGAGATAGAGCTGAACGCGGAAAAAATTCAAAAGCTGACCGGAAAGCGTCCTGAGTACTATCGTTCCGGCACTGCCTACTATGATGAGATCGCCGTGCAGGTGGCCGAGAGGCTCGGCCACAAGGTCATCGGTTTTTCCGTGCTCGGCGACGCCGGCGCCACTTACAGCAAGGAGCAGGTAGCCGCGGCACTCCTGACATCCGTTCCCGGTTCCATCGTGATACTCCACATGAACCATCCGGAGAGCGGAACGGGAAAGGGAGTCATGGCGGCAGTGCCTCTGTTGAAGAAGAAAGGCTTCCGCTTCGTCATGCTTTCGGAGTATCCGCTACACTAAGGTTTTTCCATTTTCGAACCGGATGACAGAAAGTAAACGTATGAGCAGTTCCGGACGCAAAAATGGCCGGCAGCAGTTGTCGGCCATTTTTGCTTAATCCTCCCTTGCAGCAACAGACTCCGTCAAACCCCGCCGGGGTGACAAAACAGGTTCAGGCCGCAGCGCGCCTTGCCCTCGTTCTCCATCAGCATATCAAGAGCAATGGTGGCCAGGTCATCGGCCATCGCTTCCATCCGGCTCTCCTTTTCCAGGTAGAGCAGTTTCAGATAAGCGCCGCAGACATCGCAACTCTCCGCCTTGACCGCACCGTTCGAGCCTTCCAGCGTGTAGTAGTCGATCCCGCGGGTGGATTCGCAGGCGCTGCACTTGATCCGCACCATGTGCCATTGTGCCGCGCAGAGGGAGCAGCAGAGGTAGCGCAATCCCTGCTCCGCCCCGCCGCTGCGCACGATACCGGCGACCGGGTATGACCCGCACACCGGGCATACCCCCCCCTCTTTCAGTCGGCTGAACGCCTGTTCCTCCATGGATGACGCTATGTACACCCAATAGACCTGCAGGGCCGCTGCTACGAAAGGGAGATCCCGGGGAGAAATACCGTCCGGATCCCCCGCCAGGATACTGCCCGCCATTTCCTCCAATCCGGCCTCAGCCGTCTGCAACAGGCCGGTGACGGTCTTGCGTGCAACCATTGGAAGAGCTGCCTCATTCATCTGCTGAAGGATTGTTGTCAGTCCATCCCGCCAGACAGGGTCTCGTGACAAGGACCGGGCACCCAAAAGCGGCATGCCATGCTCGCGGCAGAGCGCCTGTTCCCCGTGATCGGGGAGGGAAATGAGCGGGAATCGGTTCAGGGCCTCCTGTTGCGCCTCTGCAAGTAATGCCAGAAAGGCCAGATATTCCCCCAGGGAATGACCTTTGGAAAGGAGATGAAAGCGCTCGGCCCGGGCCGCGAACAGATCGCGGCCCGGGAGGAAGAGAAAACGGATCTCTCCGGCTGGGGCTTCCATCCGGCCCGGCGCAAGGATGCGGGGCTCTGTTTTCATTTGCCTCCTCCGGTCATCTCCCTGAACCATACCGGGTGATGCTGTTTCGCCCAGGCCTTTCTCACCCGGCCGTACAGCATGGCGTCTATACTCTCCCTCGTCCAGATGGCCAGGTAGATATGGCCGATGATCAGGGCAATCATGACCGCCCCTGCCGCAGCGTGCACGACGGCAGCGAAACGGATCACGGACTCCGGGAACAGGAACGAGAAATAAGCGCGCCAGATAACGACGCCGGACAGAACGAGCAGCGCCATGCACGCTACCAGCAGCCAGAACAACAGTTTCTGACCGCCGTTCAGCTTGCCCGCTTCCGGCATGTTCCGGTCATCGCCATTCATCATCTCGCGGGCATGGCCCAGCCACTCCCAGTCGGTCCGCGTCATGATGCAGATCTTGCGGAATCTGAAAAACATGCTGACAAAAAAGAAGATCATCGCCACCCCGAATATGGGGTGGAGGATGCGTGCCCATACGCCGCCGCCAAACAACTGGCCCAGGGGGTAGAAGACCGGATGGAAAAACACCAACCCGGACAGTGCCAGAAGGAAAAAGGTCAGCGCGACCAGCCAGTGGTTGGTCCGCTCGGAAGCCGTATAGCGGGGTAGTGTATCAGGATCGTTTTTCATCCTCGATCTCCTTCTCGATCTCTTTCGAGACCTCGTTCGGACCCTTGGTCACATAGTGGAAAAAAGCGCCGAGGGTAACCATGGCAAGGGCAAGGGAGGCCAAAGGCTTGGCAATGCCCTTCCAGATGCCGACCATCGGGCCGATGGAAGGTTCCCCGGGCAGGCCGTTGTACATCTCGGGTTTGTCGGCGTGGTGCAGCACGTACATCACGTGGGTGCCATCCACCCCCGCCGGGTCGTAAAGGCCGGCCTTGGCAAACCCCCGTTCCTTGAGGTCCATGATGCGCCCTGCTGCGTGACGGTTCATGTCCTCCTTGGTACCGAAGACGATGGCGCCGGTGGGGCAGGTCTTGACACAGGCCGGCTCCAGCCCGACAGCCACCCGGTCGGAGCAGAGGGTGCACTTGTAGACCTTGCTGTCCTTTTTCGACAGGCGCGGGATGTTGAACGGGCAGCCGGCGATGCAGTAGCCGCAGCCGATGCAGTTCTCCTCGTGGAAATCCACGATGCCGTTGCTGTACTGCACGACGGCGCCCGGCGCCGGGCAGGCCTTGAGACAGCCCGGGTCGGCGCAATGCATGCAGCCGTCCTTGCGGATCAGCCATTCCAGGCCCCGGTCGGTTTCCACCTCGGCATAGCGCATCACCGTCCAGGAGTTTTCGGTCAGGTCCATCGGGTTGTCAAGAACGCCATGGTTTGCGCCGATGGCGTCCCGGGTGTCGTTCCACTCCATGCACGCCACCTGGCATGCCTTGCAGCCGATGCACTTGGTGACGTCGATCAGCTTGGCCACCTTCCGGGTTTGTCGCTGGCTCGGTGAGGGGGTGGTGGTGGCTGAACGACGGGTAATGTCAAGGGATTGCAGTGCCATGGTCCACCTCCTATGCCTTCTCGATGTTGACGAGGAACGACTTGAACTCCGGCGTCTGGGTGTTCGCGTCGCCCACGAACGGGGTCAGGGCGTTGGCCAGGTAGCCGTTCCTGGCGATCCCCTTAAAGCCCCAGTGGAACGGGATGCCCACCTGGTGGACGGTCTTGCCGTTGACCCGGAGGGGTTTGATGCGCTTGGTCACCACCGCAATTGCTTTGATGAAGCCCCGGCTGGACCACACCTTGACCCGGTCACCTGCCTTAATCCCCTTGTCCCCGGCCAACTCCTCGCCGATTTCCACGAACTGCTCCGGCTGCATGATGGACGACAGCTTGGTGTGCTTGGTCCAGAAATGGAAGTGCTCGGTGAGGCGGTAGGTGGTGGCTGCGTAGGGGTAGTTCTTGGCCTTGCCGAAGCTCGCCATGTCGTCCTTGAATACCCGTGCCGCCGGGTTGCTGATCACTTTCGGGTGCAGGGGGTTGGTTTCGATGGGAGTCTCGAAAGGTTCGTAGTGCTCGGGAAAAGGGCCTTCCGCCATCTTGTCCAGGGCGAACAGCCGCCCCACTCCTTCCGGCTGCATGATGAAGGGGTCCATGGGATCGCCGGGAGGCACGTCGGGCTTGAAATCGGGCACGTCGGCGCCGGTCCACTTGGTTCCGTCCCAGTACACCAGCGTGCGCTTCGGGTCCC
>CAYSPF010000084.1:4498-6963 GCA_964432775.1 uncultured Geobacter sp.
CAGGACGCGCCGGTTGGCCGGCCAGGAGAAGGCCCAGTTGAGGGTGTTGCCCAAGCCCGAGGGGTCGGAATTGTCCCGCCGCGCCATCATGTTGCCCTTCTCCGTCCATGCCCCCGAATAGAGCCAGCATCCGCAGGCGGTGGAGCCGTCGTCCTTCAACTGGGCAAAGCCGTCCAGTTGCTGGCCTTTCTTCACCATGACCTTGGTCGGGTCCTTGGGGTCGGTCAGGTCCGTCAGGGCTTTGCCGTTGTACTCCATCGCCAGTTCCTCGGGGGCCGGCGAATGGGGAATCCTGTAGTCCCAGGCAAGATTCAGGATCGGGTCGGGGAAGGCTCCGCCCTCCTTTCGGTACAGTTCCCGCAGCGTTATGAAGATGCCGGCGATGATGTCGGCGTCGGGCTTTGCGTCCCCCGGCGGCGAAGCGCCCTTGTAGTGCCATTGCAGCCATCGCCCGCTGTTGGTGAGCGACCCGGTCTCCTCGGCGAAGCAGGTTGAGGGGAGGCGGATCACTTCGGTCCGGATCCTGGTGGGGTCCACGTCGTTGAGGTTGGCGTGGTTCTCCCAGAAGCAGGAGGTTTCCGTGGACAGGGGGTCGATCACCACCAGGTATTTGAGCTTGGTCAGGGCCAGACCGATTTTGGCTTTGTTGGGAAAGGCGGCAAGGGGGTTGAAGCCCTGGCAGAAGTAGCCGTTCAGCTTGCCCTGGCTCATCAGCTCGAACACCTGGAGCACGTCGTATACCTTGTCCAGCTTGGGCAGCCAGTCAAAGCACCAGTTGTTGTCCCGGGTGACGGCGTCGCCGAACCAGGCCTTCATCAGACTGACGTGGAACTTGGCGTAGTTCTGCCAGTAGGACATCTGGCCGGGGCGAAGTGGCTTGAGTGCCCGCTTGTCGATGTAGCCCTGGTAGTCGGTGTCTTTTTCGTTTGGCATGGTGAGGTAGCCCGGCAGGAGGTCGGACAAGAGGCCCAGGTCGGTGAGTCCCTGGATGTTGGAGTGGCCCCGCAGGGCGTTCACCCCCCCTCCCGCCATGCCCACGTTGCCAAGCAGGAGCTGCACCATGGCCGCGGTGCGGATCATCTGCGATCCCACCGAGTGCTGAGTCCAGCCCAGGGCGTACATGAAGGTTAGGGTGCGATCAGGTACCGAGGTGGTGGCGATGATCCTGCACACCTTGAGGAAGGTATCCTTGGGCGTGCCGCAGATGTTGCTCACCGCTTCCGGCGTATAACGGGAATAGTGCAGCCTGAGCAGTTGCAGCACGCAGCGAGGGTGCTGCAGAGTCTCGTCCACCTTGGCATAGCCGTCCGGCCCCATCTCATAGGCCCACGTGCTGCGGTCATATTTGCGGTTCGGCGCGTCATAGCCCGAGAACAGGCCGTCTTCGAACTTGTACCCCTCGCTGACGATGAAGGGGGCGTTGGTGTAGGCCTTGACGTATTCATGCTGGATCTTGTCGTTGGAGAGCAGGTAATTGATTACCCCGCCGAGGAAGGCGATGTCCGTGCCGGTGCGGATGGGCGCATAGAGGTCCGCCACCGATGCCGAGCGGGTGAAACGGGGGTCCACAACGATAAACTCGGCGTGGTTGTGGGCCTTGGCCTCGGTTACCCATTTGAAGCCGCAGGGGTGCGCCTCGGCGGCGTTGCCGCCCATGACGATAATGACGTTGGCGTTCTTGATGTCCACCCAGTGGTTGGTCATCGCGCCGCGACCGAATGTGGGGGCCAGACTGGCCACCGTTGGTCCGTGTCAGACCCGGGCCTGATTGTCGAACGCCAGGATGCCGGTGCTGCGGACGACCTTGTGGGTGAGGTAGCCGGATTCGTTGCTGGAGGCGGAGGCCGCCAGGAAGCCGGTGGTCAGCCAGCGATTGACCGGAGCGCCGGCATCGTTCTTGGCGATGAAGTTCTTGTCGCGGTCGTCCTTCATCAGCCGGGCGATCTTCATAAACGCCTCGTCCCAGGAAATGCGTTTCCACTCGCAGGAGCCGGGGGCGCGGTATTCAGGGTACTTGAGCCGGTTGGGGCTATGGATGAAGTCCACCAGCCCTGCCCCCTTCGGGCACAGGGTGCCGCGGCTCACCGGATGGTCCGGGTCTCCCTCGATATGGAAGATGGACGACTCGGCGTTTTTCGCCTTATCGCCCATGCTATGCATGATCAAGCCGCAGCTCACCGAGCAGTAGGGGCAGGTGTTGATGGTCTCGGTACTGCGGGTCAGCTTGAACGTGCGAACATCAGCCTGCGCATCGGCAGCCGAAAAGCCCAGCGCCGCGACACTGGAACTACCCAGACCGGCGGCGCAAATTTTGAAAAACTGCCTTCGCGTCACTTGCATTTCCACGCCTCCTTGGTTCGGATGAATTGTTCGATGGAAAAAATGTAACTTGTTGTGCCGTCGACCATGCCGGGACAGGCCGTTTATGGAAGACACCATCACCTCCGGTCAAACCGGCGGCATGC
>CAYSPF010000084.1:7063-10028 GCA_964432775.1 uncultured Geobacter sp.
CGGGACAGGCCGTTTATGGAAGACACCATCACCTCCGGTCAAACCGGCGGCATGCATAATTTCTTTGTTGTTTATATGTCGCCTTATATAACGATTACAGAATAACCCGGCGCAGGATGATGTCAATCCGGGTTCATTTGTTGATACATAAGAAAGGACTCAATGGAGAGGGCTGAGGGAATGCTGGTATCTGTGTATGTATCTGTTTTTTTTAAAAGTGTAACGACATCCAGGACCGTAGTTTTCAGAATCAAAGGTCGTTGATTATATTTGAGGCCTTTTTTCCTGCGGTGAAATAATTCCCTTGACAGGGAAAGGCATGTCAATATATTGATAACGAAAATCATTTTCCTAGGTTTCCCAACGATGACGACATGTGTGTCGAACAGAAAAACCATCCAGTACCGGAAGCCGGTCTGGGCAGACATTGCAGGCCGGTTTCCCGGTGACAGGGATTGCCTTGCGGCGTTTCTCGCCTTCGAGGCTGCCGAGGTCCTGGCCGGAATGAAACCGTCGACCCTCATAAACCTGCCGGACAGGCCGCGCAGATGCGGGAAGAACCTGTACCTAATCTGGAAGGAGCACGGGGAGGGAATTCTCATGGAGAGTTCCCTGGAAGTCGCAGTCCTGGCGAATCGTCCCGGATCCCTGCTGCTGCTCCTCTATGACCGCGCTGCTTTGGGGCGGCTCCTGTCCAAGAAGGGGGTTCTCGCCATACTGCGAAGAGTCGGGTACCCGGAAGAGAGCGGGGTGGATACACTCCTGTCCGAATTCGGATCCCGATTCGCGTCCGGCGGGGTTCCTCATGAAATAGGGATTGCCCTGGGGTATCCGCTCAAGGATGTGGTCGGATTTATGGGGTTGGGACATTTGACATCCTGTTGCCAGGGACCGTGGCGGATCTACGGAAATCCCATCAAGAGCCTGGACCTTGCTGAACGACATCGTCAATGTCGCCGTCGTATGGCGTTGCGACTGATGGCCGGAAGCGGACCCTATGAATGCCTCGGCAGCCCGGCCGGTTCGGCCGGTCGGAAGCAAGGTCTTTTTTTGACCAGTAAATGAAAAGGAAAATCATTGTCTGAAAAAGGGGGCGTTATGTGTGTCGCGCTGCTCGGCGGTATGGATCGCCTTGAACGGCAGTATCAGGATGAAGCGGAAAAGCTCGGCATCGATCTCAGGGTTTTTACCCGGTCCGCGGCCAGATTCAACTCAAAGATTCGCAATGTCGACGCCATGGTCATCTTTACCAACAAGGTGTCTCACCAGGTGAAAAAGCAGGCGGTGAACACGGCGCGGGCAAACGACATACCGGTGTTTATGCACCATTCATGCGGGATATGCACACTCAGGGAATGCCTGGGTTATATCAATACCTTCAAAGCGAGGAATGAAGATGCGTAGAGTTGTGAGTAGAATTGCGACTGTTGTTGCCGCTGTCATGCTGGCAGCGGGGTCGGCCTTTGCCGCCCATCCGCTGATCACCGACGACACCGGGACCCAGGGGAGGGGGAAGATTCAGGTGGAGGTTAACGGCGAGTACGGCGACGACAGTGAAACAACTTTTGGTGTCAAGGCCAGTGAACGCGGCGCTGCGCTGGAGTCGGTGTTTTCCGCGGGAATTGCCGACGCTGTTGACCTGGTCCTGGCCGTTCCCTACGAATGGAGCCGGGCAAAAGAGAACGGCTTCGTCAACTCTGACGTGGACGGGATCGCAGATCTGTCGCTGGAGCTGAAGTGGCGTTTCTTCGAGAAGAGCGGGTTCAGCCTGGCCTTCAAGCCGGCGGTGAGCTTCCCTGCAGGCGATGAGGACAAGAGTCTGGGCTCGGGTAAGTTCGGTTATGGCGCAACCCTGATCGCTACCCAGGAATTCGATCCCTTTGCCGTGCACTTGAACCTCGGATATTCCCACACCCGCTTCAAGCTGGAAGAGGAGCGGGGCGCCAACCGTCGCGACATCTGGAGTGTCTCCCTTGCCGGCGCGGCGGAGGTCATGGCGGGTCTCCTGCTTGCTGCGAACGTCGGCATGGAGACGAACCCCGACAAGACCTCGGACACTCCTCCCGTGTTCGCTATCGCGGGAGCCATCTACTCGCTTACCGAGTACCTTGATCTTGATCTCGGGGTGAAGGTTGGGCTCACGAAACCCGAGACCGATGTCTCGCTTCTGGCTGGCGTCGCCGTGCGATTCTGAAAGGGGGAAATGATGATGCCTCTTGGTCTGTTATGCCCCGGGGAGTTGGGTGAAATAGCGGAAATACGACTTCGCGCAGACCATGCCCGCTGTCGCTGCCGCAACGGCGGGGACTGTGGCTGCGGCGATGATTGCGCATGCGCCGACGCTTCGCAAGGAGTGAAGGAAGGCGTCAGGCTGGAGGACATGGGCATCAGGATTGGAAAGGGCGTGGAAATGCTGAACAACGGCAGCGGTCCGGTCCTCCTCAGGGTGGACGAGTCGCGCATTGCCATCGCCCGCGGCATGGTCATGAAAATAATGGTAAGGAGGACGCAGTGACCAATCTGGCGAAATTGAAACCGGGGGATACGGGGAAGATAACCTCCATCGGCGCCATCGGCCCCCTGAAGCGAAGGTTGATGAATATGGGTGTGGTGATCGGGGAGGAAGTTCAGGTGCTGAAAATGGCTTCGCTGGGCGATCCCATCGAGGTGAAGTCAAGAGCTACAACCTTTCGCTGCGGAAGAAAGAAGCTGAAGGGATCGGCGTGGAGGTAATGGGATGAGCATGCAGACGAAGAAGGCAATGGGCGTGCCCGCATTTCCTCACATCACTCAGGAGCATCTCGAGCCGGTTCAACGCAATCTTTGCCTGTCGGGGGTGGGAACTGGGGTCAGGGAAAATAAGGTCAGACTTATTGACTTTCCAGGAGAGCGTTTCTGGTCTCCTCGATAAGCGACATCAACCGTGCGTCGCCTGCCGCCTGATCCATGAGCCGCTGCGCGGCTC
>CAYSPF010000085.1:0-10013 GCA_964432775.1 uncultured Geobacter sp.
ACCTGCAGGAGAATGTGCCCCTTGCCGACTTGACAACTTTCGGAGTTGGCGGCCCGGCGCGGTATTTTGTCGAGATAACAAGCGAGAAAGATGCCGTATCAGCCTTGGCCTTTGCCGGTGAAAGGGGTCTTCAGCCATTTGTTCTGGGTGGAGGAAGCAACGTCCTGATCAGTGACGAAGGGTACCCGGGCTTGGTAATCCTGAATCGCATCACCGGATTCACCGTTGAGGAAGCGGGCGGCGCCATGCTCGTCAGTGTCGGCGGCGGCGCGGACTGGCAGGATTTCACGGACCTCTGTGTTGCGAGGGGTTGGCAGGGGATCGAATGTCTTGCGGGAATACCCGGAACGGTCGGCGCTTCTCCGATCCAGAATATCGGCGCATACGGGCAGGAGGTTTCGCAGGTCATTGCGCAGGTGCGATGCCTGGAAACCGCGACCGGCAGGGCCGTGGCATTCGATAACCAGGCATGCGCTTTTCGCTATCGGGAGAGCATCTTCAATACCCGGGAAGCCGGGAAATACCTGGTAACATCCGTCACCTTCCGTCTCGCGAGGGATGCTGCCCCGGTCGTTACATACCGGGAACTGGAAGAACGGTTTTCAGGCATCTCCTCGCCGACACTGGCGGATGTGCGCGATGCCGTGATAACGATCAGAGGTTCTAAGGGGGTTCTGGTACGGAGCGGCTACGAATCGTTCAGGAGCGCCGGGTCATTCTTCAAAAATCCTGTTGTTCCTCGCTCCCGATTCGAGCATATCGAGACGCTGGTTGCCGGGCAGGGGGGGGCGACAAACTGGGCCTGGCCTTTGCCGAACGGTGACGTCAAGGTTTCAGCGGCTTTCCTGATCCAGCGCTCGGGATTCGAGAGGGGCTACCGCAAGGGAAACGTCGGCATTTCGCCGCACCACACCCTTATCCTGATCAACCACGGCCGGGCCACGGCCCGGGAAATCGTCGATTTTGCCGCCGAGGTGCAGCGGCGTGTGATGGACCTTTTCGGAGTTCTCCTGACACCTGAAGCCCGTCTGATAGGGTTCAGTGTTTCACCGTTCATTGAGTCGCCATAAATAGAGGAAATGCGTATATTTCCGCGGAGTTTCTTGAGAATAGAAGGAGGATAATCATGACGGAAAACAGAGAGACTTGTCCCGGCGCCCTGTTGGCCCCATTCGACCTGCACGGATTGTTGCTGAAAAACAGGGTCGTCATGTCACCCCTGACGCGTTCCAGGGCAGGCGTGGAGCGTATGCCGAATCCGTTGATGGCCGAGTATTACTCCCAGAGGGCCTCGGCCGGTCTGATCATAACCGAGGCGACCGTGGTGTCGAAGCAGGGGATCGGCTGGCTGAACAGTCCGGGGATCTATTCCGATGAACAGGCCGAGGCATGGAAAACGGTTGTCGATGCGGTCCACGCGAGAGGGTGCCCGATTTTTCTCCAGCTCTGGCACTGTGGACGGGCTTCCCACAGCAGCTTTCACGACAACGACGAGCTTCCGGTGGCCCCCTCCGCCATCAGGCTGAACGGGGATCACATCCACACGCCCGTGGGGAAGCAGCAGTATGAAACTCCCCGTGCGCTGGAAACAGACGAGATACCGAAGGTCGTAGAGGATTACCGGGCTGCGGCCGGGCGGGCAATGGCGGCGGGGTTCGACGGAGTGGAGATCCACTCGGCCAACGGCTATCTCATCGACCAGTTCCTGCAGTCCAGGACCAACCATCGTACCGACCGCTACGGCGGGAGCCTGGAGAACCGCTACCGGTTCCTGGACGAGATCCTGAACGCGGTCCTTGCCGTCTGGCCGTCGGGCCGGATCGGTGTCCATCTCGCGCCGAACGGCAATTTCAACGACATGGGTTCTCCCGATTACCGCGAGACATTTACCTATGTGGCGGGACGGATCGATCCCTACAACCTCGCCTATCTGCACGTTGTGGACGGTCTTGAGTTCGGTTTTCACGAACTGGGCCCTCCCATGACCCTTTCGGAATTCCGGGCAGTGTGTAAAGGTGTCCTCATGGGGAACTGCGGCTACACCATGGAAATGGCGGAAGACGCCATCCGGCGCGGGGACGCGGACCTGATCTCCTTCGGCAGGCCTTACATAAGCACTCCCGACCTGGTGGAGCGCTTCGCCAACGGCTGGCCCCTGAACCCTCCCGCGGGCCAGGAGATGTGGTATTCTGTGTCTCTGGGGGAGGTGGGGTATACCGACTTTCCCCGATACGGGGCTTCCGGAGGCGATCCGGAATAAGGGTATTCCGACGATACTACTTGTCTCATGGACGCATTGCGCGTAATTCACTAAAAAGAAAAATAAGGTGATCCCCATGGCGGCATCTTCCTTTTCACGCAAACCCCGCAGACCCCGCGCCGTAAAGGCGCTTTCCCGGGAAGAAACCGATGAACTGGTCCGCCGGATGCGGGCGGAACGCTCCACAATCGAGAGTTACCGGGAGAAGTCCCTTGCACTACACGGCTGGATATGCGCCAAGTGCGGTCGCGAATTTGACGCATCCAACCTGCATCTGCTGACCGTTCACCATAAAGATGGAAATCATTCGAATAATCCTCCGGATGGATCAAATTGGGAGAATCTCTGCGCATATTGTCATGATGACGAGCATGGTCGCGGGCTTTTGGGAGATTATCTCAACAGGGATGAGTAGCCGCGTCCAAGGGCAGGGACGTGTTCCCTGTCACGGGCGGAACAAGGAGTCGAACATGATAAGGAGAGACGATAGCATCGGTCGTGACGACCCGTTCGACCTGAGTCGTTTCACGAAGGCGCAGGAAGGGATCTATGACTCTGTTCTCGCAGAGTTGAAAAGCGGCCGGAAGCGAACCCACTGGATATGGTTTATCTTCCCGCAGTTTGCCGGACTGGGGCACAGTCCGACTTCACAACACTATGCCATTAAGAGTATCGAGGAAGCCCGGCAGTACCTCAAGCATCCTGTTCTCGGCGCCAGGCTTCCGGAGTGCGCGAAGGCGGTTCTGGCCGTCGAGGGTCGTTCTGTTTCGGAAATCTTCGGTTACCCCGATGACCTGAAGCTCAAATCGTCGATGACACTGTTTGCGTCGGTTGCGGAAGACCCACACTCCGTGTTCATCCGTGTCCTGGAGAAGTATTTCCAGGGCGAGCAGGATGACCGGACGCTCCAACTGCTGGAGAGGCTGTCCCCCGACACCGTATCTACCCCATGAGGCGACTTAATGCTTGTTGACGCTCACGCGCATATGGATTGGTATACCGATTCTCTGCCGGATGCGCTTGGCCGGATTGAGAAGCACCGAATTCTGACAATGGCGGTAGCCATGGATGTGCCGTCCTATCTGAAGACGCTGGAAATTGCCCGCTCCTGTTCCTATGTTATCCCGACGTTTGGAATCCATCCCTGGGAGGCGGCGCGCTATACGGACAATCTGCATGAGCTTGACGGCTATCTGGAAAAGACGCCGGTTATTGGTGAGGCGGGACTGGATTTCCATTACGTAAAGGACTCCGGACTCTATCCCGGACAGATGAAAGTCTTTGAGTACCAATGCGCTTGGGCTCAGCGCCTGTCGAAACCGATGAACCTGCACACCAGAGGCGCCGAGCGTGAGGTCCTGGAGATGTTGACACGGTTCAGGATAGACACGTCGATTATCCACTGGTATGCCGGCCCGGTCAGCCTCATGGAATCGTATCTGGCCGCCGGATGCTACTTCACAGTCGGCGTCGATGTCCTGAATCCGAGGAAAACCCACACTATTGCCGAGATACTGCCGCTGGATCGCATCCTGCTGGAGACAGACAATCCCGGCGGATACCAATGGCTTGCACATGAAACAGGAATGCCGGATTTGCTTCTGAAAATAGTTGAGAAGGTATCCGAGGCTAAGGGAATGACAGCTATTGAGCTTGAAAACGAACTGTGGCAGAATTGGCGGAATTTTATGGGAGAAAATCGGGACGGGACCCCATTGGCGACGTAGTCGTTTTGCCGGTTCCGGCGCCATACCCCATGAAATATCATTGAAATGGATAACAAGGACGCCGCACAAGCCCTTGCAGGGCAACTGAAATTTCGGCAGGTGGAACATTGAAAGCAAACGTACCGGAAAGGAAACACGATGAACAACTGCCTGATTGTGATTGATCTCCAGAATGATTATTTTCCCGGCGGCAGCATGGAACTTGTCGGCGTCGAAGATGCCGCGGCAAACGCTCAGATTCTATTGAAAGCATTCAGAAAGAGAAAATCATCTATCGTCCATGTCCGGCACATTGCGACTCGACCGGACGCTGTTTTTTTCTTGCCGGAGACTGATGGCGCAAAGATACATCACACAGTGGCTCCCGCAGGGGACGAAATCGTTGTCGTGAAAAACTACCCCAACAGCTTCCGCAACACACCGCTTCTGGATATACTGAAAGAAATACAGCCGGACAATCTGGTTATCTGCGGCGCAATGAGCCACATGTGTATAGACGCGACTACCCGCGCCGCTTTCGATGCGGGTTTCAATTGCACTGTCGCTGAAGATGCCTGCGCAACAAAGGATCTGATATTCAAGGGCGCTACCATAAAGGCATCACAGGTTCACGCATCCTTTATGGCTGCCTTGTCTGCTCCCTACGCAAAAGTGGTTTCAACGACAGAGGCCATCCGGGGCCTTGCATAACAACAGTATGCAAGGCGCAAGACACTTTCCACGGTACGTCGGTTTTCAGGAGGGATTATGAGGAATATTCATGCCGCGCTTTTCGCAATCATCGTTTTCGCGGGCTACGCTGTTATTTCGCAGGCAGTGCAGGCAGAGACCCTCGTCTGCAAGGGAGGCATTGTCTCTATCGGAGATACCGTGGGAGAAGTGCTGCACAAATGCGGTGAACCGGCATACAGGACCCAGCGCGAAAAAGGGTATGTTTCGCAATCTACAACGGGTTATCGGGAAAAAACGTTCGCATCGGTCACCGTCGATGACTGGACCTACAACTTCGGCCCGAACGAGTTCCAGTATCGGCTGCTTCTCGAAAACGGCAGCGTGAGCAGGATTGAGAGCCTGAACTACGGATACTGACCCTTTCGGGAAAGCCGCCGGGTCAGGATGAGAAATACGTCCGCAATTTGTTAAGGATTCCCGCTCCATACCGGTGGTGTTTGTGGAAGAGGCTGCCCACTTTTCACTATCTCCACGGCTTGTTCGAAACGACGGTGAAATGTCCCTTCAGTCAAGGTTGTCACGAAGTCAAGCGGCATTTTCCGTTTGGTTACAACCGTAACCTTTGTGGCGCCCTCATTCACCGGTTCGATCCACGCCCCCATCACCGTGCCCCAGGTTACCAGGTTCATGCCGCTGCTGGTGAGCATGTAACCCTGATCCTTGTGTTCCTCGATGGCGTCCGTGCCTTCCCAGCGAAAAACCGTTCTCGCAATCTCCCAGGACAGTTCCGCATCCACGGGATAGATCCTGGATGTGCCTTCGGCACCTTCCGTTTTGACCCGAACGACGTCGTTAAAGGTCGTGCATCCGACAAGCTGCGTGACCGCAAGCAGGAGTATGCAGGTCAGTAAAACCTTGATTCCCGGTCTCTTCATGAAAATTCTCCTTTACTGCACCCTTCCGGCGCACAAACGTGCTGAATAATCCGGCCTCTGTGGTGGCCCCGGCTTCCCCATATCTTGCCTTGCCGCGTTGATCTCATCCCCCTTGCGCGCCTGCGATCAGAAGATGTCTATCCCGGGCCTGTTCCCGGGGCCGGGTTCGGGGACGAAGAGAAACGGCGTGATAACGTTGGTGAACGGGTCTCTGTTGAGCAGCAGGTTTCCATCGTTGCTGGACAAGCTGACATCTCCGTCCGGTTTCTTTCCTTTTATGTGATCCGAGGTGTCAAAGGGGGCAAATCCATCCTTGTCGGTTATGGTCACGGTAACGGTTGCCGTATTGGAGTCATCGGCGCCGTCACGTGCCACAAAGGTGAAACGGTCCGTATCAAGAACCCCCGGATTCGGTTTGTAGGTGTACGTACCCTTTGCGGCATCTGTTACCATGGCGATACCCTTCTCCCCGTTTGTCAGGATACGGAATACAACCTTGCTGCCTTCAACCGGATCGCTCCCCTGCAAGGCGCCGACGGCTGTTGAGTCCTGAACGACTTTCAGGGTTCCGTCTATGGCTTCCGGCAGGAAGTTGTCGTCATGGACGGACAGGTCCAGGGCCTGCCGAGCCTTTGTGTTCCCCTGTGCTGCTGCGGCCCGGAACCACCTGACCGCCTCTTTTTTGTCCCGGTCAACACCCAATCCATTGAAATACATCACACCGAGCGCGTATTGGCTCCGGGCGTCACCCTGTTCCGCGGCCTTGCGATACCATTGTACGGCTTCCCTGCTGTTCAGCGGCACTCCTTCGCCATGTTCGTGCATGGCGCCGAGAAGGTACCCTGCCTTTGTCCTGGCATCTTTGCTGTCGGCCGCCTTACGCAGCCACGCGGAAGCCTTTTTTTTGTCCTGGGGCACGCCGTCCCCTTTCAGGTACATGATGCCGAGACGATATTGGGCATGTGTGTCGCCCTGCTCGGCGGCTTTACGAAACCAGTCTGCCGCGGCCTTTCTGTCCAAGGGAACACCCTTGCCCTCATAATACATGGTTGCAAGGAAATACTGGGATGCAGGCCTGCCGTCCGCGCTGAATTGCGCAACAGCGGCCGCGAAGTCCCCCTTTTTGTATGCGGCAACTCCTGCGTTAAAATCCGCCTCTGCCGGAGAGGCAGGAAATCCATACCAAAGAAAAGCTCCCAGAAACATGCATACGCCGACGAATCTCATAAACCGTTCTCCTCTGTCGTTACCGTTAAGATTTCCAACACCGCATCCCCCTTGGCTGTCCGCGGTTTCCGTCGTGTCCCGGCTGTCTTTTCGTTCTGCGAAAAGGTCTCGAACCCTTCCCTTGGAGTGAACAACATGCTGACGATGGGGATGATATGCGTTAGTATACCGAATCACATCACAGTATCATATGCGACATACACTATGATACGGCCATGATAGGTTTCCTGCACAAGAAAGTTTTCGGCGTCTTTTTATTCCGACCTATGGCGCTACGAAGTCAAGCATGGTAGAATCCCCACCCCTGGCCCCCTCCCGCAAGGGACGGGGGGATTGGTATGTAATTGATATAAATCCCACGTTGACTGAAAGCAGATATGAAGATATGGATTGATGCGGATGCGTGCCCGCGGGTCATAAAGGAGATTCTGTTCAGGGCATCCGGGCGGCTCAAGATTTCCGTCTGCCTGGTTGCCAACAAGAAGCTTGCCAAGCATGACACTCACCTGGTCGAGTCCATCGTAGTGGGTGAGGGGTTCGACGTGGCAGACGACTACATCGCCGATCATGCCGCCCCGGATGATCTGGTGATCACGGCGGACATCCCGTTGGCAGCCAGGATCGTCGCCAACGGTGGCGTTGCCCTGGATCCCAGGGGAGAGCTCTACACCGAGGAGAATGTTGGTGAGCGACTCTCCATGCGCGATCTGATGATGGAACTCCGGTCGGGAGGTCTTGTGCACGGCGGCCCTTCCCCGTTCAGTCTGACCGACCGGCAACGGTTCGCCTCATCCCTGGATAGTCTGCTTACCCGGATGCTCAGGGGAAGGCGCCCCCTTTGATGAATAAGGACACTATCTGCCATGGCATTACCGTCTACCGTCTATAAAGCAACCATTCAGCTGTCGGATGTCGATCGCGGCATCTATGAAACCTTACCGGTAACGGTTGCTCAACACCCGTCCGAAACCGAAGATCGGCTTGTGGCCAGATTGCTGGCGTATGCTCTCTTCTTCGAGCCGGAACTGACCTTTACCAAGGGCGTATGTGCCGCCGACGAGCCGGATATCTGGGTGAAAGGACCCGACGGAAGGGTGCGGCTCTGGATCGAAGTCGGCCTGCCGGAATCCGACCGTATCATCAAGGCGAGTCGCCACGCGGAGCGGGTCGCTCTGCTGGCAGTCGGCAAGGCGCTTTCCTCCTGGAATCAGCACCACCTCCCCCGGTTGGAAAGGATAACCAACCTGACCGTCGTCAGCATTGAGCAGGCGTTTATCACTACGCTTTCATTGCAGTTGAAACGCTCCATCAACTGGTCCATCACCATCACCGAAGGAGCCTTGTATCTGACGGTCGACGAAGGTACCCACGAAACCGTCATACACATCAAAACCGGAATGGCATGAACACCATAGAAGCTGAGATAGCCAGATCAGCGCTCCAGGTCACCGGTCTGCCGATACTGTGCGGAGGAATTCTTGGAAGACGCGGTCTATCGTAAGGTTTCCCGAAGGCTTATCCCCTTCCTGTTTGTTCTCTATGTCGTCGCCTACCTGGACAGGATAAACCTGTCGTTCGCTGCCCTCCACATGACCCGCGACCTGGGATTCTCCGCTGCGGTGTACGGGTTCGGGGCAGGCCTCTTTTTTCTCGGATACTTCCTGTTCGAGGTTCCGAGCAACCTCATCCTGCAGAAAACCGGCGCACGGATCTGGATTGCACGAATCATGATCAGCTGGGGGATCATCGCCTCAGCCATGATGTTTATCCGCTCCTCGACCGAATTCTACCTGCTGCGATTTCTTCTCGGCCTCGGCGAAGCAGGATTCTTCCCCGGAATGATCCTGTATCTCACCTACTGGTTTCCGGCGCGACGGCGGGCCGGTATCGTCGCTCTCTTCATGTCCGCTACCGCCATCGCAGGAATAATCGGTGGGCCGGTTTCCGGTGCGCTTCTCGGGATGCACGGCGCCGGGGGGCTTTCCGGCTGGCAGTGGCTGTTTCTCCTGGAGGGACTGCCGGCCGTTTTTCTCGGTATCGCCGTGCTGGCGTACCTGCCGTGCTCACTCGCGGAGGTGACGTGGCTCAACCGGGGAGAAAAGGAGTTTCTTGCGGAACAGCTCGAACTCGACCGGAACGACCAGGGCAGGAGCGGTTCCGGGCGCTTGCGGTATATGATTCGGGAGCCCGTGCTGTGGCTTCTCTGCTTTGTGTATTTTTGCCTCTGCCTGGGCATGTACGGTCTCGCCCTCTGGATGCCCACCATCGTGGAGGGGATTTCCGGCGGCAGCAGCCTGATGGTAGGCCTCCTCTCCGCCATCCCCTACGCGGGGGCGGCTATCGGCATGGTGGTGGTGGGCAGGCACTCCGATCGCACCGGCGAAAGACGCTTCCACGTTGCAGTTCCCGCATTTACGGCAGCCGGCTGCTTTCTCGTCTGCGCCCTCACGCACAACGGCTTGCTGACTTTCCTTGCCGTGATTGGCGCGCTCTTTTCCATCTGGAGCATGCTCGGGCCGTTCTGGGGGATCGCCACCTCGTTTCTCGGCGCCGGGGCCGCCGCGGCCGGTATTGCCCTGATAAACTCCCTCGGCAACCTGGGCGGCTTTGCCGGACCCTGGCTTGTGGGAATGGCCAAGGATTTGACCAGCCACTATTCGGCGGGTTTCGCGCTTATCGCCTTTTTCCTTGCCGTTGCGGGATGCGTTGTCATTTGGTCGTTCAAGCCGGTTCCCGGTTCTGTTCGCGCTGCCGGGTACGGATATAAAGAGTGTGTCCGATAACGTGGAGGGTTGGTAAGGTGAGTGTTGTGCGGCAGGTCGTACCTGACAGTTGTGATACGCTTCTCCACCCGCCGTCTCCGGAAGCGGCGAGTGGAGAAACAGAGAGAAAGCGCAACGGGACTGCTAGTGCGCGCTGAGTGCCTTTTTCATCTTTTCCGCCTGACACGTGCCGACCCAGTAGTCCGCATTTTCGGTGAGGGTCAGCGAGCCGTCCTTGTTCACATCCGTTTCGGAATACCATTCAACGACCTTGTTGCCGAACTCATCCTTTGCTATCGAGGTGTCCTTGTTTTCGTCAATTTCAGCGAAGCGGACGGTCCAGAAGGCCAGGCACTCGTCACCGGTCACCTTGCCGTTCCTGTTGGAGTCCATCTTTTTATGGAGAGAATGTTTGCCTCCATGCGTCGAT
>CAYSPF010000086.1:0-9890 GCA_964432775.1 uncultured Geobacter sp.
AGATAGATATGACGGGAGGATTTCATGGAAAGTCTGGTGAAAAAGGGTTCCATCGGCGCGGTGCTCTTCAATTCGCGGATTATCACCGAAGAAGACATCAGGTCGGCCCTTGATGAACAGCGCGTCTCCGGCTCCCGTTTCGGCGAGGCGCTGGTCAAGCTGGGGATTGTTGCCCAGGAGGACATCGATTGGGCGCTCTCCAACCAGTTGAACATACCCTACGTCCGCCTCAGCGAAGAGATCATCGACAGGAGCGCCGCGGCGCTCGTCACCGGGGATCTGGCCCGCAGGTTCAACCTGATACCCATCATCCGCAGCGGGGACGAACTGCATATCGCGCTGGCGGATCCCCTGAATCGGGCCGCCGTGGAAGCGGTTGAAAAGGTCACCGGCTGCCGGGTGACCGTTTCCATGCCGATTATCCGCGAACTGAGGGAGATGCTCGACCTCTTCTACGGCCCTGCCAGGGGCGATGTGTCCTTTGCCTTCACCTCCGCCTCATTTACGTCAGGCATCATCGACAAGATCAACGAAGACATGAGCGGGGCGCGGCTCCTGAAATACCTGCTGCTGTTTTTTCTGCAGAACGGGCTGACGTCCCTTTCTTTGCATCCCGCGGACAGCCGCGTGCTGGTCACGGCCCGCAGGGGCCGGGTAAACCGGGATATCGGTTCCTTTCCCGTCACTTCCTATCCCGATCTGCTTCTCCACATCCGGAAACAGTCCGGTGTCAACGGCTCCAGGGGAATCGTCGCGGAGGGAACCATCGAGTTCCACTACAAGGGGCGCGACGTGGAGATTTCGGCCTTTCTGCTGAAGGTTACGGGAGGCGAATACGTGACCCTGAGAATGCACCGGGACTCCCCGTTTCCCGCGACGCTGGATGACATGGAACTCAGTCCGTCAAAAAGGAACGACCTGCGCTCCCTTGCCGCCTCGGAAAATGGCATGATCCTTTTCGCGGCAGGCAACCGCGAGGATCGACTGCGCTTCCTCGACCTCTTTCTGGATGAAAGCGAAAAGGCGGGAAGATACGTCACGCTTCTGGGGGAAGGGATCGGCGCCGGCCGCACGGCCTTCCCCCGCGTCCCCCTGCCGGAGGGCTCCGCGGAAGAGCTGGACCTGGTGATGATGGCCCTTCTCAACCATGACCCGGACCTGATCGCCCTGGCGGATGTCACCGCCGGCCGGGCCTTTCTCGCTGCCTGGAGGAGCGCGCTGCGGGGCCTGCTCGTCGTGGCGGGAATCGACAGTGACGGTCTCGGCCCGGCACTGGACTACCTGCTGTATGCCCGCCGGGAGAACCGTTCCGTTGCCGGGGGAATCAGAGGGGTCGTGGCGGTGAAGGGGGTCAGGACCCTGTGTCCCTCCTGCCGGGAGGTGTGCGGCGCCGCCGAAGCCGACTCGGGCCTTCCGGCGGCGGAGGCCCTCTACCGGTCCCGGGGTTGCGCCGACTGCGACTATTCCGGGTTCGGGGGAACGAAATATCTGGTCGAGGTGGTCACCTTCGACCGGGATTTCCGGGAGGCATTCGCCGAATCACGGGAGAGCTCCGAGATACTTCGGCGGCTCTCCGGGAGGGGCTACCGGAGTATCGCGGAAGAACTGGACGATCTGCTCATCGCCGGCGAAATTTCGCCGGAAGAATTTTTTGCCGCGACGGCACGGTAACGGAGAAGATATCAATGGCACGAATCGACGCGCTTTTCAAAATGATGCAAGAGCAGGGGGCATCCGACCTTCATCTCTCAACCGGATCACCCCCCATCTTCCGCCTGCACGGCGACATGGTACGCCTCAACTTCAAGTCCCTGTCCCATGAGGAACTGAAGTCCATCCTGTTCGAGATCCTGAGCGAAAAACAGCGGGCGATCTTCGAGGAGCGGCACGACCTGGACTTCGCATATTCCATACCCGATTTCGCGCGGTTCCGCGGCAACCTGTTCCTGCAGCACAAGGGGATCGGCGCGGTGTTCCGCATCATCCCCGGCAAGATCCTCACCGCCGACGACCTGGGCCTACCGGAAGGCGTGCGCAGGATGACCCTGCTGAAAAAAGGCATGGTGCTGGTCACCGGCCCGACCGGTTCGGGGAAATCCACCACCCTGGCCGCGATGATCGACCTGATCAATTCCACCCGGAAGGAGCACATCCTGACCCTGGAGGATCCCCTGGAATTCATCCACGAGAGCAAGGAGTCTCTCCTGAACCAGCGGCAGATCGGCGAGCATTCCGACAGTTTCTCCGCGGCGCTCCGGGCCGCCCTGCGGGAGGACCCGGACGTGATCCTGGTGGGGGAGATGCGCGACCTGGAGACCATCAGCCTCGCCATGACCGCCGCCGAGACCGGACACCTGGTGTTCGGCACCCTGCACACCAATTCGGCTTCCAAGACCATCGACCGCATCATCGACGCCTTCCCCCGTGACGGCCAGGAGCAGATCCGCACCATGCTCTCCGAATCCCTGAAGGGTGTTGTCTGCCAGCAGCTGCTGAAGGTCGCCGAAGGGAAGGGGCGTGTGGCCGCCATGGAGATCATGGTGGGAACCCCGGCCATCGCCAACCTGATCCGCGAGGGAAAGACCTTCCAAATACCCTCAATCATCCAGACCGCGCGCAAGGACGGGATGCAGCTCATGGACCAGCACATACTCGACCTTCTGAAAACGAAGCGGATCACCCCGGAAGAAGCGTATCGCTGTGCCGCGGAAAAGAGGCAGTTCGAGCAGCACCTGCCCGCCCAGGGAACGTCGTCGTTGGGATAACCCCAAGGGAGAGGATTGTGTTCGGAGCAGTCAGATGGAGCTGGTAAGCCAAGCTGCGAGATTAAGTACCGGTCGCTTCCGTTGGGAGCTTCCGGCAGGGTTCACCGGGAGGCGTCTGT
Source organism: uncultured Geobacter sp. (assembly GCA_964432775.1). Lineage (GTDB taxonomy): Bacteria > Desulfobacterota > Desulfuromonadia > Geobacterales > Geobacteraceae > RPRC01. The sequence goes on from CAYSPF010000086.1 coordinate 2,885, forward strand.
GCGTCCCGCTGCTGCTCCTGGTCGCGATCTCATTCCTGTTTCAGGCCGCGAGTCCCCGCATTGCATGGGCAGACTCCACCCAGGCCGGCGAATACCAGGTAAAGGCCGCCTTTATCCTCAATTTCGCCGGCTTCATCGACTGGCCGGACACCGCCCGCGGAAGCGGCGCCTTTGTCATCGGCGTGCTGGGGAGGGATCCCTTTGAGAGTTCCATCGATTCCCTGAGAGGGAAAACCGCCAAGGGGAGGAAAGTGATCATCAGGCGCTATGAGGATCCGGAGGAGGTTCGGGACGCGGATATCCTCTTCATCAGCGCCTCGGAAAAACGGACGCTGCCCCATATCCTGAAGACTCTTCGCAACCGCCCTGTCCTGACCGTCGGAGACCATCCGGGTTTCGCCCGTTCAGGGGTGATGATCAACCTGGTGCTGCTGAAAAAGCGGGTCGGATTCGAAGTGAATACCCAGGCAGCCCAACGGGCGGGGCTCCGCATCAGTTCCCAGTTGCTGAAACTGGCAAAGGAGGTGATCGAGCAATGAAGAAACGCGCCCTCCTTTCCCTCCCGGCCCTTTCCGCCATGACGCTCCTGAAAAAGCGGCTCACTTCCCTGATGCGTTTTCCGCAACAGTGTGCCCTCATTGCCTTGCTCGCCGCGCTGCTGTCTTTATCGACATCCCTGTCCCGTGGGGAAGACGGCGCCTCGGACGGCCCCCCGCCAGCGGACCTGACCACCCTGACCATAGAGGAACTGATGGAGATCGAGGTGGATACCGTGTCCGGCGCGTCGAGATATGAGCAGCCGGTAACCGAGGCGCCGGCCTCGGTGAACATCGTCACGGCAAACGAGATAAAGATGTTTGGCTATCGGACCCTGGCCGACATCCTGCAAAGCGTTCCCGGTTTCTCGATAATCAATGACCGGAACTACGGGTACGCCGGGATCCGCGGCTTCGGACTGCCCGGTGATTACGGAACGCGGGTGCTGCTCATGGTGGACGGGGTGCGGCAGAACGATACCGTCTACCAGTCCGGTTATATCGGTCACGAGTTCGCCGTGGATACCGACCTGATTGAGCGGGTGGAGATTATCAAGGGGCCCGGCCACTCCCTCTATGGCGCCAATGCCATGATGGCGGTTATCAATGTCATCACAAAACGCGGCAGGGATCTTGGCGGTTTCGAAGTTTCGGGGGAAGCGGGGAGTTTCGACAGCTACAAGGGTCGGCTCAGCTACGGCAAGAAGTTCGCAGCAGGTCCGGAGATGCTGCTGTCCGGAACCTTCTTCCACAGCCGGGGGCAGGATCTCTACTACCCGGAATTCGATTCGCCTTCGACCAGCTCCGGCCGGGCGCGGGGGTGCGACCGGGAGAGGTTCGGCAGCGCCTTCCTGAAGGTCGCCTACCGTGACCTGACCCTGGAAGGGGGATATGTAAAGCGGGACAAGACCCTCCCCACGGCGCCGTGGGGTACCGTGTTCAACAATCCCGGCACAGAGACCACCGACAGCAGCATGTTTCTCGATCTGAAATACCGGCGGGCCTTTGAAAACGGGCTGGACGTGATGGCACGGCTCTCCTGGAACCAGTACGACTACGACGGCTACTATGTCTACGACAGGGCCGAGGCCGGCGATGCGCCGCTCCTGTTCACCAACATCGATAAAACGCGCAATTCCTGGCTGATGGGAGAGGTACAGGTGACCAAGGAGCTGTCGGAGAGCCATAAGCTCATCGGGGGTGTTGAATTCCGGGATGCGTTCCGCATGGTGCAGCAGAATTATGATACGGCGATGAACCTGGACGACCGGAGAACCACTTGGAATGTGGGGCTCTATCTCCAGGACGAGTACCGGATCCTCGACACCCTGATCCTGAACGCCGGGTTCCGATACGACCACTTCGATACCTTCGGTGACACCGTGAATCCCCGCATTGCCCTGATCTATGCGCCGTTTGCCGGCACTACCCTCAAGTTCCTGTTCGGCACCGGGTTCCGCCCGCCCGGCGGCTACGAACTCTACTACGCCGATGGCGCCACCCAGAAACTCAATCCTGCTCTCCGGGAGGAGAAGAGCGCCAGCTACGAACTGGTCCTGGAGCAGTACCTGGGCAGACGTTTCCGCGGGACCGTGACCGGCTACTACACCAGGGTGAAGGACCTCATCTCCCTGGTCACCGACCCCTCGGACGACATGCTGGTCTTCAGGAACATCGACCAGGCGGAACTGAAGGGAGTGGAACTGGAACTGGACGGAAAATGGGATAACGGGATTCAGGGCAGGGCGAGCTATACCTTCCAGGATGGGAAAAATACGACCACGGGTGAATGGCTTCCCAACTCGGCCCGGCACCTGGTGAAGCTGAACATGCTGTTTCCGCTGCTGCGGGAAAAGGTTTTTCTCGGGCTGGAAGAGCAGTATACGAGCAGCAAAAGGACCTTGTCCGGCGGCCGCGCCCGGGACTTCTTCACTACCAACCTGACCCTCTTCACCCGGAACCTGCTGAAAAATTTCGAGCTGTCGGGAAGCGTCTACAACCTCTTCAATACCGGATACGCGGTGCCGGTGGGCGGAGAATTCCTCCAGGACAGCATCCGGCAAGACGGCCGGACCTTCCGGATAAAGGCAACCTGGAGGTTTTAGTACCGTGCAGCAGTGTCCGTATATGGTATTTGCAATCGTGCCCCCTCTCCCTGGCCCTCTCCCACGAGGGGGAGAGGGAATAGCAGATGGAATGATCGCATGAAAAACATGACAGAAATAGTGCGCACACTGTCCATCAAAAACAAGCTGATGGCGATCACGCTGCTCACGAGCGCAACAGCGGTGCTGTTTGTTTCCCTGGCGTTCCTCATCGGCGAGGCAGTATCCTTCCGCAAGGATGTACGGCAGCAACTGGGGGTCATCGCAGACATCATCAGCAAGAACAGCGCCGCGGCCGTGGCCTTCGACGACCCGAAGGCGGCGAGGGAAACCCTGGCGGGACTGAGCGTCAAGCCCCACATTCTGGGAGGTTTCATCGTAACCGATGACAATCGGCTCTTCGCCTCGTACCTGCATCCGAGAATGATTGCCATGCACCGGGCGATCCACCCCGACGAGAGACGCCCGCCGAAACGAGACATATTCGGCATCCTCTACCACGCATCAACCGACGCAGCCCATGGGGCCTCCGGCGGCGGCCCGCCGCTGCACGACCTGATGGTGAAGCTGCGCCGCGACCCGGCCTCTTCAGAAGTCACGGCAGGGTACCTGACGGCCGTCCGGCCGATACTCGTCAACGACCGATCAATGGGAACCGTTATCATCCTTTCCGACCCGGCCGAACTCTTCTCCCAGCTCCGGTGGCTGTTCGTCTTCATCCCCCTGCTGCTGACAGGCGCCTTTCTGGTGGCGTATTTCATCTCGCGAAAACTCCAGAGGGTCATCTCCGGGCCGATACTCCACCTGGCGGGAGTGATGAAGAGCGTTACCCAGGAGCATGATTATTCGCTCAGGGCGACGAGTGAGAGCGAAGACGAAACAGGCGCGCTGATCTGCGGCTTCAACGAGATGCTGGAGCGAATCCGGGAACGGGATGAGCAGCTGGAGCAATACAACGAGCATCTGGAGGATGAGGTTGCAATCAGGACGGAGGAACTGCGGGATACCAACGCCTCCCTGCGGCGGACCGTGGACGAGGTGTGCAAGGCCAGGGAGGAGGCCGAAGCGGCGAATCTTGCCAAATCCCAGTTCCTTGCCAATATGAGCCATGAGATTCGCACCCCCATGAACGGTGTGCTCGGCATGACCGAGCTTCTCCTGGCCGGTAACCTTACGGAAAAGCAGCGGAAATACGCCGAGTCGGTCTACCTGTCCGCCGAATCGCTCCTGGGCGTCATCAACGACATCCTGGACTTCTCCAAGATAGAGGCCGGCAGGCTCGAGCTGGAGAATGTCTCCTTCAACATCCGCACTATCGTCGCCGAAACCGTCGAACTGTTTCGCATAAGAACACGGGAAAAGGGCCTTGTCCTGACGATTTCCTTTGGCGCGTCCGTGCCGGAATGGGTCATCGGCGACCCGGCACGGCTGCGCCAGGTCCTTCTCAATCTGGTGGGGAATGCCGTGAAGTTTACCGAGCGGGGAGAGGTCTCCGTTTCCGTCTCCAGCATGCAGGACGGGGAAGACCGCTTTCTCATCTGTTTCGAGGTCCGGGACACGGGAATCGGCATCCCCCCCGAATCCCTGGACAACATCTTTTACTGCTTCACCCAGGCAGACGGCTCCACGAGCCGGAGGTACGGCGGCACGGGTCTGGGCCTCTCCATCGTTAAGCAACTGGTGGAGATGATGGAGGGGGGTGTCAGCGTCGAAAGCATCCCCGGACAGGGCTCCATCTTCCGCTTTACCGTCCGCATGGAGAAGGGGAACGAGCCGGAAGCGGCGCCCCTCCCGGTTGAGAGGCCTTCCATGGCCGATTCAGTGACCGGTTCCGTAACCGTGAATCTCGAGTGCGCCGGCACGGGACATGTCCTGGTGGCGGAAGACAACCCGGTCAACCAGGAGGTCTGCAGCGCAATCCTCGAATGCCTGGGTTGCCGGGTCGATATCGTCTCCAACGGTCGGGAGGCGGTGGAGGCCATGCAACGAACGGCATACGACCTGGTGTTCATGGATTGTCAGATGCCGGAGATGGACGGCATCGAGGCGACGCGGATCATTCGGGAGAGGGAAAAGGAGAGGGGGGGGCACGCCACGATTGTCGCCCTCACCGCCCATGCCATGGAAGGATATCGGGACTACTGCGTCAAGCAGGGGATGGATGATTACCTTGCCAAGCCGTTCACGATAGAGGCCATGCGGGAGATCCTTGAGCGCCGGCTGCCGACGGGAACCGTAAGGTGTCCGTCGCAGGACCCGCCGCAGACGGGCATCCGTGACCCGTTCGACGGAAAGGATTCCGGAGACATGTCGGCTCCCTTCCACCGGCAGGCGCCGGATAGAGCCTTGTCATCCGTTGATTGCGGCGCTGAGAATACCGTCAGATTTCCCGAAAATGGGGGAAAAAACGTCATGAGCCGCAAGGTGGTGGAACTGTTCCTGCTGCACACCGCCCAACTGCTCGGGACCCTCCGGGAGGTGGTTACCTGGGGTGACGTCATGGGAATCAGGAAAACGGCCCACAGCCTGACCTCATCCTGCGCCATGGTCGGAGCCCTGCGGATGGCGGAACTTGCCCGCCTGATGGAGAGCAAAGGCCGCGCGGGAAAACTGGACGACGCCGTTGAACTGCTTGAGTTGATTGACAGGGAATTTCATGCGGTACAGGAAATCCTGAGGAATCAGTTTCCGGACACATGACCCCATCCTGATTCCATATATGGAATGGCGGCAACCCGCTTCTCTCTGCGGAACCCCTTCCCGCTCAACCAAGGTCACCGTTTCCAGCCATGCTGCCACATGGCGGCGAACAAATGGTTGACAATACCTCCTCCCCTGACGGAAAATCCTTCGGTCCGAAGACGAAATACGCACTTCACCGCATATCCCTTCCCCTCCCGACGAGGGAGGGGGAATTCATGGCGCTTGAGCCTTGGACAGATCCCATCAGGAGGCTTTTCCCGTGCAGATACGTTTCGGTACCGACGGTTGGCGCGGGGTTATCGCCCGCGAATTTACCTTTGATAACCTTTCCCTGGTGGCCCAGGCGACCATGGATTATTTCATGGAACAGGGACTGGCGGAAAAAGGTCTGGTGATAGGCTATGACCGCCGTTTTCTCTCCCGCCGCTTTGCCGAACGGACCGCCGAGGTGGCAGCGGGGAACGGCATCCACGTTCTCCTGACAAACGGCTATGCGCCGACTCCGGCGGTATCCTGGGCGGTCAGGGAACGGGGCGCGGGAGGCGGCATCATGATCACCGCCAGCCACAATCCGCCTGAGTATAACGGTTTCAAGATCAAGGAATCCTTCGGCGGCTCGGCCCGTCCCTCCACGACCAAGGTGGTGGAGGAAATCGTGGCCCGCAACAGGACAAACGGCCGGGAGATTCGCGAACTTCCCCTGGAAGAGGCCCTGGAGCGCGGGCTGGTGGAGCTGTTCGACGCCGGCGAGTCCTACCGGCGGCAGCTGGCCCGCTACGTGGACCTGGAGCGTATCCGGGCCGCCGCGATTCCGGCAATCGTCGACCCCATGTTCGGCGCCGGAAGCGGGTACTTTCCCGAGCTGCTGCCGGGAACCACCGAGATCCACTGCGAGGAAAATCCCGGTTTCGGAGGCTGCCCGCCGGAGCCGACGCCGGAGCATCTGGAGGAGCTCTGTTCCCTGGTGAGGTCGGGGAACTACCGGGTCGGCCTCGCCCTGGACGGGGATGCGGACCGTATCGGCGCGGTGGACGAAACCGGAGAATTCTTTTCCTCCCACCGGATCTTTACCGTAATCCTCCGCCATCTCATCGAGCGGCGCGGCATGCGGGGCGGCGTGGTCAAGACCGTCTCCACCACCCGCATGGTGGACCTGCTCAGCGAGAAATTCGGGCTGGAACTGTTCGAGACCCCCATCGGCTTCAAGCACATCTGCGAACTGATGCTGGACCACGACATTCTCATGGGTGGCGAGGAATCGGGCGGCCTGGGGGTGAAGGGGCATATCCCGGAGAGGGACGGAATCCTCCTGGGCCTCCTGCTGCTGGAGGCGATGGCCATGTCCGGCAAGGGTCTGCGCCGGCTGCTGGACGAAACCATGGACGAGATCGGCCATTTCTCGTACCGGCGCATCGACCTGCCCATCGCCGACGACGCCAAGGAACGGCTCATCGGGAAACTGCGCGCCGGAGATATCCGGACCATCGCTTCCCGGCCGGTGGCAGGGGAGAACTTCCGCGACGGCTTCAAGTATCTCTTTGCCGACGGCGCCTGGCTGCTGATCCGGCCGTCCGGAACCGAGCCGGTGCTGCGCCTCTACAGCGAGGCCGGGAGTCCGGAGGCGGTGGAAGAGCTGCTTCGGGCCGGACGGGAGATGGCGGG
>CAYSPF010000087.1:0-6692 GCA_964432775.1 uncultured Geobacter sp.
TCCGCGTCCTTGAACTTGAATCCGGGCCGCTCGTCCCGGTCGTCAAGGAGGACCTCCACACCGGACTCTTCAAGCTGCCGGTAGATGGACTCCGAAGCCTCCCTGACCGCCTCCTCCTTGATGTTGAGGGCGGAGATGATGCACTGGAAGGGCGCGATGGGGATGGGGAAGATGATGCCGTTCTCGTCGTGGTTCTGCTCGATGCAGGCCGCCACGGTGCGGCCGATGCCGATGCCGTAGCATCCCATGAAGATGATCTGCTCCTTGCCGTCCGCGTCCAGGAAGGTGGCCTTGAGGGCCTTGGAATACTTGGTTCCCAGCTTGAAAACGTGCCCCACTTCGATGCCGCGCCACATTTCAAGGATGCCCCCCTCGCAGCGGGGGCAGGCATCGCCGTGCACCACGTTGCGGATATCGGCGAATCGGGTAACCTGGAAATCCCGCTCCAGGTTCACGTTCTTCAGGTGCAGGTCCTTCTCGTTGCCACCGGTGACCGAATTCTTCATCCCTTTCACCGCCAGGTCGGCGATGATCTTCACCTTCAGCCCCACCGGACCAGCGAACCCGACCGGCGCTCCGGTGACTTTCGTCACCACTTCGTCGCCCGCCATTTCCAGCTCGGTGCAGTCCAGGATGTTCTTCAGCTTGATCTCGTTCAGCTCATGGTCTCCACGCACCAGGGCAATGACCGGTTCGTTGTCGGCCAGCAGCACCAGGGTCTTCAGCATGGACGCGGCATGTACACCCAGAAAGTCCGAGACCTCTTCGATGGTCCTTTTTTCCGGGGTCGCGACCCGTTCAAGCGGACGGGGGTCTGCGTGCTCCACCGCCTCCACGAGACGGGATTCCGCCTTTTCCACATTGGCGGCGTATTCGCAGGAGGAGCAGGATACGATGGCATCCTCACCGGAATCGGCCAGCACCATGAACTCGTGGGAAGAGGAGCCGCCGATGGAACCGGTGTCCGCCTCTACGGCGCGGAAGCGAAGGCCGCAGCGCTCGAAGATGCGGCGGTAAGCCTGGTACATCTTCTCGTAGGAGAGGTCGGCCGCGTCCCCGTCCACATCAAAGGAATAGGCGTCCTTCATGATAAATTCGCGACCGCGCATCAGGCCGAAACGGGGACGAATCTCGTCGCGGAACTTGGACTGGATCTGGTAGAGGTTGATCGGCATCTGGCGGTAGCTCTTGATCTCGCGCCGCACCAAGTCGGTCACCACCTCCTCGTGGGTCGGTCCGAGGCAGAATTCGGCGTCCTTGCGGTCCTTGATTCGCAGCAATTCCTTGCCGTACTGTTCCCAGCGTTCCGACTCCTTCCAGAGCTCCGCCGGGATAACACCCGGCATCAGGATCTCGATGGCCCCGGCACGGTTCATCTCCTCCCGCACGATGTTTTCCACCTTGCGGATGGAGCGGAGGCCAAGGGGAAGGTAGTTATAGATACCGGCCGCAAGCTTGCGGATCATGCCGGCACGCAGCATCAGCTGATGGGAAATAACCTCGGCGTCGGCCGGGGTCTCTTTCACGGTGGGGATGAAATACTGGGAATAGCGCATAAATTGTGCCTCTTTATAATGTGAAATGTAGGGGCGAACCTTGTGTTCGCCCTGAACGTATGTTTCGTCTCAAATCAAGGGCGAACAAAAGGTTCGCCCCTACGGCGATTCCTTCACCATCTTCTCCACTTCCGCAACCAGCGCATCGGCAAGCTCGCTCTCCGGAACCTTGCGCACCACTTCGCCGTGCCGGAACAGAAGCCCTTCGCCCTTGCCTCCGGCAACCCCCACGTCCGCTTCCCGGGCCTCGCCCGGTCCGTTCACCACGCACCCCATGACCGCAACGGTCAAGGGCCTGATGATCTTCTGGAGACGCCGTTCAACCTCTTCGGCAAGGGGGATTAAATTGATCCGGCAGCGGCCGCACGTTGGGCAGGATACCAGGTTGATGCCCCGTTGCCGGAGCCCCAGGGCCTTCAGGATGCCGTAGCCGACCCGGATCTCGTCAACCGGATCGCCGGTGAGGGAGACACGCAGGGTATCGCCGATCCCTTCGGCCAGGAGGATTCCGAGACCGACGGATGACTTTATTGTGCCGGAAAAGGTGGTCCCCGCCTCAGTGATGCCGATGTGGAGCGGGTAATCGACCCGCCGTGAGAGGAGCCGATAGGCCTCGACAGTCTTCATCACGTTCGATGCCTTGAGGGAAATCTTGATCTGGTCGTATCCAAGATCTTCCAGGATGCGCACGTGTCCCAGAGCCGACTCCACCATGGCCTCGGCCGTGGGATGGCCGTATCTTACCAGGAGTTCCTTTTCCAGGGAGCCGGCATTGACACCGATGCGGATGGGAACACGGCGTTCCGAGGCCGATTGCACCACTTCGGCGACCTTCCAGCGCTCACCGATATTGCCCGGGTTGATGCGCAGGCCGTCAACCCCCTTCTCCAGCGCCTTCAGGGCCAGCTTGTAGTCAAAGTGGATATCGGCAATAAGGGGGATTGCGATACGGGATGTAATCTCTCCCAAGGCTTCGGCAGCCTCCATGTCAAGCACAGCACACCGCACCAACTCACATCCCGCTTCGGCCAAGGCCGTTATCTGGGCCGTGGTGGCGACCGTATCGCAGGTATCGGTGTTGCACATGGACTGCACCGAGCAGGGCGCCCCGCCGCCCACGAGGACATCGCCTATCCGGATCTGTCGGGTCGTTTTTTTCATAACGCGACATAGTATCGAAAGTATGAGGAAAAAGTCAAGAAAGACGGCCGCGGTATTGTATGGATAAACCGCTTGACATATTTATTTTAAGCATTATTAATTACAGTAAAATAAGAATACAGATGGATGAGTAGATTTTCAGCTGCCGCTGATTCCCATAACCCACGAAACCATCTTCACGGCAAAGCCTACGCGCCCTCGTCAGCACAGACAGGTTTTAAGGAGGCAATCATGTCTACACAATCAACAGCCGATACCATTGATACATATACCTGCGACTTATCCGCACGGTTATTTAAACCGGGGACCTTGTTCGAGAAAGAGATAGCACGCGGAAAATGGGTTCTTTTCGCGCCGGATTTTCCCGGATTGCCTGTAGTTGTGAATGACGACATCCATGAAATTATGAACAAATTCGAGAAGGGCGCACACGCGGCAACTGCATTTGCATCAGGCGAAGATTTCGACCGGACATGTTCTTCTCTTCTCTTCCTTGAAGAGCGCGGCTTTCTCAGAAGCGCACCAGTCACGTTTCCATACCCCCTGCCGCTTGATATCCGGGGAGAACCGGGATCATTCGGCGTGTGGCTGCATATCGTCAATCAATGCAACCTTGTGTGTGAATACTGCTTCGTGGAACACAAAAACAGCGACGTCATGAAAGACGACGTCATGGAACAGGTGACAGACGCTATCTCGCATACCGCGCTCTCGAAACGGATTAAAAAGTTCGATTTGAAATTCGCCGGTGGCGAGCCGACCTTAGTGCTCCCCGCCCTTGAAGCCTTTCATGACAAGCTCACCAGGAAACTGGAAGGAACCGACACAATCTTCCAGACGGCGGTACTCAGCAACGGAACAGTCATGAATGACAGGCTGTTGAATTTTCTGAAACGGCCGAGGACGGGTATCGGCATATCCCTGGACGGATTTGGAAAAACACACGACATTTACCGCCGGTTCAAACATTCCGGTGAAGGAAGCTGGCAGAGTATCGAAAGAAACATCCGCATTCTTCGCGAACATGGCATAACGCCCTACATTATGGCAACTATCAGTCAAGCCTCATGCAAAGGTCTTTCCGAATTACTTTTGTGGATTTATGAAAATTCCTTTCGCTGCAGATTGAGTGTTGTAAGACAGCCGTCGGGATGCCGCGATTGTACCGACCAGACACTCTCGAAGGGATACGAGGAACTCTGTGAAGACGTCATCTCCGCATTTGAAAACGCGCTGACGGACCTCGAACAACCGAACGTTTTCGTGAACCTGACTTCTGCCATGGAAATTTGCGAACTCCACTTCAACCAGCCTGCGCAGGGCATCTCCTGCAGCATCGGTCACAGTCATGTCGTAATAAAACCGGATGGGCACATAGTGCCATGCCCCATGATGATCGACGAAGAAGGATGTATACCATGCAAAGACCTCTTGATGTCATGCGCAGAAACCTTTTCGTACAAACTCACCGAAAGAGCGGCTTCGCTCGACGCACAGGAGTGCCTCTCCTGCCGATGGTTTCCCGTATGCGCAGGAGGGTGCGCAATTACGAACCTGAGACTTAATGGTCATCCCTTCACCAAGGCGAAGCTCTGCGCCTTCTACCGCTATATCATCCCGCGATACGTTGTTTTCTTTGGCAAAAAGGCACTTCAGACGGCAGAACTGAAGTCCGCAGGCTGCCCATCCAACCTCAACGGCGTCCATATATAAATTGAAAGCCCACAAGCTAACCACTAAAAGATGAAAGGAGATGGATTATGCAAGAAGAAAGCGGATTTAAGAAAGTTTTCGCGGCCCTCTCGAAATCCACTGCGCCAAGCCTGAAAGGAATTGTGATTGACGAACAAAAGGACCATCTAATCGTACAATCAGGCACAGCCGTGTTTCGCGTTCCTCGTCAAGCTATCGCCAAAGAGGAAAAGACAGAGGAAGGTATCACCATTATCCTGAACGAGGGGGCTAAAATCGTAAGAGAATCTCTTGTGGACACTTCTTCGTTAGGTGTTATTACAGAAGGAATTTTCGGACCTTCGATCGGCGGATTCGTTGCCAGAGACTGCGACTGCAAATGCCTTTGCGATTGCAAATGTGACTGCGATTGTAAATGCCTATGTGATGATGACCAACTGAGTAATGTCATGAAGCAGGTGGAGCAACTGGCCAGGTTCGGACAACTCACTATCAAGCTCACTCCGAATTTGTCTTCAATCAAACGAAGCTATTGAATCATGAACTTGTTGACATAATTAGATTCCGATTTGTTAATTTATTAACCAGGGTCAACCCGGCCGACTTCAAATTTAGTATTTAGTTTCAGTTGTCTTTCCTGTCCGGCTTATCAATTGATAAGGACGCTTTGAGGACAATAAGGGCGTCTTCAGACGCCCTTATTGCTGTCCTTTGTAGTAGCGCACGAAGTGCGCCGTAATTATAGTTCAACCAGTGCAGGTTGCACCACATACGTCGGCCGGTCTTTCCCCTATCACCGGGAAATATCCTGGCCCGACCTTTCCCCCCATCCGTCAAAGATAATTTGACAAAATTTCCCTTTTCCTTTCTAGTAGAGGGCATGAAAAAGAACACGACACGCGAAAAGAAACAGTCAGAATTCACCACCCCGAAAAAGCTCAAACCAGCAGTCGGCCAAACCCTCGACCTCACGGTAACCACCCTCGATGAAGAGGGTTTCGGCCTTGCCGTTCATGAAATTTCGCGGATCCGGGTCGTGGGCGCCCTTCCCGGCGAAACGGTCCGTGCCCGTATCACCTTTTCCGGCCAGAGGGATATTTTCGCCGATACCGTGAAGGTCCTCCGCAACTCCCCGGACCGCCTGGTAACCGCTCCCTGCGCCAAGGGAAACGCCTGCGACGGCTGTCCGCTCATCCGCATGAAGTACCGGTCCCAGCTGGAATGGAAGAAAGAACTCGTGGAAAGGGTCGTACAGCGCTTCCCGTCGCTTCGTGGAACTGAAGTACTGCCGACAATCCCCTCGCCGAAACCCGTCGGGTACCGCACCACGGCAAAGCTTGTCGTTACGGGGAAATTCATGTCGCCGGTCATCGGCATCTACCGCCGCAGCAGCCACGATGTCATCGACATCGGCGACTGCCCGCTCCACCACCCGCTTGTCAACCGGATCGCGGCCGCCGTCAAGGAGGGAATCCGCAAAGGCAAGGTCACCATCTATAACCCGAGGACCCGCAACGGCATCCTCCGCTACCTGGTAGTCCGCGTCTCCGAACGGGACGGCAAGGCCATGGCCGTTTTCGTTACCAGCCAGCGGAGTTTCAACGAGATCCACCACCTGGCAAAGCACCTGCAGGCCTCGGTGCCCGAGATTGAGGTGATCGCCCAGAACGTCAACTCCACGGAAGGAAACGTGATTCTCGGGGACAAGGACTACTTTGTCACCAGAGAGCAGTCACTCACCGACAGCATCGGGGACATCCGATTCTCCGTCTCCCCCCGCTCCTTCTTCCAGGTGAACAAGGACGGCGCCCGCTCCATCTATGAGACGGTCCGGGAATGGGCCGCGCTTACGGGGAAGGAGACCGTGGCGGACGTCTACTGCGGCGTCGGCGGCATCTCCCTTTTCCTTGCCGGCGCCGCGAAAGAGGTCATCGGTTTCGAGTCTGTCGAGGCCGCGGTACAGGACGCAGAGCGGAACGCCCGACTGAACGGGATCAGGAACTGCCGCTTCGAAGCGGGAGACGCCGCCGAGATGCTGGAGGAGTTGCGGGACGAAGGGACGAAAGTCGACCTCGTGGTACTCAACCCCCCACGCAAGGGATGTGACGAAAGGGTGCTGCGCGCCGCGACCGCCCTCGGACCGGCAGGGCTCATCTACGTTTCCTGCTCGCCGGAAACCCTTTCCCGGGACCTGAACATCCTTGCCGGACTCGGCTATGCCACCCGGCGGATCCAGCCCGTTGACATGTTCCCCCAGACCACCCACGTGGAAAATGTGGCGCT
>CAYSPF010000087.1:6792-9856 GCA_964432775.1 uncultured Geobacter sp.
TCTCCCTTGACTCCCTCCCTGCACTAGTGCTAGGGTAGGCAAAATTTGATGACCGGCCTTTTAACGTAACCCCGTGAGGTTAATAAAGGTGGGGGCAGACACAATCCACGCCACTGAATAGCAAGGAGCCTTTCCGCCATATCGCGGAAGGGCTTTTTTTTGCGCCGCACGAACGGCGAGAGGAGGTTCGAGGTGAAGACGGAAACCACCGTCATCCTTGACGGAGTGGGAATCAGGCGGGCAATGACCCGCATCGCCCACGAAATTCTGGAACGGAACAAGGGGATTTCCCATGTGGTGCTCGTGGGTATCCGAACCGGGGGCATCCATCTGGCCCATGAACTGGCCTCACAACTGGAGGAGATCGAGGGGGTCACGGTTCCGGTCGGATCGGTGGATATAACCCTCTACCGGGACGATTTCAAGACACAGGCCGCCCATCTGCCGGTAGGCAAAACCGAGATCCCGTTCAGCATCGAAGGGAAACGGGTGGTGCTCGTGGATGACGTTCTGTTCACCGGACGCACCATCCGGGCGGCCATGGACGCCTTGATGGACCACGGCAGACCCCAGTGCATCCAGCTTGCCGTACTCATCGACCGCGGTCACCGGGAGCTTCCCATCCGGGCCGATTACGTCGGCCGCAATGTTCCCACCAGCCGCAAGGAGAATATCCAGGTACGCTTCGGCGACGGCAATCACCCGCTTGAGGTGTACCTGGAAAAGAACTGATTTTTCATACGGATAGTCTCCGGCGACTGGCGGCCGGCGGCTTTTTTCTGATTCGGGAGGGTCACCCATGGGATTCAAACACAAGGACATTCTGGGGCTGCAGGACCTGACGGCGGAGGAGATCGAGCTTCTCCTGAACACCGCCGACAACATGAAGGAGATCAGCAAGCGGGAGATCAAGAAGGTGCCGACCCTGCGCGGCAAGACGGTGGTGAACCTGTTCTTCGAGCCATCCACCCGCACCCGCACCTCCTTCGAGATCGCGGCGAAACGGCTTTCGGCAGACACCCTGAACATCTCCGCATCCACCAGCGCGGTGCAGAAGGGTGAAACCCTGTCGGATACGGCCCGCAACATCGAAGCCATGAAGCCGGACATCATCGTCATGCGACACGCCATCTCCGGTTCCCATCACTACCTGGCGAAGCGTGTCTCCTACTCGGTGATCAACGCCGGCGACGGCGCTCACGAACACCCTTCCCAGGGTCTCTTGGACATGATGACCATGCGGGAAAAGCTGGGAACCCTGAAGGGGCTGAAGGTGGCCATCGTGGGCGACATCACCCACAGCCGGGTCGCCCGCTCCAACATCTACGGCCTGACCAAGATGGGAGCGAAGATCTTCCTGGCCGGTCCTCCGACCCTGATCCCCCCCGGCGTAGAACGGCTCGGCGACGTGACCGTGTGCGGCAGGATGCGGGACGCAGTGGAAGACGCGGACGTAATCATGATGCTCCGCATCCAGCTTGAGCGGCAGGGCAAAACCCTCCTCCCCACCATGCGCGAGTATTCCCGCTACTTCGGTCTCACCGACGACGTGGTGAAAAGGGCAAAGCCGGGCGTGCTGGTGATGCACCCCGGTCCCATGAACCGCGGGGTTGAGATCTCCTCCGCGACGGCCGACGGCGCCAACTCCGTCATCCTGGAACAGGTGGAGAACGGTGTAGCGGTCAGGATGTCCATGCTGTATCACGTGAGCGGCGGCGGCCCGACGGAATAACCGGAACAATGGTAGGGGCGGGGTCATCCCGCCCTTCGATGAAAAGAAGGTCGCGGCAAGGCAAGCAAGGGCGGGAGAACCCCGCCCCTACCAAACGATTACCAATGGGGTGACATATGGATCTATTGATAAAGGGCGGCCGCATAATCGACCCTTCCCAGGGTCTGGATGAGAAACTGGATGTCCTGGTGGTGGATGGAAAGATTGCGGAAATCGGCAAGAAACTGACTGCCGGCAAAGGGGTCGAGGTCATCGACGCCAAGGGGATGATTGTCGCCCCCGGGCTCATCGACATGCATGTCCACCTGCGTGATCCGGGCCTGGAATACAAGGAAGACCTCGTCACCGGAACCCGGTCAGCGGCCGCGGGCGGGTTCACCTCCGTTGCCTGCATGCCCAACACGAAGCCGGCGAACGACAACAAGGCCGTCACTTCCTATATCATCGCCAAGGCGAAGGCGGAAGGCCTGGTGAACGTCTTTCCGGTGGGCGCCATCACCCAGGGAATGAAGGGTGAAAACCTGTCCGAGATGGGTGACCTGAAGGAGGCCGGCTGCGTTGCCGTGTCCGACGACGGCAGGCCCGTGACCAACCCTGAGCTGATGCGCCGGGCGCTGGAGTACGCCAAGGGAATGGGCATCATGCTGATCTCCCACAGCGAAGACCCGGGACTCTCCGGCGACGGCCAGATGAATGACGGCTTCACCGCCACCGAACTGGGCCTGAAGGGGATTCCCTGGGTGGCCGAGGACGCGGCAATCGCCCGAGATGTCTTTCTCGCCGAATTCAGCGGATCACCCATCCATGTCGCCCATGTCTCCACGAAAGGCGCGGTACGGATCATCAAGGACGCAAAGGCGCGCGGCGTGGAGGTGACCTGCGAGACGGCGCCCCACTACTTCACGCTCACCGAGGACGCGGTTCGCGGTTACGATTCCAACGCCAAGATGAATCCGCCCCTCCGCACGTCCGAGGACATGGAGGCAATCAGGGCGGGCCTTGCGGACGGAACCATCGACGCAATCGCCACCGACCACGCCCCCCATCACCTGGATGAAAAGGACGTGGAGTTCGTTCTCGCTTCCAACGGCATCATCGGACTGGAAACCGCCCTGCCCCTGTCACTATCCCTGGTGGCCGGCAAGGTGCTCAATTTGAATGCCCTCATCACGGCACTGTCCCTGAATCCGGCGCGTATACTGGGCATCGACCGGGGGACACTGGCGCCGGGAGCAATCGCCGACATTACGGTCATCGACCCGGACCGGGAATGGACGGTCGAGGCGGAAAAACTTGCAAGCAAGTCGAAGAATTCCCCCTTCCTGGGGATGA
>CAYSPF010000088.1:0-9817 GCA_964432775.1 uncultured Geobacter sp.
GGGGAAGATCGGCATGATCCTCAGCTCCCGACCCGAGGAGCGTCGCCTGATCATAGAAGAGGCTGCAGGAGTCACCAAGTTCAAGGCGCGCAAGCAGGTGGCCCTGAAAAAGATTGAGGCCACCAGGCAGAATCTTCTCAGGATCGGGGATATCATCGCGGAGATACGCAGGCAGCTGAACATGCTCCAGCGCCAAGCCAAAAAAGCCGAAAAGTTCCGTGAATACCGGGAGGAGTTGAAGGAGATTGAGCAGCTGTTCGTGGTCCGCGGATACCTTTCTCTGGATCAGGAGAAAAGCCGGGTCGAGGGGGAACTCTCCACGCTGCGGGAGCGTCACGAGGAAACCGCCGGGGAGGTGGAGCGACACGCCCTCGCACTGGAAGAGAAGAAGACGGGCCTCTTGGAGGAAGAAAAGAGACTGAACGGGCTTCAGGAGGAGATTTTTCGGACCAGGAGTGAGATTTCCACATGTGAGAACCGCATCGGTTTCGAACGGAAGGAACTGGCGGCCCTCGAGGAACGGATTGCCCGATTCTCACATGAGATTGATGCGGCAGGAGTCAGAACGGCCGAAGCAGAGGAAGAACTGCGGAGGATGGAGGCGCAGGGAGAGGCCTTCCTGCTGGACCTGGCAGGAGAGGACGAAGGCCTGGCTGAGGCCGAACAGAGCCTGGAGAGGCTGGTTGAGGAGGAAAAGATTCTTGTCCGTCGACTTGACGAGCGTCGCCGTGAGCTGTTCGGGATACTGTCCGAGATCTCCCAGTTTTCCAACCAGACCGCGGCCGCGGCCAAGAGGCTGGCTTCCCTGGGGGAGCAGGTGGAGAGGAACCGGCGTGAAGCTATCGGTCTCCGGGAAAAGCTGCACGACGCAACCGGCAGGGTGAATGACCTGGAATCGACCTGTAACGGTTTGTCGGAGCGGAAGAAGGAGTCGGAAAAGGAACTGACTGAGCTCAGGGAGCGGGATGCCGGGCTTCGCACGGCTCTTGACGAGACGGAACGATGTTTTCATGGGGAGCGGGACCGGTTGAGCAAGGCTTCATCACTGCTCCACTCCCTCCAGGAACTGGAGGCGCAGTTCGAAGGGTATGGCCGCGGGGTCCGCTCATTGTTCCTCGCTGATCCTTTCAAAGGACGGCTGAAAGGCGTTGTCGCCGACATACTGGAAGTTGCCGAGGAATACGAGGTTGCCCTGGAAGCAGCTCTTTCCGAGCGCCTTCAGTATGTCATCTGCGACGGTGAGGAGGATGCGCGGGCAGCCGTTTCCTTTCTCCGTCAGAGTTCCGGTGGCCGGTGCAGCCTCATCGCACGGGACCTGCGTCCCTCGGGCACGTGGGAGACACCGGAAGGTGTGGGCCGTCTCCTTGACAGGATAACTGTCTCCGTGGAGTATCGCGGGTTGGCGGAGACCCTGCTGGACCGTACTTTTCTCGTGGATACCCTCGATACCGCTCTGGACCTTGGCGGGCGGTTTCCGTATCTTACCTTTGTCACGAGGGACGGAGACATGGTGAGTGCGGGAGGTGTCCTTCACGGCGGTTCCATGGAGGCCGCACAGCAGGGGTTGATCCATAAAAAGCGCCGCATAAAGGAGTTGTCGGCGGAGGTAGGCAGCCTGACGGCACGGGTCGCGGAGATTGAGGCCGAACGGGAACGCCTGCGCGCGGAAGTAAGCGCTACCGAGGATTCACTGAAGCGGACACGACAGGAACTCCACCGGTTGGAGATCCAGTTGGTGAATGACGAAAAGGATTTGCAGCGTGCCCGGGAAGAGTGCCAGCGGCTCGGCGATCGGATGGCTGTCAAGGAACTGGAGGATGATCAGCTTCGTGAAGAAAGGGATTCTCTGGAGAGGGAGATGGAAACCGCTGCTCGGGAACGGAGTGACCGGGAGGCCGTTCAGGAGAAAGCGGAAGCCGAACTGGCGGAGCTGCAGACTTCCTTGGACGTCGGAAAACAGAAAATCGCCGAGGCGCGGGAGAATGTGACAGGGCGTAAGGTCAGGGCGGCCTCTCTCCGGGAAAAACGGGAATCCTCTTTGCTGACCGCGAAAAGAGTAACGGAGGGGATCCGGGAGTTGCAAGAGAGGCGTTCCCATCTTGAGCCGGAGGTGGAGAACGGGGCTCGGGAATGCGACAGAATCAGGGATTCCCTTAATGCAGGCGAAAAGAAACTGCGGGAGCTTCTGGATGAGCAGCGGCGGTTGGAGGAAGGGTGTGCCGCTTTCTGTATCCGGTACGAGGCGGAAGCGGTTCTCGTGAATGATAGTGAAGCCCGCCTGAAGGAGTTGCGCACCTGTGGAGAGAACCTGTCGCACCAAGTTGGAGAGAAGAATCTCAAATTGGCCGAAATTGTCATGAGGCTTCAAAACCTGGAGGAGACGGTCGCGGATAAATACCGTGTCGCCCTTTCCGACCTGATTCCCCGATTTGCCGACCGCGAGGATGACGAGGGAAAAAGTCGCGACCGCCAGGCGGAACTGGCCGGACTCATTGAGGGGATCGGCGAGGTCAACCTGACGGCAATAGAGGAGTATCGAGAGCTTGAGGGGCGCTTCGAGTTTCTTTCCGGCCAGAAAGCTGACCTGGAGGAGTCGCTCCTCGGCCTGCAGCAGGCTATTCAGCGGATAAACCGGACGACCCGGAAACGGTTCCTGGATACCTTTCTCCTGGTAAACGAAAAGTTCCGGGAGGTATTTCCCCGACTTTTTTGCGGCGGCCGGGCGGAGCTGAAGCTGACAAACGAACAGGACCTTCTGGAGACGGGTATCGATATTATCATCCAGCCTCCGGGGAAGCGGCTGCAGAACATAAACCTTCTTTCAGGAGGGGAAAAGGCGTTGACGGCCGTTGCTCTCATGTTTGCCATTTTTCTCATCAAACCTGCGCCCTTCTGTCTTCTGGACGAGGTCGACGCACCGCTGGATGAGGCCAACATCGGCAGATTCATCGAGATGGTGCGCGAGATGAGTTCATTTTCGCAATTCATCATCATAACCCACAACAAGGCCACCATGAAGAACTCCGATATTCTTTACGGAGTCACCATGGAAGAGCCGGGAGTGTCGAAGCTGGTATCCGTCAAGCTGTCGTAAGGAGAGAACGTGCCGTTTAGAGCGATATTGCAGGAGTTGGTCCTCTCAACCGGGGGCGCCACCGGGGCCATTCTGACCGACTGGGAAGGTGAGGCGATTGAGCAGTATTCCCTGATCGACGATGAGTTCGGCCTCAAGATTCTCGGCGCCCATCAGAATATCATCTTGAGCCGGATACGGGATATACGGCACAAAATGCCTTCGCAGTCTGTTCGGGATGTGGTAATCACAACGGATCGACAGCATCTCCTCCTGGGGGCGGTCGGTGATGAGTATGCCCTGGTGATGCTTCTTGAGAGGGGCGCCCTCGTCGGGCGGGCTCTTGTGCATGCGCAACGGTCCGTCAGGCTTCTGGAAAAGGAGATCTACTAGATGTCGGAGGAAAAGAAAGGTTTTTTCAGGAGTTTAGTCGGCAAGCTGACCGGAAATGATTCCATTTCTCCTGCCGATGTCTCTCCCGATTCCGGGGAAAAGGAGTCCGGCCCCGGTTTTTTCGAAAGGCTCAAGAAAGGGCTGCTCAAGACCCATGAAGGTCTGGTGGGGCGCATTGATACCTTGCTGCTCGGCAAGAAAAGGATAGACGCCGATACCCTCGAGGAGCTGGAGGAGATCCTGATTGCCGCGGATATCGGCATGGCCACGACCGTCGAACTTGTCCGATCTCTGGAGCAGCGACTGAAGAGGAACGAACTGCAGGACGGGGAATCCCTGAAAAAGGCGCTGAGAGAAGAGCTGCTGGTTCGGCTCGAGCAGAATTCCGCGACCCTGGATACGGGTTTTGCCGTACCCTTTGTCATCATGGTCATCGGAGTGAACGGCGTGGGAAAAACAACCACCATCGGCAAGCTGGCATGTAAGTTCAGCGCGGAAGGGAAGAAAGTCCTGCTGGCGGCAGGCGACACATTCCGGGCAGCGGCAGTGGAGCAACTGGAAATATGGGGACAGCGGGTCGGTGTCGAGGTAATCCGGCAAAAACAGGGAGCGGATCCGGCGGCTGTGGTATTTGACGGATGCCGGGCCGCCGTTGCCCGTGGGATGGATATCCTAATCGTTGATACCGCGGGCAGGCTCCATACCCAGGTGAACCTGATGGAAGAGTTGAAAAAGATGCGCCGGATCATGGGTCGCGAGATACCCGGAGCTCCCCATGAGACGCTCCTTGTCCTTGATGCCGCTACCGGACAGAATGCAGTTTCCCAGGCGAGGATCTTCAAGGAAGCAGTGGACGTCACGGGTATTGCTCTGACGAAATTGGACGGGACAGCGAAAGGTGGCATTGTGGCGGCCGTCAGTAGTGAATTCAAGATTCCGGTACGATATATCGGTGTCGGAGAAAGCGTCGAAGACCTGCGGGAGTTTGATCCGGAGCAGTTTGTTCAGGCTCTTTTCTAATAATTACCTTGACTTTTGTCGGTTGATACTCTACCATTTTTGCCACATTAAGGACGGTTTATGGATACGGAACTTTTTGACATACTGGAGAATCGGGTCGAAGGCATCTTGCGTGATTACGCTGCCCTGAAGCAGGAAAACACGCTGCTCAGGGAGGAGAACCTGGGGCTGGTGCGGGAGCGGGAGGGTTTTAAGACCCGTATTGACTCCATCCTGAAGAAACTGGAGGGGATCTGAAGCCTGTGAATTCTTTGCACCGTGTCAAGGTGTTGGGAAGGGAAGTGCCGGTAAGAAGTACGGCGTCGCCTGAGCAGGTTCGTGAAGTTGAGACGTTTGTAAACGATACAATATTCGAGTTGCAGGAATCAATGAAAACCACAGATCCCCAGCTCATCGCCATTCTGGCTCTGCTGAATCTGGGGGAATCTTTTCTTCTTCAGTCCCGTGAGGGATTCAGGTCGGAACGGCTGGTTCGTGAGAGGGTTTCTCACCTGATAAGCCGCATAGATGAAACGGTGAAGTACAAATAGCAGGACACGGTCTCTTCAGGGAGATTTTTTTGATATAGTGAAATAGATTGTTTGTTCCGGATACGGGTTGGAAGATAGTCCTTTACAGCGGAATATGGCGTAGTTACGAGCGTCGCTTGCTCCGCTTTGCTGATAAGTTACCCTCTCATCATGTGCTGTTGAAAGGTATAGATTCGCGTTACCTCACTTCTCCATCTGAGAATCTGTCAGCCCACAGGCTGTAACTCATTAGCAATCCACGCTTCATCCACCCCTTTCCTTTCTCTTCCTGAGAATCTTTTGTGTATATTTCCCTGTTGTTGTAACAGTAAACCGTTTTCAGTCCCTTTTCACCGGAGAGTGCAGTAGATGCCGAAAAGCAGCATCAGGCGAACAATGCTTGCCCAGCGCAGGTCTCTTTCGGAGAAGGAATACCGTTCCGCGAGCCTTTCAATCCAGCATTCTTTTCTGGAAACGGAGGAGTATCATCACGCTCGGGGAATAGTTGTGTATGCCTCGATTCACAAAGAAGTCGACACGGAAGAGATTGTGCGTGCAGCGTTTGTATCCGGCAAAAAAGTAGCATTTCCGGCGGTTGTTCATCATGGCTTAGTCTTTCGCGAAGTAACCGAGATCTCTTCCATGAAAAGGGGAATATTCGGCATCATGGAACCCTGCGCGACCGGCAGGAACTTCGATTTGGATGAAGCCGATATCGTTGTTCTGCCAGGGATCGCCTTTGATCTGAACGGACACCGGATAGGATATGGCAAGGGGTATTACGACAAGACGCTCCACCGCCTGGAGGGTAAGGGCAGGCTCATTGGGCTGTGTTATGATTTTCAGCTGGTGGAGAAGATTGCCGGGGAACCCCATGATGTGAAGATGGACTTGATAATTACGGAAAAGAGAATTGTACGACCTGGAAACCGGTAAATCCATACCCGCCCGGCAGAGAGAGGCATGCGTCGACATTACGTGTCGACAGGCCTCCATCGCAGTGCATCGGGCAGGGATTATTCATAGAAAAGGAGGTAACACCACGTGAGACTTGAATACGCCATACTATTTATGCTCGCCGCCTTAGGCGTCGGCTTTTTCATCGGAAATCTTCTGAGGAAAAAGCTTTCCGAATCAATGGTATCCAAGGCAGAAGATGCCGCGGCACGGATTCTTGAGGATGCGAAGCGTCAGGCGGAAACCGCAATGAAAGAGGCTTCATTGCAGGCCAAGGATGCTGTATATCAGGCGAAAGCTGAGTTTGAACGGGAATCGAAAGACAAGCGACGTGATTTGCAGGCGCTCGAGAAGAGGATTCAGCAGAAAGAGGAGAATCTGGACAAGAAGGTACTCATTTTTGATCAGCGTGACGCAGAGATGTTCAAAAAGGAGCAGAATTTGAGCTCCAAGGAACAGGCTCTCGCTCAGAAGGATGAGAAACTGAACCAACTGATAGAGGAAGAGAGGAGAAACCTCGAGAATATATCCGGGTTAACCTCTGAGGAGGCAAAGAAGGTTCTCATGGAAACCCTTGAGAACGAGGCAAAGCTTGATGCCGCAAAGCGTATCAAGGCTATAGAAGAGGAAGCACGCGAGACAGCCGACAAAAAATCCAAAGAAATACTTTCGCTCGCTATCCAGAGGTATGCGGGTGAATATGTAGCAGAAAAGACGGTCTCGGTGGTAGCCCTTCCGTCAGATGAGATGAAGGGGCGTATAATAGGCCGAGAAGGCCGAAATATCAGAGCGTTGGAAGCGGCGACCGGCATCGATCTTATTATCGATGACACACCGGAAGCAGTCATTTTGTCCGGTTTTAATCCCATCCGGCGAGAGATCGCCAAATTGTCGCTGGAGAAGCTCATTGTCGACGGTCGCATTCACCCTGGAAGGATCGAGGAAGTGGTCGCTAAATCCACGGAAGAGGTGGAGTTGGCTATCAAGGAGGCGGGAGAGCAGGCTGCATTTGACCTCGGTGTCTATGGCATTCATCCGGAGGTATTGAAACTCATAGGAAGGCTCCGGTACCGGACTTCCTACAGCCAGAACGTCTACCAGCATTCCCTTGAGGTGGCCTTCCTCTGCGGAATCATGGCAGAAGAACTGGGTGTTAACGTAAAACAGGCTAAGCGCGCCGGGCTCCTCCACGACCTCGGAAAAGCCGTTGATCATGAGGTTGAGGGTTCCCATGCGGTTATTGGAGCGGATCTGGCACGGAAGTATGGTGAATCCCCTAAAATCGTGCACGCCATTATGGCACATCATGAGGATGAAAAGCCTGCTACGGTCCTCGCTGTTCTGGTGCAGGCCGCGGATGCTTTGTCGGGAGCGCGTCCCGGCGCCCGGCGTGAGATGATGGAAACCTACGTAAAGCGTCTGGAAGACCTGGAAAAGATTGCCACATCGTTCCGCGGAGTTACAAATTCTTTCGCAATTCAGGCCGGCAGAGAAATCAGGGTCATGGTGGCAAGCGAAGAGGTGAGTGATGAGAGGGCACTGGTCCTTGCCAAGGATATTGCAAAGAAGATAGAAGCGGAAATGACTTACCCCGGACAGATCAAGGTGCATGTCATCAGGGAAACCAGAGCGGTAGAATATGCCCGTTAAGATTCTGTTTATCGCCGATATAGTCGGGAAACCCGGAAGGCAGGCGATATCCCATGAACTGCATCGGCTGGTGGACCGCCATACGGTCGATATTGTTATTGCGAACGGAGAAAATGCTGCCGGTGGGTTCGGGTTGACCGAGGAGACTGCCAGGGAGCTTTTCGGATGCGGAATTCATCTCCTCACGAGCGGGAACCACATCTGGGATAAAAAAGATTCAATCGATTTTATCAGGCGGGAAGAAAAGCTGATCCGCCCTGCCAATTATCCCGAGGGAGCTGCGGGGCGGGGGAGCGCAATCATCCATGCGGCATCAGGGATCCGTATTGCGGTGCTGAACCTCGAAGGCAGGGTGTTCATGAATTCTCTCGAATGCCCGTTCAGAACAGCGGACCGTGAAATTTCCCGGTTGAAAGAGGTTACGCCCGTCGTTGTGGTTGACTTTCATGCGGAGGCTACCTCGGAAAAGCTTTCCTTGGGATGGTATCTGGATGGAAAGGTGAGTGCCGTTCTCGGCACCCATACCCATGTTCAGACTGCCGACGAAAGGATATTGCCGGGCGGTACTGCGTACATCACCGATGTTGGTATGACTGGAAGTTTTGATTCCGTAATCGGAATCAGGAAAGAGCTTGCTATTGAAAAATTCCTGACACAACTGCCGGTCAGGTTCGAGGTGGCAAAAAAGGATGTTCGGTTGAATTGCGTTGTTCTGGAAATAGACGAAATTACCGGAAAGGCCCTGAGTATCGAGCGACTGTCGGTCGCTTGTCACTGAGGGGGTGAAGAGAGATATGTCAGTAGCTGAACAATTGGAGATTCTGCGGCGTGGGACGGTTGAGATCCTTCTGGAAAAAGAGTTGGTGGAAAAGCTGGAAAAATCAGAGAAGACCGGAGTTCCTCTAAGGGTCAAGGCCGGTTTTGACCCGACGGCCCCGGATCTGCACCTCGGCCACACGGTACTTCTACAGAAACTTCGTCATTTTCAGCAGTTGGGGCATGAGGTGTTTTTCCTGATCGGAGATTTCACCGGCATGATAGGTGATCCGACTGGAAAGAGTGAAACCAGGAAGGCCCTGACCCGCGAGGATGTACTGAAAAACGCAGAAACCTACAAAGATCAGGTCTTTAAGGTTCTTGACCCGGAAAAAACCCGGGTTGTCTTTAATTCGGAATGGCTTTCTCCCTTGACGGCCTCGGATCTTATAGGCCTCGCTGCAAAATATACCGTGGCGCGTATGCTTGAAAGAGAGGATTTCTATAACCGGTTCTCCAATCAGTTACCCATAAGTATCCATGAGTTTCTGTATCCTTTGATCCAGGGATACGATTCTGTTGCACTCAAGGCTGATATTGAGCTTGGTGGAACCGATCAGAAGTTCAATCTTCTTGTTGGACGGGAACTGCAGCGCGAGTGGGGGCAACCTCCGCAAACCGTTATAACCATGCCGCTCCTCGAGGGTTTGGACGGTGTGAATAAAATGTCGAAATCATTGGGCAATTACATCGGGATTAATGATTCTCCTGAGGATATTTTCGGGAAAATCATGTCTGTCTCCGATACCCTTATGATGCGCTACTATGAACTGCTTAGTGATATTCCGATTTTCCGACTGGAGAAGCTTAAGCAAGAGATGAAGAATGGTGTCGCACACCCAATGGATATAAAAAAGGACTTGGGGCGTGAACTTGTGGCGCGCTACCATGGATCTATTGCCGCCAATCGTGCCGAGGAGAATTTTGTGAGGCGCTTTCGGGATAACGAAATCCCTGATGAAATGGAAACATGTTTGCTCTCTGCTGGTGGCGAGAAGTTGCTGCTCTGTAAAGTCCTTGCCGAAGCAGGGCTTGTAAAATCCAATAGTGAAGGTCGCCGCGCCATTCAGCAGGGTGGTGTTAAAGTTAATGGTGTGCGTGTGTCCGACGAGGCGCAGGAGATTGACTGCCCTGGTGAATATATTCTTCAGGTTGGCAAACGACGCTTTGCTCGAGCAAAAATTTGTAAGGTATAATAAATTTTCTATTGACCGGCTGCAGGTGGTTTGGTATAAACATCTTCCTTTCGGGGCGGTGGTAGTTGAGCCGGGGAAGAAGAGCAGGCAGCCCGAAAAAAAGTTGAAAAAAGTTCTTGACGAGTCAGATTGGTTTGTGTAGTATGTCTGGTCTGTCGCGGTTACTTGGTCTTTGAAAACTAAATAGTAGACGAACAGTGGGT
>CAYSPF010000089.1:0-9694 GCA_964432775.1 uncultured Geobacter sp.
ACCCACTGTTCGTCTACTATTTAGTTTTCAAAGACCAAGTAACCGCGACAGACCAAACATACTACACAAACAAACTCAGCTCGTCAAGAACTTTTTTCAACTTTTTTTCGGGCTTCCTGCTCTTCTTCCCCGGCTCAACTACCACCGCCCCGAAAGGAAGTTGTTTATACCAAAGACATCCAAGGATTGTCAACTCTCTTTTTCAAAATTCTGTATTTCGGGCAGATAGCCTGTTCGAACACAGATGGATACTGAGGATGAGGTGTCCAGTTACCCACTGATATTGCTAGAATAGTTACAGTTTATCCAAAAGAATGCGACGGCAACTCTAAGATTGTCGCATCGTGGCGTCCTCTTCGCTCCACGCAGACCGCTTGCGGATCAAGTGCACCTGCTTCTCCACAATGCCCAGAGAAAGAAGAAAGGCATGGTGAGCTTCTGGCGCCCTCTTCTCGAACTCTGCATGCCAGCGAATCATGGCGTTATCGTCCATCCCTGCTGCGCGAAGCATCTCGATCCACAGGTCCTTGTCGACCAGTTCAGGGACACTTCCGGCCGCATGGGCCGCGAGCATTCCCGCGATCACCCGCTGCTTGAGCAGGAGCGAGCGAATTTCACCGCCCAGCTCCCGAAGTCTCCTTCTGAGGACCGAAACGGTTCCATCCCCTTCGACCGTAAGGATCGTCTTAATATCATCAATGGTCAAACCAGCCTGTCGGTAGGAGCAAATCGCCTCGAGTCGGTCTCTATCTTCCGGGGAGTACACTCGGTAGCCGGCTTCCGTCCGCCGGCTCGAATTCAGGAGCCCGATTCGGTCATAGTAGAGCAGTGTACTGCGGGATAGCCCGAATTGCTGTGCCAGTTGATTGATTCGATACATTTCCTCCTCCATAGAAAGCCGGCAACGCCGTCCAGCACCACCAAAATCTCACTTGTATGGTGTCCCGCAGCGAATTTTCACAATATTCTCACCCTCATGGCACAGCCATTCCAGGCTAGCATTGTGTCCCTGGATGTTCCTCAGCCCGAAGAGGGCATGCCAGCGCTCCATGGCAGCATTATCCGACAAGATATCCCGGAGACGTCATACCCATTCAGCAATCGAAACCGTGTGTTAAATCGCCCTTCCCCTTTCATGAAAAGAACTCTGTCCTTGCCATGCCAGAGGAGAAGGCTAAACCGTGAACCGGTAGTCGGGTCAACATTTTTTAAAACAATCGAGACAAGAACCAGGGCCGACACCTGTCTACACCATATTCAGATCTGTTTCACCTTGTACGAAAACTCTTACAGCAGATCTTGATGATGTCCAGAACGGACGCCACAATCTCCCTGGCCTCTATTCGCTGGAGGTTACTGTTGAAACGGATATTATCTATCAAGTTTTTTGGGCAGGCAGAGGCTTTTTCACAATGAAGGGCAAAGACAAGGAGGGAGTCGTGAAAGGCCCACAACATGGAGAGGGCCTTCCACGACGTGTATCACGGGCCTATTTCTTCTTGGCAGCCTTCTTTTTCTTCGGTTGCACCGCTTCCTGGAAGGTTTTCCCCGCCTTGAACTTCACCGCCGTTTTCGCAGGGATCTTGATTTCAGCGCCGGTCTGCGGGTTACGCCCTATTCTGGCGGCCTTTTCGTTCACCGAAAAAGTCCCGAAACCAACAAAGGTCACCTTGTCACCATTCTTGAGGGCATCGACAATGCTGTTCAGGAAGATTGATGCCGCCTTTTCCGCCTCTGCCTTGGTAAGTTCCGCACCTTCCGCGATTTTCCCGACAATTTCCGCCTTAGTCATATATCCTCCCATTTTGATGTTTCCCTGTGCCTGAGTAGTCACTGGCCAGGGATTGGCCAAATCTCAATAATAAAAACAGAGACGGGAATAATCTATAGCAGAAATCGCCCTGTTTTTGCTACATAAAAGTGAAGGTATGCATAACAGAAAATCTTTAATTTTTCAAGGGACTACCTCAGCAAGTAGATTTGACATATTGAGATCCATTGTAAGCATCCTGTTGGCTTTTTCCAAAACCCCGGAAAATCCACATACTCGCCATAGGGAAGCTTTTTCTCATGTCAGCATGAAGCAAGAAAACTTGGCCGCCAAGAGGTGGCCAAGTTCGTGGAGTACATTCAAGAATGCAATGCCGGTGCCGGTGACGGTGAGAATCATACTTTTCTTATTATGACTTCCCTGGAGACGTCAAACCAAAAAAACTCCCGATTGCCCGCATCCTGACTATCGCCTGGCAGGGGAAGTGCGCCGAATGAGGCACGTGACTCCCGGAATATCAGTGCAAATCCCATTCATGGTCGCATTTAGACAAATCATGGGGGACGATCACTCGCCGTACGGTCGTGGTTTTTCTCCCATCCCGGTGGGTGGCGACCGCGGTAACCGTGTAGATTCTACCGTCCTTGTCGTTCCCCGCGCGCCATGCCTCAAGTCGTATCACACTGCCGAAATGCAGGTTTGTATAGTTGTATTTGCCGTATTCATCCGCAACGGATATCACGACGGATTCAATGTCCGAATGGCATGGGCGCCTGACCCATCCGGCTATCAGCACCGGAATCTTTTTGTGATTCGGCGGCCAGAGTACACTCGGGAACGGTATCAGGATCAGATCGTCATCATCCACCTGCACGAAGATGCTTGCAGGCGCCGTCGCCTGATTGCCCGCAGCGTCGGAAGAGGTTGCGGTGATGCCGTTTTCTCCTGCCCTGAGATTGGTCAGGGAGACTCTCCATGTGGTGGCGGTCGGATAGGAGATCTCGCCAACGGTCGCTGTGGGACAGGACACCGGCACCAGCGCGCGTTCCTCACGAGTGCCGCTTATCACCTGGTTGGTTTCAGAGACCGGAGAGAGAACCGGATCGATGGTCAGGACGGGTTTCGTGATATCGTAGATTACGTTCCTCTGGGTACTGACCTCATGGCCAATTATTCCATCCGTGGCCGTTATTACGACCTCATACAGTTTCTCTTCCGTGAAGCTGACTACCTGCTGGAAGACACCGTTTACCACAGCCGGTGTGTACGTCGTTCCGTCGAACGTCATGGTAACGCTCGGGATGGCGGCATTGTCGCCGACATTTCCCCGGATGGTGATACTGCTTTTGTTGGTGGTGATATCCTGCCCCGGTTCGGTTATCATGAGTGTCGGCTTCTGATTATCGTAGGATACCGTGCGCTTGATGCTCGAGGTGTTCCCTGCCAGATCGGTTGCGGTTATCTCGATGTGGTTGAGGCCAGTGAGCAGCAACACTGTCGTGGTGAAACCGCTATCAAATATGCCTGAGTATGCACTGGTTCCGTTGACCTTCACGTCCACCGTGCAGTTCTCGTTTACGGCGCCGCTTACCGTAACCAGTTGTTCGCCCGTCCGCAAGTTGTCCGACGGGGTTGTGACTACCAGGTTTGGTACATTCAGATCCAGGGTGATTATCCTTGTGTCTTCGGACCGGTTTCCGGCCAGATCGTATGCAAGCGTCGTGATCCTGTTTTCCCCTTCGACAAGAAGGATGGCGTGGGTGAAGCTCCCGTCGCTGTCGATGGGGATGTATTCGCCGTTAATACTGAGGTCTCTCACCCCCGAGTCATCGTGTACGACGCCTGCTATGTTCAAGGTCTCCTGGTTGGTGCGGGCGCCGTTGCTGAGGGTGGAAACCGTCAGGACGGGCGGGCTGCTGTCGAGTTGGACAGTGAAGGAGGTGGAAGCGGATGTGCTTTCATTTCCTTTCTTGTCATATGCCCTGCAACTGATGGTATGCTGACCCGTGTCCGCCAGGGACGGTTCCCAGGCAATCAGGTATTTACCTCGCGCGGCATCGGCTGCCGGCAGCAGTTTCCATGCGCCCGAGTCGATTCGGTATTCGGCTTTTTCCACTCCGGAAGCATCGTCGTAGACAAGGGCCTGCACCTTGATTGTTCCCTGTTGGGCGCTTCCCTGCTCAGGTGACAGGATGATGACGGACGGTGGAGTGACATCCTTTATGGTAATGGATGTGCTTGCAAGTGTCTTGAGTGTTTCTCCGGTTTTCTGCTGCAGGGTTACCGCGTAGGTTTTCAGGGCGAGCGCACCGGTCTGGAAGGTGAACTCTCCGGTTTGTGAGATATTCTTTGCGAGGGCGTATGTCTGTTCATACGATTCCATTACCGCCTGTGTATCGGGATCGGTCAGTGATACCTTCAGGACCCCGCTTGCGTCGGTATTTCCGCTGTTCGTGATCGTAGCGGTTGCCTTGACGGTGTTTCCAACCGCGACA
Source organism: uncultured Geobacter sp. (assembly GCA_964432775.1). Taxonomy (GTDB): domain Bacteria; phylum Desulfobacterota; class Desulfuromonadia; order Geobacterales; family Geobacteraceae; genus RPRC01. Next base: position 4,267 of record CAYSPF010000089.1, read on the forward strand.
ACCGCAGGCTCCGCCGTAACTACGCCGCTGACACCCGCATCCGCTGCTATGGTAAAGGCCGCTTCAGCAGTGGTGAACAGGCTGTCGCCGAGATAGACCTGGACCTGCGCCCGGTAGCCGCCCGGAACGGTGAGTCCCGTGTTCCATGTGGCAGACAGTGAGGCGTCTGCTCCGGGGAGCAGGTTGAGAATTTCCCGGCTGTTTCCGGAAAGCTCTTGATTGAGGGAATCAATAATCCTCGTTTTTACCACGAGTTTCTGGATGACGCCGTTTGTGCCGGTATTCTTCAGATGAGCAGTGACGAGCACGTTCTCCTGCGGTCCATAGACGGCCTTGTCGGTGACTACCCGCGCGTCCAGGGTCATGTCGGCGACGATTGCGAATGGTGTCCGGTTCTCTGCGAGTATGCCCGTTGTTCCCTTGAGTACGGAATGAATCCGATACGCGCCGGCAAAGGTGGCGCCGGTATTCCATGTATAGTTCAGGGTCTGTTTCGCTCCATACGCGAGGGCAAGGTCCTTGCTTTCCACCTGAGCGACCTTGACGCCGGCCTCATCTTCAACCAAGACTTCCAACTTCCCTTCCGCGGCCGGCCCGCTATTCCGCAGATCCACCCCGATAACGACATCCCGGCCGCCCGTATACCTGGATTGCGCGACTACGGTCGTCATGAGAAGCTCTTCCTTGTCGGTTACATAGAATTCCGCCATTGCGTTGTTGTTCGACTCGGAGAGTTCCTTTACCGCGTCTTTCGGGTCCGCCACCGCGATTATCGTGTTGGAGCCAGGCGTGGTCCCCGCGGTAAACCGTACCTCTGTCGATCCCTCGGAGCCCGCTGCAAGACGGGTGATTACGTCCGATTTCAGCAGTTTCAGCTCACCGGCCTGGTCCCACAGATGGAGTTCCACTGCCACGTTTTCCACGTCAACCGTGCTTGGGTTCCTGACAACCGCCTTTACCAGCACCTCCGTCCCCGGCTTCGGATTCGGAGGATAGATCAGGATATCCTGCGCTGAGATGGAGACATCAGGCAGATTGCTCGTGTCATAGATAACGGTGATTCCGTCCGATTGAGGGCTGATGTTGCCGGCCGCATCGGCGGAGGTGACGTATATCCTGTTTTCTCCGCTCTCAAGCGCTACGTCGCTGAATCGGAACTGCGGCTGCATGCTGATGGAATTCAGGAAGTTTCGGTCGATATAGGCCAGGGAACCCGGCTCCACCCATAGGATGTCGTTTAATTCAACGATGGTGTCGGCAAGCAGCTTCGTTGTTCCCTGGAGGTCGGCAGTCTGGAGAGAATAACTTCCGTCCGCATTTTCCTGACCGAAAGCGACCCGGCTTCCATCCGGAGACCAGACAGGAGAGTATTTATAAGTACTCGAATCAGTGATCCGGGTGGCCGTTTGAGCGACAACATCAGACACACCGATGTCATATTTGTTGTCTAGCGAGGATACATAGGAGAGCTTCCTGTTGTCCGGAGACCATGACAGGGAGCTTCCGTCCGTAGCGTCGGAAACCGGGATGACGGTCCCTTTCGCAAGGTCGAGGACCGACAGACTCAGGTTGTCGAAACAGGCGAGCCGGCTTCCGTCGGGAGAGAGGCTGAAGGTGGCGCTGTTGGACGGAATCTGGTTCAGTTCGCCCGAGACGAAATCCTTAATCCAGAGGCTGGAGACCCCGGCGATTTGTCTCTGGAAAGCGACCTTGTCGCCCTCAGCCGACCATGAGGGATTATCTTCATACGGATCCTCATCACTTGTGGCGAATCGGGATGTGCCGGATGTGGTGTCGTAGATCCCCACCCGGTAGTAATAGCTCTCGTCATAGGAAAGATAGCCGAACCTCTTGCCGTCGGCAAACCATTGGGGATAGTGACCTTTTGCAACGATTCGGTTACTTTGGCCGGTCGCGATAGTGAGTGACCAGATGTCGTTATCATCCGAATAAAGAAGGGTCGAACCGTCCGGAGAAAGGGACGCATAGTTACTCACGAAATTCAGCGACATGTTCCTGACAGCCTGCGGTTCGGTCGCGCTGGCCTTACCTGCGGACACGCCGTTTCTGTAGAGTTCGACCGTGGTATCCGCATCCGCCGTGCCTGAGACATCTACGGCATTTCTTCTCAACACGACCGGAGTTCCCGGCAGGGCAGGAGAAGCAATAGCCGGCTTACCCGGCGCCTCGCTGTCCAGTGAAGCTACCGCCGCTTCGTTGGAATTGGGGCTTTCGTTGCCGAGGGAATCGACGACCCTGACCACATAGTAGTAGGTAGCGCCGCTCTTCACTCCTGCGTCAAGGTAGGATGTATTGCTGAGAATCAGTGTGTTCAGCTTCACGTAGGGTCCGCCGCTCGTCGTGGAGCGGAAGATGGAATAGCCGGAAATCGAAGAAGCCGCGCATGTCCAGGCAACGGTGATGTCCCCGCGCGGCAGCGATGTGGCTTGGGTAATGACCGGCGCAACCTGCAATCCGATGGCAACCGTAGCGGTTGCCTCGTTTGACGGCCCGCTCTCGTTCCCGACAGTATCAACGGCAGTTATACGGTAGATATACGAGCCGTTTGGACGCAGCGCGTCCAGGTAGGATAGAGCACTGACCGGCGTCGGAGTAATCCGTGTCCAGCCCTGATTGGAATTGCGGTAGACCAGATATCCGGCAAGGTCCGGTTCCGTGTTGGGTGTGAGACTCCAGTCAAGGGTGATGTCCGGGCCTGACGCCGTGGCGGTCAGGCCAAGGGGATCGGCGGGTGGGATGATATCGCCGACTACCACCGCTTTCTCCTCGGACGGCGGGCTCTCGAAGCCGTACTTGTCTACGGCGGTGATTTTGTAGCCGTATTGCTTGTCCTTTGCGACACTGTCCTGGTAGGTGTTGGTCGCAACCAGGTTGTCCTTCATGACGCCGACCTCGGCGATTCTGATATGGTCCGACATTGCGGCTGCTACATGGATTCTTATCCTGTCGGTCCGGTAGGATGGTTTGTAATCGAAACCGTTGTCCTTGCCGTCGTTTCCGGAGACCTTTGTCAGCGGTATCCAAGCATACCCGGACCAGGCCTGTACCTGGAAATCCTTTCCTCCATACACGATTTCCTTTCCGTTCGCGTCCTCTTCCGTTCCCCAGTGGATCTCCAGGTGATTGATAAGTTCCGGTTGCGGGAAATCTACCTCCCACCAGTAATCCCCGCCGGTCTGCGGCTCGCTGCGCCAGCTTGTGGCGGAGTCACCGTCAAGCGCGAGAGACGGGCTGTATGGTTTGTACGGGGAGGACGACCAATCCATGTCGAAAGACGATGCCGTTGCGGTCCCGTCGGATGCGGCGCCCGGCAGGTTGAGTTTCACTCCGTCGCGGAAGATGTTGTAGCCGATGACTTCAGGGTCGGTGTTGGTCGCATCCCACCCGAGATTGACCGTATGATCCTGTACATCGGCAATCAAATTGATAGGCGCTGACGGCGTCTCGTTGTAGACGACCACCATGGTATCCGATGGTCTGCTGGCGTTATTTGCCGCATCCGTGGCTGTCGCGGATATCCTGTTCTCACCCAATGCTAGCCCCATGTTCTCCAGGGCAAATGCGCCCTGCGGGTCGGCGGTAACGTTCCCGGCGGAGGTCTGGCCGGACGCGTTGTCCAGCAGGAGCTCAACGGATGCATTCGCAACCGCGTTCTTCCCTTCGATCTTCAGGTTGGGTTGACCGAGCGGGGTATAGGGCTGGAGCAGGACCGGGGCATAGACCTTTGCGGTAGCGACGCCGGATGCCTTGCTCTCGTTCCCGTATGTGTCTGTTGCGGTTATTTCATATGTGTAGTCGTTGTCCGCAAGGTTCTCGTCCTGGTAGGTCGGGGTCTTCACCAGGGACGCGTTGACCTTCGTCCTGGTTGTGCCCACGGAACGATACACGGTATAGCCGTCAAGGTCCGCTTCCGTATTGGCGGTCCAGGTGAGGGTCACGTTCTTTCCGGAGGTTTGGGCCTTCAAGTCCGAGGGTGTAGCTGTTGTGGTCAGGTCGGTGTAGGTGACAGTCACGGGTGTCGGGGCTGGGTCGGGACCGACCTTGTCGCTCGCCGTTGCCAGGAGCTGGTAATCCCCGTACCCAAGGTCGAGAGTCTTCGGGTCGAAGTACGTGACGAATGAAGAACCGGTAACCGGTGAGCCGAGGTTGGTCCAGACCGTGTCCTGGACTTTCTTGTACTGGAACTGTACCGAAACGATGTCAGTGTCGGGCGACTCGGCCCTGACCTGGGTCTTCTGTTCGAGCCTGGTTCCGGTAGTCGGCTGGCTGATAACCGCGTGGGGCCTGCGGTTGTCCAGCTCAACCTCGATGGTGTTGGACTGCTCGCTGCTGTTGCCGGCCTGGTCCATGGCGACCAGGTTATAGGCATGCTTGCCGTCCGGGAGGCTCTTGTCCGCATACGAGGTCCCGAACAGGTAATACGGCTTGAGGTTGCCCGCGACAACCCCCGTCGCATTGGCGAGTTGGTCGTTACGGAAGAGGAGATATCCTGCCAAGTCGGATTCGCTGTTTGCACGCCAGGTTAGTGCTACATTGGCGCCGCTCGGCGCCGCGGTAAGGAGTACGGGCTTGGCCGGAACGGTGTTGTCGATGGTTACGGATATCTGGTGGGTTGAAACATTGCCGCTCAGGTCTACACCTTCGAGCTTGATGGAGCAGGTCCCTCCTTCAGGCATGCCAATCGTGTCCCATATCGCCAGCGAGCCGTAAGATGTGGGAACCGGAGAGGTCCTGATGGTGTTCCACGAGGTGGAGGTCGCGCCGACGCCTATGGAAACCCTGTATTCCTTGAAGTCATTGGAGCTGAACGCTGTGCCTCTGATATCGACAAGTCCGCTTACCGGAGATCCTGCGGACGGTGAGGTCATCCTGACGCTCGGGCCGGTGAGGTCGACGTTGAGATTGACGGTATTGGACGGTTCGCTCTCGTTGCCCGCCAGATCGACGGCCTTGATGCTGTAGGAATACTCGCCTTCCTTTAGGCCCTCATCCAGGTAGGTCTCGCCGGTAAGCAGTTCCTGGTTGAGCTTCACCTTGTTCCGGTAGAGATTGTATCCCGCAAGGTCGGGCTCGCTGTTCTTCGTCCAGGTGAGGGACGCGCCGGTCCTGCTTTCGTTGATCTTGCCGGTTAGTCCGGGGGAGGAAGGAGGCCTGGTGTCGATGACCAGGTTCGCCCTGGACTCGGCACTGTATCCGACCTTGTCGCGCGCGGTCACCTTGAGGCAGTATGCCCCGTCTGCGGGCAGTTCCTTGAACGAATTGACGATTCCATCCGTTACGCTGGAGGTTACTGTCTTGACGGTAACCCATTTTGCGGCATCAGCGCACTTGCCTTCGGAGATTTCCAGTGTGCCCTTGTCAAGGTTTGCGTCGGATATGGTCCCTTTGACGTCGAAAGCGCCTTTAA
>CAYSPF010000090.1:0-9690 GCA_964432775.1 uncultured Geobacter sp.
TCGAAACCCCATTGAACCTTGTGGGGACCTCCGCCGCAGGTCACGCTGAAGCTCGATGTGAAGTAGGCCGACTTGAGCACCCCCGGCGCCGGATCGGTTATGGGATATGTCGCCCCGTTGATGGGATAGACAATGTTGACTTTCACCTGGTCCGCGATAGCCGGACCCGCGAGACTGAGGGACAATACAAAGACGACGGCGCAGCAAACTCTCTTCATGGCTTTCTCCTTTCATTGCTGATCGTTACGGTTGCGCTCACAAACCCATCACGAGATTCATTCCGGTATTTTGGACCACCTCCTTTCGTGCTCCCGAGGCTGTAGAGTTGTCGCGTGAGATATTTTGCTGACATCCGTTCTGTTCGGATGGCCTCTCATCTCGCCTGGCACTGACTCCACGGCTCGCGTATGAAATACAGCGCATCCCGCCCCTTTACCTCCATCCCTCCGCGGTCCCACGTTCCCCACATGGTCACATACTTCTTCCCGTTGTCGCGCCGCTCGATCGCCACGTTGAAGTTGTTGCGGAGCTCACGGTAGCACCCTTCCAGGTTTGTGAGGGTAAGGTCGAGAGCCGGGATGTCGAAGGTGGCAGTCCCCTTGTTCACGATGAAAAACCCCTCGCTTCCCCTCTCCATCATGAGGACCGTCGGGCTGTCCACCGCGGCCAGGACGTTTTCCCTGACATTCCCGCCCGCGTCTCCCCGCTGGCGCATAATCCGACGAAATGTGACCCCGTATCTGATGAAGGCGTTGTCGTAGTTGTCCCAGTTGAAGACCAGGGGGGTGCCCCCTTCGCGGGCAAGGACATAGGCGGTTGCCAGATAAGCGTCGGCGGCGTTATCGTACGGGTCGATGGCGTAGTCGGGATTAAGCCGGCGGATGGTGTCGTGATTTCTGCCGAAGGTCACGCTGCGCGGGTCATCGATTGCTTCGGGGAGCCTGAGGGTGCGGAGATCTCCCCCGAAACTGAAGGCCCTTTTCATGCTCCGGTACAGGATGAAATCGGTAACCGCAGCGATCCGGTTGTAGTCTTCCGCCTTGGTATCCCCATCCTCGATAACTTCGAGATAGTTCCAGCTCATTCCCTTGCTCTCGCTGTCGATGTAGTCGATATACTGCTTGACGATATCCGGCGGCATATGCTTTGCCGCGTCGAAGCGGAAGCCGTCGATTCCGAGACCGAGGAGCTTCCTGATGTGAGCCTTCTGGATGTCCCGGACGACCGGTTTCGTGTGGTCGAGGTCGGGGAGGTCGCCGAGCCGGCAGTCCATCTCGGTGGTCCGGTTGCCGTCCCCGTAGTCGATCCCGCACTTGGCATGGAAGTTTTCGCTGGAGATGCCGGGGAAGTTCAGATTCCTGTATTCCGGCATGTTTGCCATATGGTTGAACACCACATCCGCGATAACTTTCACTCCGCAGCCGTGCGCCCTGTCCACCAGCTTCTTCAGATCATTTTCGGCGCCCTTACCCTCGATGACCAGATAATCCACAGGCTGGTAACGAGACCACCATTGCTCGCTCGGATTGGACTTCTGCGCCGGGGCGATCTGGACATGCGAGAACCCCTGGGAGGGGAGATCGCAGACAAAGCGCTCCACGTCGAGATAGTGCTGGTCGAAGGCGTGAAAGATTGCCACCGGCTGTTCGGCGGCGCCCGCTGCGAGCCTGAGACAACTAGTGAAGACAACGATGGAAATTATGCGCGTCAGTTTCTTGAGCATGTCAATACCTCCACACCCCTCCAGTCGGCAGCTCGCCCATTTGCCGGGTTGTCCATGGCTGCGGGTTCCCATACCCCCCGCGCGCGTGCGCCCTCGTCTCCGCCGAAACCATGGAACGGATCTCGGAGGGAAAGAGCCTGAAATTCCCCCTCTTCTGCATACTTTGTCAGGCATCTGCCCCGGTCTCTCCGGGCGCAGCCTCACACGCCTTACGTGGGCAGGCCGACCAGAGAAGTCCTTTAATGCCATGAGAATAAAAGGATTTGGCGAGAGCGGCGCGTGGATGCTCTATCCCGTACCGTTCCATCCCGTATATCAGTTTCGTGAGGCAGTCGCTCATGATGGGGAGTCCGTTGTCGAGTGCCCTGCGGAATGCGTCGGCTGCCTTTTCTTCATTACCGATACCGGCTTCATACTCAGCGGCAATCACGTGACTGTCGCTTAACTCACCGAAGCATTCGCTCAGGTTCCGTGCGGGAATACACAACTCATCGCTCTTGCCCAGCCTCATCAGCAGATAACTCCCGAGCAGACCGGCCATCGGATCAATCCATTTTGCATTGAGAAGCTCCCGAGCATTTTGGTACGCCTGTTCGAATCGTCCTACCATACATGAACGCTGTATATACTCGAGACGTCGAAGCACGGGAAATCGTGCTGCTTCGTAGCGCGGATCTCCGGGGAGTTCATCCTTGAGGGAGGGAAGATAGCGGAAGAAGTTCACCACTCCGGTTGCGTCCTGTGTGACCACGAGCAGTGAAAGGCGATTGGAAAGCGCCGCAACGGGAAAGACCACCGGCATCCGATCCGGCAATTCGATGGAGAGGAGGTACGACCCGGGTTCCATTTCCCAGGTTGCCTGGGCCAGCCCCGTGATATCGGCCACGTGCAGCGGCTGACGGTATTCAGCCGGGATTCCGCGGTCAATTCCCCAGCAACGCAACCGGACCGCTGAAAGGTAGTTGTCGGTGAATGCAGGCGCAGTGACTTCATTTCCGAACAAAATCTGCATACCGCTGGTAGCCTCCTCTCCGGCGATATTTCGGAAGGATGTAATTCCGAGACCGCGAAGCTTGCCGCCATAGGAGGAATCTTCATTGACGGCGCCCCCGGCCAGGGCGAGGATAGTTGAAAGATGCATCGATTGCGCAGGCCCGATTGCTTCCGAAGGTTGAATTATGTTGGGCTCACCTTGATACATATGGGAGGTGAATGCGATGTGGGTAAATAACCCGGAGTCCGTCTGCGGTGGTGCGTCAAGGGTTATATCCGCGCTCTCGCCGGAAGAGAGTTCAACAAGCCGCTCATGGGGAATCCCCTCAGGGGTCCGAAGTCGGAGGCGGTAGAAACCCGGTTTTACCCGGGGCCGATAGATCTGGCCGATTCCTGTTTCGATGGTGGTGCCGCTATTGTCAAGAAGCTCGAGGTAGGCTAACGGATCATGTGATCGCATGAGTACGCTTGCGGTTGCTGTATTCCCATCGACACTTTTCGAAACTCCTGAAGATGGGGAGACAGGTGTTGAATAGCCTGTCCCCGGCACCATTTTGATGGAAACTTCAGCCGGCCCGTAAAGATCAACCTGGTAATATCGTTTTTCAGAGCGGAAGTCCGGGGCGGAGGTACGGATGCTGTAAGTCCGCGGTTGCAGATCAAAATGCACCGGCAGTGCGGTTACGGGAAATTCACGACGCAGTACCCCTCCAAGGTCACCGACAATCACCTCGGTTTGGGAGGCGACAGTCATCGGATCAAGGTGAACATCGAGCGATACCTCAGGGAAAACTTCGGCGGGTAAGCTGGCGAGAGTGGGATTGCAGCTGCCCCGTTCGCCAAACTGACGAGGCTCCTGGATTAACGGTGGGACACGGTTTTCGCTGACTGAAAGTCGTCTCCTGATGACTTCCTCCTCAACGAATCTGAACAAGTTGTCCCAGCGCACCGTGTACTCACGGTCTTCTTCATGCCACAACTTGGCGTTCCCTGTTCCCCGCAACCCGGCCAGAAGGGCGTCGGTGAAGGCGCCTCGCTCATTGCCGGCTTCATGGATTTCAACCGCCTTCACGCCGGGTGATGTCGCATACATGATGAACTGGGGGAATACCGGGGGCTTCGGAGGCTTTGGCAGAGGATACTGGCTTATGAGAAATTCCCGTTCTCCCTCCCACGGGATGTTACGGCAGGCGTCGATGAAGAAGAACTGCTCCCTGAAACGGGTGGACTGAAAGCGCTCGAAAATGGAACGCAGGGAAAGAGCCTTGTTGGTGAGCGTGTCGCTGAAATCATTGGGGATGATGCCGCTTTCGTTGGAAAAACTCATGCGTGCCGTCAGACCGTGTCCCGAGTAATAGAAGAAAAAACGGTCCCCTTCTTCACCGCTTTTCCTGAATATCTGCTCGATGGCCTGAATAATCATGTCCTGGGTTGCCGGGAGGGCGGATGCCCCCCCGCACGATTCCGGGTCGTCGTGAGGGCTTAGCAGCAATATCAGGTTCCGGGAGGGGACGGCGCCGCCATCAATGCTGGTAAGCCATTCGCGCATCTTCAGGGCATCCTTTACTGCGCCCCTGAGGCAGGCGTCGGCTCTCCAATACCGGTTGATGCCGATCACCAGTGCCCAGTTTTGCATGACGAAGACCTCCTTTGCTATACTCCGGTCAATCTGAGAAAGGGACCGTCCGTCATCAGGCGAGCGGCGCCGTCCGAGGGCGCTTTGCCGAGTGCCTTCATGCCGGCGCTGCCGCTATCCAGGGGTTCAATGGCCGTATAGCGCCCATTGTCGTAAAAAAGCCGAACGGCCTGGAAGCCGAACACCAGCGGGATAGGGGACTCGTAACAGATCTTGGATGTTACCGATGCGGCGCCGGATACCTTGACGTTGCCTCCCACGATGCCCTGTATATCGGGAATAGTGAGCTCAAGTGCGGTACCGTCCGACTTCTTGGCTTCGATGGTAAACTTCGTGCTTTTGATAGTCGACGTTGTTATGTAAAGATCGTCGGCTTCAAGCAGTTCGGCCACATGCCTGCTGAACGGATTTATGTCCGCGTCGCCAAGGAACTTGTCCAGTTCAATGATTTCAACTGTATCTTCGAATACATCCTGAAATTCAAACATGGTGGTCTTTGCATTCTGGTATTTGGTGTCTAAGCCAAGTTTCGAGCCGCCCATGGCGCCGATGACGGTGCCGAGGATAGAAAGTCCCACGCCAACGCTGAGATCGCCCGTGCGTTGCCCGGAAATGCTTGCCGCGCGCGTGTTCTCCTTGAGCTTCGGCAGGGGAATTGAGTCCCCGGCGACAAGCAGATTATTTATTTCGCCCAATCGGTTCAGATCTTTTCCGCACCGGGTCAAAACCTGCAATGGCTTTACATCCGCCTTGGGGAGGCGGATTACGTTGTACCCGAATTCCTTCAGATAGGTAAGAAATGGATCTTTACACCACATACAGACACCTCCATCATTCGTATTTTCGCATCCGGTTCTGATGCGAATTCGCACTCCGCTTTAATTTCATACCCCTTTTTCCCGTCATGGAATCTCCCCTCCGGGAGTATTTTCCAGCAGGATATAGTTGGTGAGGAATACAATGCGGTCTGTCTGGTCGGAACGGGACTGGAAAGGCGGACAGAAAACGGAAAACTCGATGGTCTGGTTTTCGGGTTTGCGTAATGCAGCCAATACTACCAGTATCCCCGTCAGGGGAGCATGTGTATGGAAATACAGACGTTTGACGGACTAAGATAAACGATAATAAATTTATATCGCTCCATTGTCAGTAGTCAATCATTTTAATCGAGAGCATTGTCTTTCGTAGGGTGCAGCGCGGGGTTGAATTGGTCTGTCATGGATTCGTGGCGCAGGTCCACGCCGGCGATATGAATAAAGCTAAAAAGAAGAGCCCATCCCGTGCGGGGTGAGCCATTTTTTGAGGTGATTCCGGAGTTCTCAGGGGAAACCATCGGGTGCAGGAGGCAAGTCCCTTCGTCTATGAAAACAGGTTCCGCAGATACTGGGACAAGTCATTACTTTCGAAAGGCGTGTTCTGCCTCTCATCATCACGGAACTCCTCCATGATTTTCAGGAAAACATCAAAATTACCGAGGAAGAATTCGAGCAGGTCGGGGTCAAAGAACCGGCCTTTCCCGTCTTTCATGATGTCGAGGGCTTTTTCGAGAGGGAATGCCTTTTTGTAGGGTCGTTGCGAGGTCAATGCGTCGAAGATATCAGCAATCATGACGATCCTGCCGAAGATGTGGATGTCGGTCCCGGACAGGCCCTGAGGGTAACCGCTGCCGTCCCATTTCTCATGGTGCTGCAGGGCGACAATCCGGCCGGCCATAATGACCGGGAACTCATCTGCGTCGGAGAGGATTTTGCTGCCGATGACGGTATGCAACTTCATCAGGTCGAATTCAGGCTGGTCGAGTTTGCCGGGCTTGAGAAGAATACGGTCCGGGATTCCTATCTTGCCCACATCATGGAGCGGTGATGCATAGCGCAGTGTTTCGCTCTGCTCCTCGGAGAGTCCGGCAAGATGGGCCAGTGATTTGGATAGTTCGCTGATGCGGCGGATATGCATGCCGGTTTCCATGTCCCGGAATTCCGCCGCACGACCAAGCCGCAGGGAGATCTCGAATTCCGCCTTGCGCGAGAAGTCCAGGGCTTTCTGGAGTGCCGCCGTCTTCCTGACGACTTCAGCTTCCAGGACGAGATTCATATCGTGGGTCAGATCCCCCAGTTTTTTGCTGCGCACATGATTCAGCACGCGAATTTTCAGTTCTTCGGGGTTGTACGGTTTCGCCACGAAATCATTGGCGCCCATGGACAGGGTCCTGGTCACCTCCAATCTTTCCGCGGTAACGATGATGACCGGGATTTCCCGGTACCTGTCGGAACTCTTGATCCGCTCCAGTGTTTCGAATCCATTCATGACCGGCATCTCCAGGTCAAGGAGCACCACGTCGATTTCCGGTCGCTGATCGAGCATATCCAGTGCTTCCCGGCCGTTCCGCGCTTCGATGATATCCAGATCTCCCAGGTCGGCCAGCATAAGCCGTATCATCTGAAGATTCAGTTCGATATCATCGACAGCCAGGATAACCATCTTTCCCATCATGGCGGCGTCACCACTTCATCAACTTTCAAGTTCGCCGCGGCTCTGAAAAGGACATATTCTCCATGCAGTTCGGCAAGCATGGTACGGAGACCCTCCACGTCGCCTGCCCGGGCGCGCGCGCTCATATCCAGAACAACCGCGTGTATCCTGTCCGCGCCGATATTTCCCGAAACGCCTTTCAGGGTATGTGCCACTTTCCTCACGGCTTCCAGGTCTTCCGCCGAGATGGCATGCTCCAACTTCGGCAGGCACGCTTCAACCGATTCCAGGAACATGCCGACAAAACGTTGGATCATCTCCCCATGCCCTCCAATTCGGGCAAGGAGCGCGGAGCGGTTGAATACCTTCCCCCGGGAATCATCGTCGGTCGCCCCGGTAGATACCGCGTCGGAATTCTCTGCTCCTCGCCGTGGGGTTTCTCCAGCGCTTGTTTCACGAATGCGTTGTTCTGCCATAGCGTGCTCCTCAGCCAGGAATTATTGCCGGTTTCCGGATTGCTTGTAGGATAGTATGGTTTTTGTGAGAGGATTTCAATGCTAAAGAGGAGGGATACAAATTTTTTGCGGAGTGCCTGCTCGGATTGGTCGGGTGTGGTCGAGACAGGCTGTCTGCAGGAAAAAAGTAGTTTACCAAAAATAAAATAATTTGCTTGAAATGTGAAAATATTTAGTATAAATAAAAGTCCTCCATCTCTCCCCCAAGGCCTCAAGAGTATTTCCCTCTCTCCTTGGGGATTTTTTTTGGAATCGCACCCGCTTTCATGGATGAGATAAAAACGGCCCCGGGCGGGGCCGCTGCGCGGACATGTCGACAACCGGCTGGTTTACCGTGCGGTGATATACAGTTCCAGAGAAATGGTATCGTTCACCAGATGCATCCCCAGCCTCTCGAAAAGCTTACCTGAACCATAGGCAATGTTCCATTCCGTCCGATCGATACTGAAGCATGCCTGGGCCTGGATGCTTTCCCCCTCTCCAGGCGCGATCATGGCCGGGATTGTCACCTCTTTTGCCGTTCCCTTGATTGTCAGCACTCCTTTCAAGAGATAGTTGGGCGAACCCGGAGTGGCTCCCCTGTCAACCCCGCAGTGGAGAATCTCGAACCCGGCAGTGGGAAAATGCTCCACGTCGAAGAAATCGTCGGACATGAGGTGCCGGATCAACAGCCGGTTCAGATCCTGATCATTCAGGTCGCAGTCCCTGATGCTCCGCATGTCGATGCTGACGGAGCCGCCGGTCACCACGCCGTTTTCAACAACAATCTCTCCCCCTGAGATGTCGATGGTGCCCCAGTGTTTCTTACAGATATTCCGTCCGGCCCATTCCAGGATGCTCTTCCCGGATTCGACCGGGTGGACTCCTTCGGGGATGACAGGCTCCTCGTCCATGTCGGGGCACGGCGCATCCATCGGATAGCCGGAGCCTTCCCACTCTTCAATACCTCCCGTAAGCTCGAAGACCTTCTTGAAACCATCAGCGCGGAGTTTTTCAGCGGCGCGGGAGGACGCCATTGATCGGTCGCTTGTGTCGTACACCAGTATGCAGCGCTTCTTGTCGCTGGTAATCTCCTTGACCTGATCGAGAAAGGTCATTTCGTAGACGCAGGCATTCTCGGCTTTCGGTATATGCCGGGAAGCGTAGTATTCCGGAGGAAGGACATCGATGATGGTGAAATCCTTTTCCTCGGCTATCCACTGATACAGTTCCTTGCATGTTATTCGGTTGTTCATGACGTTTTCCTCGCATGTGAATCATTTCACGTGGATACAAGGGCTGACCCCTATCCAATGTGCTTTTCGCAAAGTATAAACGTATTCCCTTCATCAGGCAACGATTGGAGAGAAAAATATAGCAAAATTAATGTGAATCACGGGGATTGTTCGACAGGGAACCGGCGTGGGGCGCCGGGGGGGCGTGCTGGCGTGATTCCCCGGCGCGGAGCAGGTCATCGGGGTTCGTGAATTTTTTTCAGCAGCCACGCCATGTTTTCGCCGAGGGTCCGCATGGTGTTGATCCCTTCCTCGTCCTTTTCAACCTCTCCAATCTGGCGGCCTATACCCATATTCCAGTAGAAGGAGCCGGGGACGATCATCTGGTTGATCAGGAAGAAGTGGTTCATGGTGTCGAAAGCGTGGATGGCGCCGCCGCGGCGCACAGCCACCACCGCCGCGCCGACCTTGCGCCGAAACATCTCGTCGTTCGCCTTGGCCACATAGCCCGACCGGTCGATAAGCGCCTTCATTTCCGCAGTCACATCGGAGAAGTAGGTGGGGGAGGCAAGGATGATGCCGTCCGCATCTCTCATTTTGCCTATCCATTCGTTCACCGGATCGTCTTTGAGTGCGCAGGTTCCGTCCTTCCACTCCCGGCACACGAGGCAGGCGGTGCAGCCGCGAAGCCGCTCTCCTGCCAGTTGCACCAGCTCGGTTTCGATTCCTTCCTTTTTCAGTTCCGCAAGCACATGATTCACGAGAATCGCCGTATTACCGTCCCTGCGGGCGCTGCCGTTGAATGCCACGACTTTCATGGTGCCCTCCGTAGTGGTGTCTGTGGTTGATTACTTATTTTTGGTATACCACATGATCGATGGGATTTGAATGAGAGAGTAGATTTGAACGGACGATACCAGGAGGCCTGCCAGGTTTTGGAAACCCGGCAGGCCCTTCGCGATCAGCGACTACCGTGCCCTCCGGATTGCGCACGTACGACACCTTCCGGGAGGCGTGTCCCTGAAACTCTTCCAGCGCCGCGGCTGTTCGGTTTCGGCTCAGATCGGTCCGTTCTCCCGTTCCTTCAGTTCCTCGTAGGGGGCGATCCTTTTCCGGTAGAGTTCCAGCTTGCAGCATTCC
>CAYSPF010000091.1:0-9535 GCA_964432775.1 uncultured Geobacter sp.
TGGAAGAAAAAATCGGCTCCCTGTACCGTACGCGCTGTCTCAAATGCGGCGACTCGGAAGCCCTTGTCAAATATTTTCTCTGGGTGAAGCAGCGCAAATGCAACCACTGCGGCAAGGTATTCGACCTCTTCCCCGGCTATCTCCTTGCCGAAGACCGGCGACACACGGAAAACATCCTGATCTGCGCATCATGCGGCGACCTGAACGGCGTCGAGGATCGTAAACGCCCCGGTTCATGCCGTACCTGCGGTGCTCAGCTGACGACCGAAGGCCCGGCAAAAAGGAGCAAGTGCGCCTGCCCTCACTGCAAAAAGATCGCCCCCTACCCCGATCCGAGCGAAGGCCCGCCCCGCCACCGGATGTTCGCCATCGAGTATCACTGCCGTTCCTGTAAGCCTAACCATCAGGGACGGTTCTTCAAGAGTCCGGACTTGGACGACCTGGCAGCCTTTGAGCGTGCCGCTTCTCTACTGAATAAGACCGGCATGAAGTACGTGCCGGAGGACGAAATCCTCCCCGGAGACGAGACCGATCGCCTGTTGCGCTGGGGATACAGCCGCTACCGGGAAATGTTCAATGAACGGCAACTCCTCGGCCTTGCGCTGAGTTGCCGCGCCATTACCGGTGTAAGGGACGAGCGTATCCGGAATGCCCTTATCACCAACCTCTCCGACCTGCTCCGCTATCAGAACATGCTGTGCCGCTACGACACCATGGCCCTCAAGTCTCTTGACATTTTCTCCGTCCACGGTTTTCCGGTGGGTCTGGTCCAGTGTGAATCCAACCTGCTCGGCATCGCCAACGGCGGCGGCACAAGCGTGGGCAGCGGCGGATGGAATAATATCGTCGAGAAATACATCAAGGCAAAGACATACTGCGATCACCCTTTCGAGACGCGCCATGATGGGGGAAGAAAGATAGTCGTACCAATCCAGGGGGAATGGATTGGAGACCGGCTGAACGGCACGGGCAACGCTGGGTTACGTAAGGTAAGCCTCCTCTGTCAAAGTGCGACGGAAGCGGATCTGCAGGACGGAAGCCTCGACGCTGTATTTACCGACCCGCCCTACTTCGGCAACGTGCAGTATGCCGAGCTGATGGACTTCTGTTATGTCTGGGTGCGAAAGCTGGCAAATGAAGCAAATCCCGCATTTGCGTCCCATACAACCCGAAATATTAATGAACTCACCGGCAACGTTACCATGGAACGTGGTCTCAACCATTTCACGGAGGGCTTGTCGGCCGTGTTCCGGAAAATGACCAAGGCACTGAAATCCGGAGGGCCGTTCGCCTTTACCTATCACCACAACAGGATGGAAGCGTACTACCCGATTGCCGTCGCCATACTGGACGCAGGCCTCGTATGCTCCGCTTCCCTTCCCTGTCCGGCGGAGATGGGCGCCTCAATCCATATCAGCGGCACCGGTTCGTCCGTTGTCGATAGCGTATTCGTCTGCCGCGCAACCGGCGTCGTGCCCCGCAAGTCACTGGCGGAGTCTCCGGAAGAATATGCTGAACTTGTCGCTGAGGACCTCGACAAACTGCGTTTGGGCTGCCTGAAGCCGACACGGGGAGATATAAGGTGCATCATCTTCGGGCATCTGGTCAGGATGTCCGTCTGGAATTTGAGGACTGGGTGGGATGAAGCTCTTCCCGTGAAGGATAAACTCAGAAAAGTTGCGGCCCATATGGCATCTCTGCCGCATCTGGACAGGATCGAAATCGCTGTTTCATTCGCTGAATTCCCCGCGCAAAGGCTTGCTGTGAATGAAGATACAATTTTCTATGAAGCAGGATCCGAGGATGTGTTGTTCTAATCTGAAATGAGGAGTCAAGAAATGCCTGGAGAGCGACCATTTGAGCTGAATCAGGAAGACCTTGAACTGCGGATCGAGGAGATGGTTGACATCACGTTCAACGATCTTTCCTCGGAATTTCTTCTCATGCCAACCGGTGCGGGGTTCGTGCGATATCCTGATTTCCAGTCTGCATATGAAATCCTGAAGAGGCAAACGGGATGTTTTCAGAATTTCTCGGTTGAGCACATCCAATCCGCGCTCCTGGAAAACAGCTTGGTACTCGGCGTTCTGCGTTCAGTCCTTGGAATGTCTGCGCCGGAATGGGCGGAACTGGCACGGGTCGAACTAGACAGCGATATCACTCAAGGCGCGGCCCGGGCAGTCGACAAAAACTGTAAAACTCCCGACTATTACCGTAAATTGAAAGGAAGGAAGTCCTCTACAAAGACCCGGGAAAGAATCGATGCTCTGATCAGAGTCGCTATTCAGTACTTCGAAAAAGGCTCACCCGCAGAACAGGACGGTCTTCTTCATCGGCTTTCAAAATTCGACACCAATTTCGGTCAGGAATCATTGACGCATGCGGCGCAAGAAAACGTTCCCTATGCGGTGCTTCTCTATGAGCGCTACCTTGGGCGGCCCTTTGCCACCCACCGCGACGCGGTTTCCGAGTTGGTCGGAGAAGTCATGGAAAACGCCATTGAACAAAGACTTCGCGAAGCGGGCGTTTCCTACCGCAAAACGGGTCGAGCTGAAAGAATTCCCGGATTCGGCCAGGCGCCCGATTTCTGTATACCGGATGAACTCAACCCTGCAGTGGTAATTGAAGCCAAGATCACGAGTGACGATGGAACGGCCAGGGATAAAGTGACAAGGATTAAGGAACTGGAAACGCAGAGAAACAAGCATTTGCAGAAAGGAAAGCAGCGCTATGAAGTAATTGCATGCATCGACGGTCGAGGGTTCCGCCAGAGAAGGTCGGATATGAGGGACCTGATACTGCGCCTGAATGGGAAGGTTTTCACCGCAGCAACCCTTGACCGGCTTATCGAGAACACCAGGATTAGAGAGTTCAAAAGCAAATAGGACGGCGTCTACCAAGAGGACGCCGTATTCAGATCAATTGGAGGTCGTAATGGCAAAAGAGCTTTACGTGGGGAATTTGTCCTATGAGGCAACCGCGGAGGATCTGCGGAAGATCTTCTCCGTGGCGGGCACCGTCACATCAGTCCACATCATCACCGATCCCGTGACCGGGAAGTCGAAAGGGTGCGCCTATGTGCGCATGGCAACGGTTGGGGAAACAAGGGAAGCCATCACCTCTCTCGATGAAGCGCTGATGGGGGATCGTATCATTTCCGTGAGCGAGGCCCGACCGCAGAAACAGAGAGTAGCGCCGAGCGGCGGACCGAAGGGGAAACCCCGCCGGACGGACAGGTTCCCTGGAGGGAAAAAGTGACGCAGTACAAGCGTTTGTCAGATCAGGCAGGCCGGCATATCAACCAGGGGCGTCCTCCCGGGAGGTAGTATCCGTCGTACCGAGCGACTCCTGCAACCGACTGATGAACTCACGGGGCCGTAGCGGTTTCTGGATGAAACCGTTCTCCTGGCGCTTCAGCAGGTTATCGTCCAGGAAGTCTCCGGAATACCCGCTCACAAAGAGGATCTTGACATCCGGCCGAATCTTCAGGATTTCCTCGCAGGCCTCCCTGCCGTTCATCCGCGGCATGATTACATCGAGCAGCACGCCGTCAATACAGTCACGATTTTCCATGAACCGTGCCACTGCCTCGACACCATTCTCCGCCTCGATGACCCGGTAGCCGTTCTCGATGAGGATGGCCCGCATCAAGGAGCGCACCGCATCCTCGTCTTCGGCGACAAGTATCGTCCCATGCCCCCTGGGCATGGGGGTCTCCCTTCCATCTGCGTCTTCTTCGGGTTCACCTTCCACCAGAGGCACATACAAGGCAAATGTCGTGCCTTGAACAGGTTCACTCCGAACGGTGATAATACCATTGTGCTGCCGCACGATTCCGTAGACAACGGCAAGGCCGAGCCCCGTTCCCTTGCCGACTTCCTTGGTTGTGATGAAAGGCTCGAAGATGCGTTCCCGAACCCTTTCGTCCAGCCCGGAACCATTGTCCGTAACGGAGAGAACGGCATAGTCTCCAGGGGGCACGTCTCCCCGTGTCCCTCCCGGCAGCTGCTCGATGCGGGCGGTCTCCGTCGAAATCAGTATCCTTCCCGGCCCCGAAATCGCATCCCGTGCATTGGTCACCAGATTCATGAGCACCTGCACCAGTCGACCCTCGTCTGCCAGCACCACCGGCGGCGGCTCGGCAAACCGGAACGAGAGATCGATGTCTTCACGGACCAGCCGGGACAAAAGCTGGGAAGCCCTCTGTACTACGGCATTCAGAGAGATGCGGCGCAACTCGACTACCTGCTCCCGGCTGAAGGCAAGAAGCCGCTGGGTAAGTGCGGCCGCCCGTTCGCCGGCCAGTGCTATCTGTTCTGCATGGACGCACAGATCTTCCCTGTCCGCCAGCCTGCTCTGGAGCAGATAGGTCCTGCCGATGATTGTCGTGAGGATGTTATTGAAGTCGTGCGCGATTCCCCCGGCCAGCTGACCGATTGCCTCCATCTTCTGGGCTTTGCGGAGTTGCTCTTCCAGGCGCTTCCTGTCGGTTATGTCGGAATGGGTGCCTACGGCCCGGAGCGGTTCCCCCTTCTCGTCACGGGCCGTAACCTTGCCTCGGCCGAGTATCCACTTGAAGGATCCATCCCTGCACCGTATACGATACTCCGACAGATAAACCGGCACCTCACCTCGCAGGTGGCGTTGCAGCTCTCCCATAACCCGTTCGAGATCGTCCGGATGAACGATCTTTTTCCATTCTTCCGGGGTATCCCCAATCTCGTGGACTTCATAGCCGAGCATCCGCTTCCACCGGTCTGAGTAATATACCCTGCCGGCCGGAAAGTCCCAGTCCCACACTGCGTCGCCGCTTCCCTCCAGGGCGAACTGCCAGCGCTCCTTGCTTTCCCGCAGCGTCTCGGCCGTTCGTCTCCGTACTTCCCGTCCCGCCATCAGTTTTCCCAGAAGTGCCGTGCCCACGGGATAGATCGCCATTACCGGCAGACCGATTCTGAAAAACGTCTCAGCCACCAGAGTTCCGGGAAGCAGCGCCATGAGAGCGAGCATGACCAGGTGAACAACGATACCGAAGGTGTAGAGTTCGAACAGCGAAAAGTCCGCAGGCGCCTTATTCCGGAGCCGCCTCCAGGCCATTCCGATACCGCCGGAAGCGGCGATCACCGAGAGCCCCATCCAGATGCCGCTCCCTCCCAGATGGAGACGGTACGCTCCGGTTATGACCATGGCGATGAGGGTAGCGACCGGCCCGAAGAAAAGACCCGACACACTGAGCAGCACGGAACGCGTGTCGAAGATAATCCCGGCTTGCCACTGCACCGGATTCATCATCACGGCAACAGCGACAACGCCGAGGATAGCGCCGGAAACGATCTCCTTCATCGCCGGGCGGGCGGGATCCCTGCTCAGTATCACGGCGTCGTACACCAGACAGATGGCAAGCAGCAGCGCAGCGTTGTTCACAAGGCCTATGAGAATTTTTGTGTCCATATGACGGCTCTTCCTCTGTTTCACATGCGGGAGTGGAGGAGTTGTCTCATGTCGGGCCTTATTCCATCTGTCCGGCGGGAAAAGTTCAATGCTCAGGCATTGCCGGGGTCGCTCTCCGGGACTTTCAGGCCCGCTTGGTAACACCAGGTAAGAATACTGGTCCGTTCACTCCTCAGGGTGTCCAACATTACGAGCGCTTTATGGTCGGACACTTCATGGTCATGGGAAACCCTGCAGGGAAACACCTTCAGTGCCTCCCGCAGAACAGATTCCAGGTACTCTTTCGTAAGCCCCGTAACCTCGTGGACTATCTGGACAAAAACATCACCGTACGTCATATACCCGCTCTTTCACTGGTTGAGCACACGCCCCGGGAACCGGGTCGGGCCGGCCTACTGGTTCCCTCTTCTTTCGGGACCTGTATAGACAATTTTACGAATGGGGTCCTCACCTATCCTGACCCATCCGTCCGATCTCTTGAACGCCTTTATTTTATTGGTGATAATGAGTTCATTGAGCAATCTGTCTTCGACCATGTCATAGGAGTCATCGGCAAAGATGACGGGTATCAGCACGGAATCCACCTCCCATTGATTCATAAAGTAACAGTCAGTATAAACAGTTTCTCCGGTTTTTACACAATGATTGTGAAGAAAATTTTTGCCGGGCCGGCGGCACAGAAGGGCTGAGTGCCTGTCTGAGGGAATACAGATAAAAAACGGCTCCCCGTTTCTTCGCAAAAGGCAGGTGACTGCATGCCTCGGCGTGAGGTGCCGGAAAACCGTTTTTCGTCGTGGAAAGGGCCTTCCTTGCCGAATATGCAACCTGAAGGGCCAGGCCCCGTAGGGGCAGCAATCCGCGATTTCAGCGAATTCTGAACTTCACCCATTCATCATGTGTTTTCAGATAATCCGACAGGATGGCATCCGTGATGCATTCCCCGCATTTCGTTATTTTTCCGAACTCCAGCCAGAAATCCGCAGCAAATCTCTCAAAAAATGAGGCAAGGACACGCGTTTTAACGTAGATACCCCGTCGCAGGAATGATTCGCCCAGATCGGCCATTACCTTGTTAAACAGCTTCAACTGGATAACTCCCCGGCTTTTCCCCTGATCCTGTCCATCTTCGTGGTAGGTAATGCCCGCCCGCATCCACGACAGGCCGCCTTGCCGCATCGACGCGCCCACCAGACCCGGCATTGCCGCGGAAAGGGCCACGGTTGCCCCGTCTTTTATAATGGCTTCGTCAAGGTCATCCACCGGGCTGTTGTCGAGAAAGAAGACCTTGATTTCGCCTTTTACATACTCGGGCGTGATGCCGAACTGTTCGCAGAGCACGTTACGCAGACTGCTTCCCGTCTCGATCTTCACGAAACAGTCTTTCTGGATCAGCGTGCACAGACGTGGGATCTGCTCCGCCGCGGGTTCCAGGACAATCCCGCCCGCCTCATCGGCCATGGATACTTCCGCCATACTCGGTATCTGGTCTTTCTTCATGCGTTTCCCCTCTATGTGCCGGTCTTGCCGGCGGACGGATCGGGTGACGAAAATGCCCGCACCCTTCGATGCTTTTACCGCACCGTCTTCTCGAAAAAAAAGCTGATGAAGTTCCTCAACGGCGCCGATGATTTCATCACCTTGGAAACAAGCAGCGCCCCCTCGAACCCGGAAACGAAAACCTCCGCGAGAAGCTCGGGGGATGATTCAACCGGGATTTCCCCGGCACTCCCGGCCTCACGCAGGCAACGCTCGAAATGCCGCATCCAGCAGCGGAAGACCCCGTCGAGACGCACCCTGAAATCCTCGTTCTGGTCGGCCAATTCCTGACCCAGGTTGGCCACGAGACAACCGACGCTGCAGTTATTCTCCTCGAACCTGACCACGAGGCTTTCCACACACTTTCTGAATCGTGTCAGGGGAGAGAGTGAATCATCGGTGAGCTGAGCAGTGAAGATCCTGTCAATGCCTGCCGCAAAGTAGTCAAGGACCTGGAGGCCGAACTCCTGCTTACTGGAAAAATAGTGGTAAAACGACCCCTTGGGCACGTGCGCCTGCTTCAGGATCGCCTCGATACCGGTGGAATTGAATCCGTGGCGGGCGATTATCCCCATTCCCGCCCGTATGATCTCGCTTCGGGTATCTTTTGTCGACATAAACGAAAAAATAGACCGGTCGTCTAGGAAAGTCAAGCACTGGCTGGTGTGAGAAAACTAATCGATGAAAGCAGTGGCACCCGACTTAGTGCTAGCGGCGAATCTTTCTCGAGAGCCAGTCGATGAGCAGCCGGTTCAGTTCCTCCGGTTTTTCCGCCTGGGTCCAGTGGCCGCATTCCGGGATGACGGATTTCTCCAAATCGGGCAGGTATTCTTCCATCCCTTCGGTCAGTGACGGCGGCAGGAAGATGTCGTCCTCCGACGAAATCATCAGGCAGGGTACCGTGATCCGGGAATCGACCTGCCGGAGAATTCCGGCGTTGCGCACGATGTTGCGGTACCAGTTGAAGGGACCGGTCAACCCGCCGGCCGTGAAGGCGTCGGTATAGACCCGGAGTTCCTCGGACGTCACGAGGGGCCTCCCGGCAGGTTCCGGGCTGAGGGCCGACTCCATGATGAATTCGAACTCCAGGTTACGCACCGCCGGCGGGGCCGCCAGGTACTGCTCCATGGTGATGGGACGCCCCCGGTAGAGGCCGGAGAGGAAGCGCGGCAGCAGCTCGGGTGTCAGCCCCGCTTCGATTCCTTCCTCCAGAAAGGCCATCCGGTAGTAACGTTCACTGTAATTCTCCATCATCCAGGCAATCGGGTCCGGTCCCATGCGCTGAAAATAGCGGTGCGGTGTATTGATTCCGATGACCCCGGCCACCCGGTCGGGATGGAAGGCGGGCATCTCCCACACCACGTGACCACCCCAGTCATGGCCGCAGAACACCGCCCGGTCCAGGCCAAGGGCATCCAGGAGCCCGGCCAGATCGTCGGTCAGCTTCCTGATGTCGTACTCCGCAACCGCGCTGGGCTTGTCCGTTAACCCATACCCCCGCTGATCGGGCGCAATGACCCGGAAACCGGCCTCGGCCAGTGCCGGAAATTGCCTTCGCCAGGAATAGGCCAGTTCAGGGAACCCATGGCAGAGCACCACGGGAAAGCCGTTTCCCTGCTCGTAGACCGCCATACGGATACCGTTGGTACTGACAAATCTTGCTTGTGGAAAATCCTTTGCCATGCGTTCCCTCCTTTTTTCCCCGGTGCCGTCATCAGCGGAAACAAGTCATTCCTGCAAACCGGGTCTCACATCTCCAGAACCCACCCTTTTCCCTGCTTTGCCACGCCGTCCTTCATTGCGGCAAGAAATCGCGACCTCAGCCTGTCGCTCAGCAACGCCTTCTTCACCGGCGGGAAGCGCAGGAATGCGCCGACAAAGGCGCGCATGAACTTCTCATTGATGCTCCGGGGATTTGCGAATATCTGATTCTGCAGGGTTCCCCTTTCCAGGCTCTGCAGCATGATCCTTTCAAAGGTTGTTTCCGGATGAATCACTCTCTGTCCCCGTTTCGTCAGTATACATGCCTTTGTCGGGCATTTCAGGGCGCACACCCCGCAGCCGATGCAGATGGACGTTTCGACCCGGGCATCCTGTTTCTTCCGTGACTCCGGTTTTTCCAGGGCAACCATGGTGATTGCGTTGATCGGACAGGCCTTGGCGCACTTTCCGCAGCCGATGCACGCATCTTCTTGTATCCCTGCAATGAAATTGGAGGTAACCAGCGCATTGGGATAACCGTGTTCCCTGATGGCCAGCAGCGGGCCGCAGCAGCATTTGCAGCAGTGGCAGACAAACCGCATGTTTTTCTGCACATTGTCTGCCGCCAGCACCAGACCCCTCTCCTTGGATTTCGAGAAGTGGTCCTCCATCTCCGACCTGCCGACTTCGCGCGCCAGATTGCGCCTGATCATGAAATCCGCCGCATAGCCGAACTGGGTGCAGCTTTCCAGTGGAACGTCGCATTTCTTTTCTCCCAGATGCATCTTTTCATGCCGGCAGCTGCAGAGACCGATGGCGAATCTGTCGGCTTCCGCTATCAGGGCCGAGG
>CAYSPF010000092.1:0-9366 GCA_964432775.1 uncultured Geobacter sp.
TCCTCCACGACCGCACTGCTCTGCTTTCTGCGCAGCTCCATGCTGTCAAACATCTCCTCACTTGTCTTCATATGGGAATGAACCGACTCCTCGATTTCGGACCCGTCCCGCTGCTGGGCTTCGGTGGCCCGAACCATGTTCACGGTCATGGTCTTGATGGATTCAATGGAGCGGAGAATATTCTTCGTCGCCTCGGACTGCTCCTTGGAAGCGTTGTAAATCTGTGATGCCATGGCGCTGACATCCTCAATGGACTGGGTCACGAGCATGACGCCCTGAACCTGCTCAGCGGTGGCCGTTTTTATTTCTTCGGTCATATCCATGGAGCGTACGGCACTATTGTTGATACTTTTCAGGGTCTCTCCCGTTTCGTGTCCAATGGCGACCCCTTTCCGCACCAGTTCCTTGGAAAAGGTAATGTTCTTTGCCGCCGTATCCGAATCATTCAGAATGTAGGAAATAATCACTTCAATCTCGCCCGTGATTTGACCGGTCTGGTGCGACAGTGCCCGCATTTCTTCCGCGACGACTCCGAAATCCTTTCCGAACTCACCGGCCTGGGCCGCTATTATTGAGGCATTCAGCGCAAGAAGATTCGTCTTTTTCGTTATATCCTTGATAACCTTTACGATGCTGCCTATTCTTCCGCTGTTACTGCTGAGCCTCATTATCCCGTCAAAGGAGAGCTCGACTGATTTCTGAATTTCCGCCAGAGCCTGAATGGTCTCTCCCACACCCTCCCGTCCCTCGTCCGCCTGAAGGGTGACCTGTCGCGAAACCTCATGGGAAACAGCGGCATTTTTTTCAACATTCTTGATGGAAGCATGCATCTCTTCCATGGCTGAAACGGTTTTATCGATAGTTTCCGCCAGGAAGTTCAGGTTATTCGTCACCTGGTCAATGGAAACGGAGATCTGGCCTGCCGCGGAGCTCGTCTCCTCCACGGAAGACATGACGCTTTCCGACGCGCCTGAAATCTTGGCCGTGCCGTTGAACAGGGAATCGATGGCGCACTTGAGGTTATGAACGGTCCGGGAATAGATCTCCCGTTTCAGGAAGAAATCGGAGAAAGTCTTTTCCAGCTCGGTCGTAAGGGAATCGATGGCCTTCAGAAGATTGATTCGGGTGATGGCCGCGGCCGCCTGTTCGGCAAAAAGCCTGATGGTATCCTCGTCGCTCTCGTTCGCCATGCGTCGGCTGTAAGCATTGTCGATTCCGAAAAGACCGACGGATTCTCCCTTCACGACAATGGGACAGAGAAAAAAACTGCGGGAACGGAGCGGCTTGAGCCCGTCATAGGGAGATTGAAGATAGTACTCCTGGGGACAGGTGCCGATATCGTCAATCCGGTACAGCTTCCGTTCGGCAAAGCATTTGTAGATAATCCCTATCCTCTTGTCGAGGGGAAGGGCCATTTCGTCACAATTGAATCCATCGCTGCCTGTTGCCACGAGAAAGTGGAGATGCTTCCGCTCCGCGTCCGCCATCAGTATGTTGACCCGCTCAAAGCCAAGTACGTCATGCAGTCCTTCAGCGCAGAGGGCAAGAACCTCCTTTACGTCCAGCGATTTCTGTATCCTGGCGCTGATGCGGTGAAATTTCTTTATCGTGTCGTCGAGTGCACGACATCTGCTTTCAAACTGCTCGGCCTGGGACACTCCCGCACGGTGCAGTTCTTCCAGTTCACCGGCCCGTGCACGAAGCTGATCGACGGTCTTCCCGAAGATATAGCCGAAAACGGAGGCAATAATCCCGGCACCGACGCCGAGATAGCAGAACAACAGGATGTTCTCGAAGCTTACCGCGGCATCCCCGAAGACCTGCTCCCACAGGGCGCCGCTCGAGTCGGGAAGGAACGCGAGACGGAGGATCACCCAGATTGCCGGCGCTACAAGTACCATCGAAAGCCCAACCAAGGCATACACGACACCACGGTGGCGTAATTTCTTCTGACCGTTCATATCATTCCATTCCCTGTTTACACCTGACGAATTCATGAGCCGCTACTCCACAAGAATACTGCCCTTCTGTGCCGACAAGGACGTTCACTTCACCATTTCACCGGTCTCTCCCTACCGGAAACAGGTCAAGGACAATCAGCGCACGTCGGAGGCGCCTGCGGACGGGAAACTACTCCGGAGTTTCTCGTAGGTTGCGGCAAGACTTTCCGGCATGACACGCACATCGGCGACAAGAGTCATAAAGTTCGTATCTCCAATCCATCGGGGAACGACATGGATATGCAGATGGTCGTCAACACCCGCTCCCGCGGCTTTTCCCAGGTTTATGCCGATATTGAACCCCTGGGGAGACAGAACCCCGGTCATCACCTCGCAGCAGAGCCGCACATTCTCGAAAAGCTCCAGCATCTCTTCGGGCAGCAGGTTTCCCATATCAGCCACATGGCGAAGGGGGGAGACCAGCAGATGGCCGCAACTGTAAGGATAGCGGTTCATCATGATAGAAGTGTACCTGTCCCGGCGAAGGATAAGCCTTTCCTTCTCGCTTTCTTCGTCTTTTTTTTCGCCCAGACAGAAGATACAGCCGAAGGGCTTCTCATTTACGATAAACTCCATTCGCCAGGGAGCCCAGATCCTTTCCATTCAGGCAGATTCCTTTCGGAAGTGGGGTGGTCATCCACAATCGCCGGTCCGTTCGTCCGGTACAGAACGCGGATTCAGGCACAGCAAAAGAATCTTTATTCACGGGTGCGGTTGAGGGAGATACGCGAAGGGCGGGGAATTTGTGGCCTTCGGGAAGCGGAACGCCGTAGAGGTTTGCGGTAAAAACCACGACTGCCGTCGATCAGGAGAGTCGGACGTCAGTCTATCTCCTCCAGTTCGATCTCCACATCGTCCATGTCCGAAAGGTCGAAATTTCCGGCTTTGCGGCTCAATTTCTCAATCATCTTCATCGTGTCGCGGAATCCGGGATTACCGGTAAAAACATCCCGGAAAGACTGGAGAGCTTCTTCTTCGCGGCCCGCCGCCATATACAGCAGTCCCAGTTCATACTGGAGGTTCATTACCCTGTCGTCCCTGAGATCCCCGAGGGAAAGCACGGAAGTGAGGACCTGTTCCGAACCCGCGAAATCCCCCTTTTCCCGATAGCAGACACCCAGCAGCGTCAGGCAGTCCAGTTCCCGGCTCGGATCGTTGGCCGCGATGCGGAACTGCTTGATCGCGTCATCATGGAGCGCCATCTCCATATAGGCGATGCCGAGATTGTAGTGCGTCTCCGCATCCTCCTTATCAAGCTGCTGGTCCAGACTTTCCTTGAATCCGTAAAGAATGCCTTCCAGTTCGGATGCATCTTGCGCAATGGAGCCGTCAGCAGTCCCCTCCGTGGGAGGGATCCCCGCTTCAGGGAAGGTGGAGGAGAGAGACGGAGGCTCTATGGAGAGAACGGGGATCGGCTGCTCGGAGGGGATAATATCGACCCGGGGCTCCCCGCCGAGAGGGAGAGACGATTCCTCTGCACCTCGGTAGCCATCTCTGTCTTCTCCATCCGAAAACGTAAGATCGGGAGCAATTTCAGTGTCAAGGGCGATTTCTTCAAGAAGGCCGTCGACCGCGACCGGAACTTCGGCCTCGTCCAATTCCAGGAGAGGAGGTTCCGCATGCTCCAGCTCCGTGGAAGAAATCTCCCTTCCGGATCCCGACGGGGGTGCTGCAAAAAGATCAGAATCTTCCGGCAGTTCAAAGGAAATATCAATCTCGAACTCTTCGGATTCCGTCTCCCCGGCGTCCGTCTGGGCGGGTGCAAGGTCAACGAAGGCAAAGTCTTCCGCTCCCGCATCCCCGGGCGCCCCCTGCGGTCCGGAACCGATATCGGCCGAATTCGTGAGGTCGATATCGTCCCCCCAGGCAAAATCAGCAGCCGAGGAGGTGTCGCCAACGGAAGAGAGAGTGGAAATCTCGATCTCCTGATGCGCGTCGTGGGACGGCTCACTTCCCGCATTCCCCTTCCGGGAAAGGATGTTGAGACTCACCTGCACATCGGCAAGCTTCGAGCTCTCTCCGGTCAGTTCATAAAGGCTTTTCAGGCCGTCAAGAAGACGGATGTCATAGGGAGCCGTGTTCTGCAGGGCCGCATAGTACTGCTCTATCTCTCCGTAGGCGCCTCCGGAAAAAAGCGCCGGAGAATATCTGTCAATGAGAGCAAGACTCCCTTCCAGGTCCTTTTCCGTAACGGAACATTCAATGAGCCCCTTGACTGCCGAGAGGTCCTCGGGAGAACTGTCGAGCACCCGCTGCAGAGCTTCTCTCCGGCTTTTCACGTCACCCGACATCTTGTACGCGTCCGCCAGGAGGCCGAGAACACGGAGATTATCAGGATCATCATCAAGAAACCGGCGCAGCATCGGAATCGCATCTTCAACCGCGCCGCTCCGGACCTGTTCCACCAGGATATCGAATGAGGTATCCGACCTATCGGGAAAAAGCTCCCGGATTCTCCCGCCAACCTTTTCATAGAGCGCAGTCATGCCCCGATCCTTCAGGGCCAGGGCGGCCCGCGCATACTCCTGGTACGCCTTGTCCACGGTTCCCGCGGCAAAGAGAGTTTCCGCCAGTTTCAGCCGGATGTCGACGTTATCGGGATCAACTCCCTGCATCCTTTCGAGAATTTTCAGGGCATCATCGGCTCTTCCCGATTTTTCATAATGCTCGAAAACCGTTTTGTATTCCGAAAGGGCATTTCCGATCATTCCCTGTTTTTCATTGAGAGCAGCAAGGGAAAGAGATATTTCGATATTTGACGGATCGAGCCGCTGGATCTGTTTATAGACAGCAATGGATTTCAGGTTGAAGCCGTTCTCTTCGTAGTAGCGGGCGATAGTATCATATTCCCGGATTGCGTCTTCCCGCCGGTTACACCTGATGAGCAACTCGGCAAGTTTTTGGCGGTGCTTCACATCCTTCGGGTCCACGGTGACAAGCTGCTCGTAATCCCGCAGTGCACGGTCGAACTGACCCTTTTGAATGTACTTTTGCGCGCTTGCCAGAAATTTGTCTTTTTGGGAACTCAAGTCACACCTTCTTTATCGTTTATGACAGGCGCCCATCCCCCTGTCCGGGCGCCCATCAGGAAGTCTTCTCATCAGCCGAACGGTCCTGCCGTCGGAAACTGCGACACCCCTTTTTGTCATGTTTCGGGAATGAAAATGTAGCAGCAAAATAAAATCAAGTCAATGACTTGTGCCGATTTTGCGGCTGTCGCCACGGTCTTTTCCCGGTGCTGCCGAAAAACCATGCATGATGTCTTTCAGCAGGGCGAGCTCCCGTTTCGTAAGGTTCCGGTCGCGATAGAGCGCACCGTATCGGATATCGGCGAATCTCCGGACATAGGGATCACCGGTCTGTTCCGCAAGTTCCAGCAACCCGGTCGAGGGAGTAATGGAGATAGAAGGGTATCTTTTCCCGACCATCCGCAGAAATTTCCGGACAACACCTTCTTCGCGTGAGCCCCGTCGCCACCTTCTCCTGGAGAAAATACCCGTGAGCAGGAGTCCTGCCACTAGCAGCGCGGGAACAACCTCCCGCCTGCCGAAGGGAAATGACAGGTTGCGGACCGCTAAGCCGGTCGCGTAGGCCAGGCGCAGTTGCTTATCCAGGTCATAGGTGATAACCGCCTGGTTCCAGAAATAACTGAGGGTGTCGACAACCAACCTGATTTTTGCCGGCAGGCCTTGTCGCTTCACCTCCCTTTCCCCGCTGAAATTGACGGCAAAAATGCTCGGGTCCCTCCTGACCCATCCCGTACCCTCCAGGAAGACCTCGACCCATACGTGCGCCATGCTTTCGGTTACCAGATAATACCCGCCCAGCTCGTTGTACTCCCCTCCGTAGTAACCACCCACCAATCGTGACGGAATCCCGGCCGTCCGGAGAAGCACGGCAAAGGACGAGGCGAAAAATTCGCAATGCCCCGCCTTTTTCTCAAACAGAAACTCATCGAGAGGGCGCGCCGAGCGCGGAAGATCGCGGGTCGCATACCGCAACCCGGCTGAGCTGAAATAGCCTTCCAGCAGGGCAAGCCTTTGACTGTCCGAGTTTCCCCGTTTTCGTATCGACCTTCCCAGGGACAGCATCGCGGGGGAGATACTTTCCGGAAGCTTCAGATAGAACTCCCGATTGATCCCTCTTCTCGTCTCGATGGCGCCGTGCACCGCTGAAACCGTATCATATTTGAGACGCCCCGCGGGAGCACGCCTTCTCCTGAAAACCAGATCCGAACTCTTATCCGACCGGACACCGCTCACGCTCCATGGAGTATCAAGCGCCACCAGCCAGGGGCTCGTGGTTGTCTCGGGAAAAACCGTCTGTTGCACCATGGTACCCCCTTTGGGAGGATGGGATTCTCTCTCCGGAATTTCTGTTCGCACCCAGGCATTGCCCTGCGGCGCATTGAGCACGACACCTCTCCAGTAGAGATCACCCCGGGAAAGCTTTTCACTTCGCGCCCGCAAGACCGGGGTGGCAACCTCCCCCACGTTCGACGCGGCGCCCGGTTCAACCCGGTCACTCAGACCGGCAACCTTTTCTCCGGAGGGAGCGAGAAAGTTCCACAGGGGAAACTGGGGCCGGGGAAGAATAACAAAGAACAGCAGGATCAGGGGCGCCGATGCCGCGGGCATTGCCGCAGCGACCGAGGCAACGCGTCGAAGACCGCGACGGGTCAGGGACAACCGGCTGTCAACGGTAAAAAACGTAAGGAGGACAAGGGAAACGGCAATGGAGAGCAGCAGCAGGGTGAGGTACAGGAGAAACGCTCCGCTCAGGCTGAATGCTGAGGAAGCGGCAAGGGCAAAGAGGGAAAGGGCATAGATCTGAAGGTAGTTCCGCGGGATCTTCTCGCCTGCCAGTCGTATCGAAAGGAGCACCACCAGCAGGTTGGCTGCCGGTTCCACGAGGTTGTCGCGGGTGAACTGGAGTACGTAGTAGACGAAAACAACTCCTGTCAGGGCGGTCGCTCGCCATCCTCGCAGTGGCGGGAAGCCTTTCCATGCGCTAAAGACAACGAAAGCCAGGGCTGCGGGAAAAACGAACTGCGGGATCCTGCCCAGGTAGGGAAACAGGGGAGCCGTACCCAACAGGCCGGTGAGCATCGCCAGGATATCGAGAACCGTCTTAACGTGTACCATACACCGCAAGCTCCGTCAGCAACCGCAACCGGTGTGTCCGGGTCAGGTCGGGCCGGACAACCCGGGCGCCGAACTTCAGGCCGACCGGCCGGTTACCGCGGACAGCCCTGTTGACGAGATATGCCGCACAGGAAAGGTTTTCCTCAAGGCCTCGCCCCGGAAGAGAAAGGACATCGATGATCAGGGGGTCTTCGGACGGCGCGGCCATCTCCTTGACCTTCAACTCCGCCTGGCGGGCGGAAAGCCGCCAGTGAATGAGCTTCATGGGGTCGCTCCCCATGTAATCGCGGATGGCAGCCACATCCCCCCCGAACCCCTTTCGCCGCGAAAACGCCGCGCCGCGCGCGTCCTTTTTACCGACATCGCCCTGCGACCGGCACTCCCGGGGAGAGGGGAATACGGTAAAGGGGGCGAAAAGCGGAACGCTCCTCCGCCTGACGAAAAAATTGATGGGAAAGGGGGAGAAAATCGTCGCCTTTTCCAGCAGCTTCGCGCCCCTGCCATGAAAGGTGAGCGTGACCGCATCGGAGTCGACGCAGCCTCTCTCAACAAGGGGAAAACGGGCGCCCTTACCCAAGATGTCAACACGGAGCAGAAAGGCTGACAGCAGGCGTTTCCGGTTTGCCAGGCGGATAGTCACAAGGGTATCCATCCCGTCGTATATCTCGTCCGGAAGCACGACCGTCACCCCCAGGTTCCGGAGATTCAGCCAGCCAAGACACCCGGAAACCGCCATAAAGGCGAGGAGAGAGGAAACAATGAGGAAGAGGAGATTATTGCCGGTGTTGACCGCGGCGAATCCCAGCAGCAGCGTGATGGCGATGTACCAGTAGCCCGCGCCGGTAATGGTCAGACCATGGGAATCTCGATATTTTTCAGAACGGACTGGAATAGATCCTCCTTGTCGAGGGCTTCGTGTTCCGGGCGCAGGATCAACCGGTGCGCTCCGACCGGCAGGGCCACGGCCTTCACGTCCTCGGGTATGACAAAGTCCCGGCCTTCGAGGAAGGCGTGGGCCTGGGCCGCTTCCGCCAGATTTATCCCGCCCCGCGTGGAAATGCCGGTCAGGATAAAGGGGTGGTTTCGGGTGGCGGAAACGATGGCAAAGATATATCCGACAATCTTGTCGGAAAGCAGCACCTGTTCCTTCACCGCCCTCCTGGCGGTAATGATGTCGTCGATCCCGACCAGCGGCGTCAGGTCCTTGATCCGGTCACGGATACTCCCCCCCTTGATAATTGTCTTCTCTATGTCTTCCGGCGGATACCCTATCCCGGTCCTGATGAGAAACCGGTCCATCTGTGATTCCGGCAGGGGGTAGGTACCGACCTGCTCCGCCGGGTTCTGGGTGGCCATTACCAGGAACGGGGACGGGAGCGTATAGGTAACTCCCTCAACGGTCACCCTTCGCTCTTCCATGGCCTCCAGCATCGCGCTCTGGGTCTTGGGCATGGCGCGATTGATCTCGTCCACCAGCACCAGGTTATTGAAGATGGGACCGGCTAGAAACGTGAATTTTCCCTCTTCACGATTAAAAATGGAAAGTCCGGTGATATCCGAAGGGAGCAGGTCGCTGGTGCACTGGAGGCGGCCGAATGTCATTCCGAGCACTCCGGAAAGGGCCAGGGCAAGGGTTGTCTTGCCGAGACCCGGGATGTCCTCCAGCAGGATATGCCCTCCCGAGAGTAGGGCGATCATCGACAGTTTTACGGCCCGTATCTTTCCTCGCAGGTACCGGGTCGTCAGGGTTTCTATGACATGCAGGATCTCGTCGCGCTTCGGCAGGCTCATGGTTTCTTCCTTTGGGGCAGAGTTTCCGGTCGTGAATCAGTGTAGCAAGTCAGGGGATCCTTTGGCAAGCGAAGAGGCCCCCGCTCGGCGGAGGAGTTTTTAGTTGACTTTTTCCATGCTGTTGCTATTAAGTCTACATTCCACCGCAAAGCCTGCATCGGTCGCGACAGTTCTACGCATAAGCTCAACAAAGGGAAGGCAGATATGGATCCGGTCCGCAACAAGCTTTTTATCTCCGACCTCATCAAGATGGATTTCCCCCAAAGCGTTTATGAGGAGGTTCGCCATCTTGTCACCCTCGTGTATGCCGATTACGATTTCACCTGGCTCAATACAGTATTCAAGGATACCGTCAACCTGTACAACGGCAACTACCCCGGATACCGGCAGTGCACCACCCCCTACCACGACCTGAAACACATGACCGACGT
>CAYSPF010000093.1:0-4841 GCA_964432775.1 uncultured Geobacter sp.
CCCTCTCCCTAACCCTCTCCCACCAGGGGAGAGGGAACTCCTTTTTACTTTTGCAAGAGCCTCGGAATTACCGTGAATTTCGGTTTTTGAACACGTGAAGTTACTTCTATACGATAAGCCGGAAAAAATCCGGAACGCTCCGAATCCTGACCGGTGCATGGCAGTAGAAGTCACCGTCCATCTGCAGCGGTTTGGCGCCGCGGATTTCCACATCCATTGCCGGAAAGGTGACAACGCCGGGTCCGTCCGCGCCTCTTTTCATCAGGAGGCGGCAGGCAAACCTGAGGAACGCCGCGCGGGTTCCGTCCACAAGGCAGACTATCCGCAATCCCGGCGCAAACAGGGACGCGTCGGGCGCAATGATACTCTCTCCACCGTACTTTGCCGCGTTGCAGACGATGACCGTATGACAGTCGACGACGGTGGAACCCGCGGTGACTTCAAGACGGCCGGTATCCCACGCCGGGAGCAGGCGGAGCGCAGACAAGAGGTATGCCCCTTTGCGCAACAGTCTCTTTTCATGGGTGCGTACCCCCTTGACCACTGCGCCGTCATACCCGACCCCGGCCATGAGGAGAAAGGTGCGCTCCGTTCCGTCCTTTTCAATGAGGCCGACGGAAACCGCGCGGGAGACTCCTGCGGAGATCTTTTCAAGGGCGCGGGAGAGGGTGGTTATGCCCACTTCCCGTGCGAGGACATTGGATGTGCCGAAAGGGATGACGGCAAGGGTGGCGACACCCGGCGAAAGCCCGTTGACGACGCAGTTTATCGTACCGTCGCCCGCGCCGACGATGATCAGGGGATTTTCCTCTTTACGGCAGATCTGACGGGCGCATCGGGTTGCAACGTCGGGTTCTCGGGCCTCCAGGATGGTCGGGAGGAAGCCGTTTCTTTCGAGGCTGACCGTTGCTTCGAGCACCCTTGCGGGAGAGAATCCGCCGGAGAGGGGGTTAATGATGAGAGTGCAGCGGCGCGGCATGGGGGAATCCTTTCATGGGGAGAAAGAGAGCGTCACGGCAGTAACAGTAAAAGCAACAATCGATTTTCGCAAGGAAAAGATTGCCCCACTACCTATGCTGATGGAATGCGGTTTGCCCTGAATATTTCGGTCAGAAACGGAAGGAATATCCATGAGTAAAGCAACTATTCTCATTGTAGAGGACGACGGCATTCTGGCCGCCTACCTCGAAAACATACTTACCGGTCTGGGCTACACGGTACTTGGGCCCGTGGCTTCAGGAGAGGAGGCGGTCGCCTCCCCGGGTGGACGGAACATTGATCTGGTGCTCATGGATATCGAGTTGGCCGGGGCAATGGACGGTATAACGGCAGCCGAGAGGATTTACCGCGCGACCGAAATCCCCATTGTCTTTATGACCGGGTTTTCCCGGGATGCGTTGCTTGAGAAGGCAAAGATTGCCTCGCCCTATGGCTATCTCATCAAGCCCGTTTCCGAGCGGGAGTTGGTAGCTACGGTCGAGATGACTCTTCATCGTCATGCCTTGGACCGCCGGTTGAAAGCGAGCCAGGCAGCGCTGGAGAAAAGCGAGGCCAAGTACCGCGAACTATTTGAAAGCTTGCCCATAGGCATCTTCCGCACCACTCTGGACGGCAAAATCCTCGATGGAAACCGTGAGATGATGAAAATTGTCGGCTGCGTTTCAGCGGAAGATGTTCTGAAAACCTTCAGCAACCTGCCCGGCAAACTCTACGTCGACCCTCGCCGCAGGAAAGAATTTCTATCCCTTCTGCGGAAGCATGTCGAGGTTACTAATTTTGAATTCCCGGCAAGGAAAAAGAACGGGGAAATCATCTGCCTCACTGTGGATGCCAGGATCAAACCGGCCGATGCCTCAGGCGAGCCGGTCATTGAAGGTTTCGCCCGGGACATCACCGAGCGAAAGCATTCGGAGGATATGCTGCGGCTTCTTGCCGAGAGCGGATTAACCTCGGGACAGGATATATTTCGTTTTCTGGTTCGCCAATTGGCCGTTTCCCTGAAGAAGCGTTATGCGCTGCTGGTCGCCATTGACGGGGGAGATCCGGCCATGGCCCACACGATCGCCGTCTGGCAGGATGGAGGCTTCGCGGAAAACTTCAATTACTTGCTCGTAGGCACGCCCTGTGAACATGTTGTCACGAAGGGTGCCTGTTTCTATCCCCGCGGTATTCAGAATCTTTTTCCCGGTGACCATCTGCTGACGTTGATGGAAGCCGAGAGCTACTGGGGCATGCCCTTGCGCGATGCCGCAGGGCACACCATGGGCCTGCTGGCTGTTCTCGATGAAAGACCAATGGCCGAAACTCCCCAGGCCCTTTCGCTGCTCACCACTTTTGCCTCCCGCGCTGCAAGCGAGCTTGAGAGAAGGAGAACGGAAGAGAAGTATCAGACACTGTTCCGTGAGATGTTGGATGGGTTTGCTGTCCACGAGATCATCTGCGATGCGGGCGGCAGTCCGGTCGATTACCGGTTTCTGGCTGTCAATCCCGCCTTTGAGCGCTTGACCGGTATGCAGGGCGCCGAGATAATCGGGAAGTCGGTGCGGGAGGTGATGCCGCGCATCGAGAAACACTGGATTGATACCTATGGCAAAGTAGCGCTGACCGGTGAAGCGGTCCATTTCGAGAACTATTCCCGGGATTTGGACAGATACTTTGAAGTTACGGCGTTTCGGCCCGAGATAAACCGTTTTGCTTGCATTCTTGAGGACATCACCGAGCGCAAACGGTCTGAAGAAGAACGCGCAAAGCTCCAGGAACAGCTGTACCACGCCCAGAAGATGGAGGATATCGGCCGACTTACCGGCGGGGTGGCCCACGACTTCAACAATCACCTGACCGCTATCATCGGCTGCAGCCAGATCATCCTGAAAAAGCTCCCCGCGGATTCCGAACTGCGCAATTTCGCCGAAATGGTCTGCTCCGCAGGTGAGAAGGCAGCCGTGCTCACCCGCAGTCTGCTGACGTTCAGCCGGAAACAGCCCTTCGAAAAGAGGCCGGTGAATGTTCAGGTGATCCTCACAAATATGAGCAAACTCCTGAGGCGGCTGATCGGCGAGGATATCGAACTGGTGCTCGAGCAGGGCCAGGCGCCCCTGTTCGTCAATGCGGACAGCGGTCAGATCGAGCAGGTGCTGATGAACCTGGCGACCAATGCGCGGGATGCCATGCCCGATGGCGGAACCATCTGCGTCAGGACGGAGCACAGACGACTGGACCATGAATTCATGAGCATCTATGGGAGGGGAAAACCTGGCGACTACGCCGTTGTTTCCTTTGGCGACACCGGGGAGGGTATCCCCGCCGAGTTCCTGCAAAGGGTTTTCGAGCCTTTCTACACATCCAAGACGCCGGGAAAGGGGACGGGGCTGGGGTTGTCAATCGTTCATGGCATCATCCAGCAGCACGGGGGGCATATACTGCTGGAGAGCACACCCGAACAGGGCACGACCTTCACCATTTTTCTGCCGCTCCTTGGCCGGCATCACCAGGTGAATACATTCCGCGATGAGGAGATCTTCAAGGGGGGGGGCGAAACCATCCTGGTCTGCGAGGACGATCCGCCGGTCAGGCGGCTTGTGCGCCTGGTGCTCGAGGATGCAGGCTACGAGGTGATCGAAGCCGTGGACGGGCAGGATTCGGTGGACTCATTTCTCCGTCATCAGGACAAAATACATCTTGTGATTCTCGATGTGGTGATGCCGAAGAAAAGCGGTGTCGCGGCGTACGGCGAGATCATCGGCCTCAAGCCCGACACCCGTGTTCTCTTCACCAGCGGCTATACGCCCGAGACCATCAACAGAAGCGGGGTGTTCGACATGAAACTGCCTTTCATTTCAAAACCGATTATCCCCGGCTTGCTTCTGAAAAAAGTCCGGGAGGCGCTGGATGGGGTACAAGGGTCTCTTGTATGAACAGTGACGATCGGAGCAGCCTCGCGGAACGCGTCAAAAAGCTTGGGCGGGAAAAATCATATCTCCAGCTCATCTTCACCATGATAACCCGGGTGGTCTCCGTTTCGGGGCTGGACAACGTTTGTGAGAACCTGCTGCAGTGCGTCGTCGATTGCATCGGCGGGACCAACCTCATCCTCTACTTCAGGGTTGACGATGACCTCTATTCAGTCGATATCTACGGAGTGCGCAGACATCTCGACCGAATTGACGACGAACTCGTGAGCAGGGTATTCGAAAGCAGGCAACCACATGAACGGGTACATGATTTCCGTGATACCAGGATGACAACCCCTGAATTTACCAAGGCGTATACGTGGACGTATCCCCTGCTGGTAGGCGCAGAAATCATAGGCGTATTCAAGGTGGAGGGGCTGCATATCGGTATGCGCGAACTCTACCGGCAACTACCCACCTTTTTCGCCTATGTGGCGATGGTCCTGAAGAACGAGATCAGGAGCGAGACAAAACTGCAGAAGGCGCTCGATGAAGTTACCCGCGAAGTCGAGCAACGGAGACGCATCGAAGAAGACCTGCGCCGTGCCCGGGAAACGCTGGAGGAGCGGGTGCTGGCGAGAACCGGGGAATTGCGCAGCAGCGAGGAAAAATACCGCCGTATCGTGGAAACCGCCAACGAAGGCATCCTGGCCATGGACGGAGAGCACAGAACAACCTTTGTCAATGAAAAGATGGCGGAGATGCTGGGCTACCGATCCGCCGAAATGCTCGGGCAGTCGGTCGTACATTTCATCTTCCCGGAAGAGATGGATGACCACCTTTTCCGCATGGAAGTAAGACAGATGGGAGGAAGCGAATCCTATGAACGCCGTTTCAGACGCAAGGACGGCGGCGAATGCTGGTGCTCCGTTTCCGCCACGGCTCTGCATG
>CAYSPF010000093.1:4941-9360 GCA_964432775.1 uncultured Geobacter sp.
ATCGCTGAGAAAGAGCGAGGCCCTCCTCAGTGTCACCCAGGGAATGACAAAGGTCGGAGGATGGGAGTGGGACGTGGTCAAACGAACCATGACCTGGACTGATGAAGTCTACCGGATCCATGAATTTTCCCGGCCCGATTATCACGAGGCGGATGAAACGCTTATCGGCCGCAGTCTGGCGTGTTATGCGCCCGAGGACCGCGACGCGGTAGACGCTGCATTTCGACGGTGCGTCACATGGGGAGAACCCTATGACATGGAGTGCTCTTTTACGACGGCCAAAGGTCGCCGGTTGTGGGTCCGCACCAGGGCACACGCGGAATGGCAGTGGGGAAAGGTCGTCAGAGTCATCGGCAACATCATGGACATCACGGACCGCAAGCGAACGGAAGAAGAACTGCGTGAAAGTGAAGAACGTTTCAGAGGCGCATTTCAGTATTCCGCTATCGGGATGGCGATTGTATCGCCGAAGGGCGCCTGGGTTAAGGTCAATCGCAGCATATGTTCGATTGTAGGTTATTCCGAAGACGAACTGTCAACCATGACATTCCAGGATATTACTCATCCGGATGATCTGGATAGTGACTTGAAGTATGTACGCCAAATGTTGGCCGGAGAAATCGAAGCGTATACAATGGAAAAGAGGTATTTCCATAAAAACGGGGGTATTGTCTGGGTGCTTATGAGCGTGGCTCTCGTCCGGGATGGAGCAGGCGCCCCTTTGTACTTCATTTCTCAGATTCAAAACATCACCGACAGCAAGCAGGCGGAAACGTCCCTGAAAGCCTCTCTGGCAGAGAAAGAGGTTCTCCTGCGGGAGGTGCACCATCGGGTGAAGAACAACCTTGCCGCAATCATCGCACTGCTGGAAATGCAACAGAAAGGGATAGCCGATCCGAAGGCGGCGGCCTCCCTACGGGAGCTTGCCGTCCGGATCAAGTCCATGGCCCTCGTTCACGAAAAACTCTACCGGTCCGACAACCTGGCCCGCATAGATTTCCAGGACTATCTCGAACCGCTGACCTCGAATTTGCGAACGACCTTTGGAGTGTCCGACAGTGTCCGTTGCGACATTGACGCCGCAGGGATTGAGTTTGGACTTGACCAGGCAATCCCGTGCGCACTGATCATTAACGAACTGGTTACCAACGCCATGAAGCACGCCTTCCCCATGGGGAAACCCGTGGCCGGTTTCGCAACGTGCGATATCCGGATTACGGTCAAAATGGATGGGGATGAATGTACCCTGTCCGTTGCCGACAACGGCATCGGACTGCCCCCCGATCTTGACTGGAGATCCTGTTCATCATTGGGCCTGCGGCTTGTCAGAATGCTTGGTGAGCATCAGCTCGGCGGGCACATCCTGCTTGATCCAACGGAAGGTACACGCTTTATCCTCCGGTTCACATCCCGGCGAGGGAGGTAGCGCCATGGCAGGTGAAGTCATTCTCGTCGTAGAAGACGACGGCATTCTGGCCGCCAATCTGCAGGATCTCCTGTCCGGAATGGGATATTGTGTTCCCGCCGCGGTTGCAACAGGGGAGGAGGCAATTGCGGCAGTGGAGAAAGGGCAGGTGGATCTGATCCTCATGGATATCGAGCTGGCCGGTGAGATGAACGGCATAGCAACGGCCGGGCTCATCCGCTCCGCTTCGGATGTTCCCATCATTTTCCTGACGGGTTATTCCCGGGAATCCCTGATCCAGCAGGCCAAGGTCACGGCTCCGGCCGGTTATCTGGTGAAACCCGTATCCGCTCCGGAACTGCAGGCAACCATCGAGACGGCGCTGTACCGGCAGACGCTCGACCGGGAACTGAAGAACAGCAGGGAGCGTTTCCGCACCCTCGTAGAGAACATTCCAGGCGCTGTCTACCGTTGTGAAGTTGCTCCTCCGTGGGCTGTCAGGTATCTGAGCGAAGCGATTTTTCCGTTAACCGGTTGTTCGGCCCGGGATCTCATGCAAGAAACTTTTCACTGGGGAGACCTCATATTCGAGGAAGACTTTGCTGCTGTCGTGGAAAAAATACAACAGGGCATCGAGTCCAAAGAGTCGTTTGCAGTCGAGTATCGTATCATCCATGCCGACGGGGGCTTCCGTTGGGTGCAGCAGACGGGAAAAGCCATGTTCAGAGCATCCGGGAGTGCGGCGCATATCGATGGTGTCATGCTTGACGTAACGGAACGCAGGAAGCTGGAGCAGGAACGACTGGAGATGGAACGTGAGCTGCTTACCGTTCGCAGGTATGAAAGCCTGGTGACCCTTGCCGGTGGGGTTGCCCATGACTTCAACAACATTCTCACTGCGGTATACGGCAACATGGAAATGGCTCTCTGGAAGCTCTCCCCTGATTCCCCTGCCCGCATGTTCGTGGAGGAAGCGCTGAAATCCTCCGACAGGGCATTACGGCTCTCGAACCAGATGCTTGCCTTCACGGGGCAGGGACACAGCAGGCTGGAAATCACGGACCTGAATGAAGTAGTCATGAAAACTCCGGGCAGTTCTTTAACGGACGCAGCAGGCCCCGTGTCGGTGCGCCATGAGATCCATCCCTCGCCGGTTTACGTTCGGGCGGATCCGGATCAGCTGCAGCAGGTCGTTTTGAACCTGCTGAACAATGCGCTGGAGGCCGTGAGCGGGAATGGGAGCACGCTCACCATTGCCACGGGAGTGAAGGAGTGCACAGCCTCCTACCTGGCAGGCAGCCGGATTACCGAAAAGCCGCCGGAGGGCTGTTACGCCTATCTCGATGTCAGCGATACCGGCTGCGGCATGGATGAGGCAGTCCTGTCGCGGCTCTTCGACCCGTTCTTTTCCACCAAGTTTCTCGGTCGCGGGCTGGGGATGCCGGCGGTGTACGGGATTGTAAAAGGGCATGGCGGCGCCATCATGCTTGACAGTAAACCGTCTAAAGGCACTACCGTGCGCGTGCTGCTTCCACTGGCAGAGCGTGCTGAAAGCGTGATGGTATGAAGGAGGGTCTCCATGGGCGAACTTTTGCCGATTACCGTGCTGTATGTTGAGGATGAGGAAGATGTTCTGGAATCGGTAACACACTTTCTGGCGTCTCATTTTCGGACGGTGATACCGTGTCGAGACGGCAGGGATGCCCTTGAAAAAGCAGCGGAACATTCCCCTGATCTGGTTGTGACAGACCTGTCCATGCCGGAGATGGGAGGGATGGAGCTGATTCCCGCACTGCGAAGAATGTCGCCTGATATGCCGGTAGTCATCACGACGGCTTTTACGGAAATTCCCTGTCTGTTACGGGCCATTGAACTCGGCGTTGCCGGTTTTGTCAGTAAGCCCCTGGATTTTGACGAGCTTCTGAAAGTCATGACGAAAGCTTCGCAGCCGTTGATTCAGCGCAAGGAGATTGAGGGTCTGCGGACCCGGACGGCGGATGTGCTTGCAATGCAAATCGGCCAGGGCGCTCACTTCGGAAGGATCGTTCGTCAAGCGGTAGATGCGTCGGCCGGCAACCACAGTGTCGTGATCGAGGGTGAACCGGGTACCGGGAAAGCCCGTTTGGCTGCAATTATTCACGGCATGAGCCCGCGAAAAGGCCGACCCTTCATCACGCTGGCCTGCGGCAGTATTCCACCCGACCAGCTAGAGCTCGAACTGTTCGGAAAGAAGCGGAATTGCCTGAGCAGGTTTGAAATTGCCGGTCGCGGCACTCTGGTGCTGCAACAGATCGAAAAAACGTCGCACCACATCCAGGAAAGAATCCATCGCGTGTTGGAAATCGGGAAGTACTATCCCCTGGGAGATTCTTCCCCCCGCCACATCGAATGTCGCCTTATGGCAACCGTTTCGCACAGGGTTGAGCTTTTCGAGCCTTTGCGTCTGTGGCTTTCCGACCAGAGCATCTCACTCCGTCCCCTGCGGGAGATGCCGGATGAACTGCCGGAACTGGCCCGCCGCCTGCTTCTTGAGGCAGCCGAAGACCTTCACAAGCCCGTACCGCTTCTATCCGAGGATGCCGTTCTGTTTCTCGTGACCTATCCCTGGCCCGGCAATATCCGTGAACTGAAGAGTGTTTTGCGTCGCGCCATTCTCCGGAGCCAGGGAAGCATAACGGCTGACATGTTCAAGCTTTTTCTCTCGACTTCTCCCGCCAGAGTATCCTTGCCCACAATCCGCATGGAGGAACTGGAAAAGCTGGCCATTGAAGAAGCGCTGTCGAGAGCCAATGGAAGGAAGATGCTCGCCGCTGAACTTCTGGGAATGGACTACCAGCGATTCAAGAGGAAATTGGCCAAGTACCGGCCAAGGGAATGAGCATTTCCATCCAGGGGAAGATTGCGTTGTACTTCGTGAAAAAACACGGTTTTTCCAACCTCTTGCCTTTGTGGTCATTTTAACCACCCCGCCTCGCATTCACCTTGCCTGTAACACTCATGAATACAATGCATTA
>CAYSPF010000094.1:0-9108 GCA_964432775.1 uncultured Geobacter sp.
CGAATGAATGACAAACCCGTATCCGG
Organism: uncultured Geobacter sp.; assembly: GCA_964432775.1. Classification (GTDB taxonomy): domain Bacteria; phylum Desulfobacterota; class Desulfuromonadia; order Geobacterales; family Geobacteraceae; genus RPRC01. The sequence continues at coordinate 27 of CAYSPF010000094.1, forward strand.
TTCCGGACTCGACGATCTGCTTACCCCCACCCTGCAGGACCAGTGCGCCCCCCTTGCGGCTGAAAAACCCTGGAGGGTCCAGTCACAATTCTATATCGCCTTTTTCGGGGGCATTCTTCCGCTCACCGTTATCGCCTATCTGAACGCGAAGAAACTCGGTCTCTCAACAAGTATGCGGAACCGGATCATCCTCCTGGGCGTGGTTGCCCTGGCGGTTGCCATGGTGGGAACCGGGTTGTACCTACACTCCAAGGGCATCGGAGACCTGAGCCATGCCATACGCAATTCAGCCGTGCGAAGAACCCTTCGCTGGGGTCCGCGGCTGGCCGCCATCCTGCTCTATCTCCCGCTGCGGCGTATCCAGGCGCCCGCCGACAGGCTTTACCAGTTCAACTCGGACGAGGAGGATTCTTACGCATCGCTGTGGAAGGCGGGAATCCTGGCGGTGCTGGTTCTCGGAACCCTGCAATCCTTTGCCTTCTCGATCCTTATTCCATTGTTATTCTAGCCGTCTGCCTCCCCTGCCGCCATGACGGCGGCAGGGTGTCTTGATAAAGGAGTTGCTTGATGCAGGAGAATGCGTTGCAGTTGGCCCGGCATTATCTCGACATCGGGAACGCCCGCCGGGCTCTGGAAATCCTCGATGAAAGCGTCACCTTCGACCCCGGAGACGAGTGCCAGACAATCCTCAGGTGCCAGGCACTGCATGACCTCGAACGTTACCGGACCGCCGCCGAGATGGCGCGGACCGGGCTTTCCCGTGCCCCGGAATCAATCGGGCTTTTCTACCTGCTGAGCCGTTCCGAGATGAACCTGGGCAACATGGCGGCGGCCGAGACGGCTATCCTCTCCGCGCTCAGGCTCGACCCCCTCGACCCGTCCCTGCTCTGCGGTTACGCCCTGCTGGTGGCCAAGGCGGGGCAGCTGGACAAGGCGGACCGGCTGGTGGCCGAGGCGGCGGCAATAGAGCCCGGGAGCGAGGGGGTTGCACAGCTGAGGGTGATCATAAGCCATCTGCGCGGGGACGAGGCCGGGATGGGCGATGCCTCGCGGGAGTTGCTGCGGATCAATCCGGAAGACACCCTCGCCAGGTCGGCCCTCGGTTCGCTCTCCTATGAACAGGGAAGGGTGGGGAAGGCAGCCGCCCTCTATTGCGATGCGGCCCGTCTCGACCCCTCCGACAGCTCAATCGTGGCCATGGCCAGGGAGTTGAAGGTCAAGACCCACTGGCTGCTCTGGCCCGCCCGCCTGGTGCATCGTTTCGGGCCGGCAGGCATCTACCTCGGCGCTGTCGCAGGTTTCGCCGCGCTCTACCTGGCGGGCCTGCCGCGGCTCGCGGTCATCTTCATGCTGGTTTACATGGCATTTTGCCTGTATACCTGGGTCGCGCCGCTACTGGAACGCGCTATTTCGGGTAAAAGAAAGGGGTTGTAATGGGACTGGAAAAGATTGAAGCATTGAAGGAGGCCCTGGCGCTGACCCCGGACAACACCCGGTTACGCCTGATCCTGGCCGACGCGCTCCATGAAGAGGGGGGCACGGTCGAGGTGTGTGAGCAGTACCTGCTCCTCCTTGACAAGGGGGAGCTTCCGCTCGATTCCCTCGTTACTGCTGCCGGCCGACTGGCGGACGGAGGCAGGATCGAGGAGGCGCGCCGCTGCCTGGATACGGCCAGAAACAGCGGCGTGGTGGAGGGCATCCATGAGGCCCGGTGCAAAATTGACCGGATCCTGGCAGATAAAGGGGTGCTTCGCTTGGTGCGGGTGAACGAGGCCGGCGCCGCCACCAGGCCGGAAAGGTCGGAGGACACCGTCCTGTTCGACGACGTGGGGGGATTGCAGGAGGTGAAGAAGATCATCCATCGGATGATCATCCTCCCCTATCTGCGGCCGGATGTGTATCGCAAATACGGCAAGAGCGTCGGCGGAGGGATCATCATGTTCGGCCCGCCGGGCTGCGGCAAGACCCTCCTGGCGCGAGCCACGGCCGGGGAATGCGGGCTCCCCTTCTACACCGTCAGGATACAGGAGATCCTCGACCCCTATTTCGGGGTCAGCGAGAGCAATCTGCACGAGGCGTTCCAGACGGCCAGGGAAAATGCCCCCTGCGTCCTCTTCATGGACGAGGTCGACGCGATAGCCTATGCGCGCAGCAAGCACCGGGGCGACGCCGGAAGGTCGCTGGTGGACCAGTTGCTTCAGGAGATGGATTCCACCGGGTCCGAGAACAGGGACATCCTGATCATGGGCGCGACCAACTCCCCATGGGACATCGACAACGCCCTGCTGCGGCCGGGCCGTTTCGACCGGCACATCTTCGTTCCCCCGCCGGATAGGGAGGCCCGCATGCATATCCTGCGGATCCTGACCGCTCCGGTCCCAACCGTGCCGTCACTGAATCTGGAGAAACTGGCGGGGGCAACTCCCCTGTTCAGCGGCGCCGACCTGCGGGCACTCATCGACCGTGCCGTCGATCAGGTCATCGAAACCGCCCTCGAAACCGGTGACGAACCTCCCCTCGACATGTCGCATATGGAAACCGTGCTTCCGCTGATGCGTCCCTCAACGGTGGAATGGCTGTCCCAGGCCAAGAGTTACGTGGAATTCGCCAACCAGGGTGACAGATACAAGGATGTGGAAACCTTCCTGAAATCACCCGAGGTGAAAGGTTGGAAGAAGTTCAAGTGATGTTACTTTGACCCCTGATGTTACTCCGGAATCACTGCCGCATACCACCTCTGTACCCGGAACCTCTGCAAGCGAAAAGGCGTGCTCGGTCCTTTTAGGTTGGCATCCAAATTGCTGCCCATAAAAGATCATGTAATTCCATGGTTTTATCTACAGCAAGAAGGAGGGCTTACCTTGTGCGAAGATTTACATCACTAGTTACAGCAATCGCCCCTTTAGCTTTTATTGCATGTATTCTGCTCATTTCCTGTCCGTTGATGGCAGGTGACGCGCCGATGCCACAAATGGCGCCGGTCAATCCTGCTTTCACTGAGTTTCTGCTGCACAAACAGTTTATGAAGGCAGCACCTTCACAGACACATGGTCTGGGACTGATTCCGTCTCCTGTTGACAGAAGTCATCTCACCGGGGGGAATCAACGTCTTGCTGACCAAAGTCTGCTTTCCCTCCCCTCCATGTATGATCTGCGAACGACCGGGCGGCTGACCCCGGTCCATGATCAGGGAAATTGCGGGTCGTGTTGGGCTTTCGGCGCAATGGCTTCCCTGGAATCTTCATTGATGCCGACGCAAGTGAAGGACTTTTCCGAGAATAACCTCAAGAACACCAATGGGTTTGACTACGGCCCGTGCGCCGGCGGAAATGCGGACATATCGACAGCCTACCTGATGCGGTGGAGCGGACCCGTTAACGAAACCGATGACCCGTACCATGACTACGATGATACGGCCACAGCACCGACAGGGCGTACCGTACAGAAACACGCACAGAACATCATCAGGGTACCATTGCGTTCCTCCAGTACCGACAACAATGCCATCAAAGCCGCAATCACTACCCATGGCGCGCTAACCGCCAGCATGTATTGGGATGACGGCTATTATAACGCCGGCAACAATGCGTATCATTATAACGGGGCAAAGGTGCCCGGAAATCATGAAATTGCCATTGTCGGATGGGACGATACATTCGACAGAAACAGGTTTTCTCCGGCCGCTGCCGGAGACGGCGCGTTTATCATGAAAAACAGCTGGGGCACTGGATGGGGAGAGAATGGCTTCTTTTACATATCCTATTACGACTCCGTTCTCGGGCATGAGGAATTGGCCGCCTTTACGACTCCTGAAACCACTGGTAATTACAGCAGTATTTACTCACACGATCCCCTGGGGGTCACATCCGGTTATGGTTATGGCGGAACTACAGCGTGGTTTGCGAATATCTTTGCCGCACAGGGAAACGAGAAGATAGCTGCGGTCAGCTTTTACAACGCCAGCCTTAATTCTCCCTATGAAGTGAAGGTTTATGCAGACCTGCCGAACTCATCCACGCCTGTATGGGATACCCCCGTTGCATCCTTGTCGGGGACTCTGCCTGATGCCGGTTATCTGACCATTCCCCTAGCCAGTCCGATCCCTGTTCGCTCAGGGCAGCTGTTTTCAGTTGTCGTCAAACTGACGACCCCCGGCTATAGCTATCCGATACCTGTTGAAGGCAACGTGTCGGGTTATTCATCCGGAGCAACTGCTTCACCCGGTCAGAGTTTTATCAGCTCAAACGGAAGGAGTTGGACCGATACGACTACTATTGATTCCACGATGAATGTTTGCCTCAAGGCGTATGCTGCCCAACCCCTCACCGGTGTAACGCTTTCCGCGGCGCCTGCAAGTCCTCAGATTGTCGGAACACCAATACTATTTACAGCTTCAGCCAACGGCGGCACAGCACCGGTCCGGTACCAGTTTCTGATGCGAACCCCGGCCGGAGCCTGGGGCACGATACAGCCATACAGCACCAGCACAACCTTCCAGTGGAACACGAACGGTTTAGCTGCCGGAACTTACACAATTCAGGTCCGGGCCAGAAGCGCCGGCTCAACGGCGCCGTATCAGGCTGTTGCGCAGGTGAATTACACACTTAATCTTACTCCCGTGACAGCAGTCAGCTTTTCGAACATATTTCCCACATCGCCAAGGCTTGCCGGGATACCGGTTTACTTCCAGGGGAGGGCCACAGGAGGAGTACGACCTCAGTACCAGTTCCTGGTGCGAACACCGACCGGAGTCTGGAGCACGGCACAGGGATACAGCTTCAGATCTGCCTTCTTCTGGGACACGAGAGGTTTAGCTGCCGGCCCGTACGTGATTCAGGTCCGGGCCAGGAGCACCGGCTCAACGTCACGTTATGAGGCTGTTTCGCAGGTGAACTATACACTTTATAAAACAGGCCAAGGATTCAAGTCTCCGAAAATCAAATTTGATTTTTAGAGACCCCTGATGATTTTTCTAATTGAAACAAGGAGCACCCACGTTGGTCCCGGCATCAGCAAATCCATTTTCAGGAGCAGTCAATGGTATCGCGAAACCTGGTAATTCTTCTTGTTCTTGGAATCACTATCCAATCCGCGTGGGCAAGCTCCGACTTCTTCTGCGAGCCGCACTGGACGCTGAACCAGGGCGCATACAGTCACTGCAGCGGCCTGCCGTTTTTAGCGCCGGGCAACGATACCCGGATTAATCTGAAACTGATGTTGGTCGATGAGGGGTTGGCGAAGCTGCAAGCAAAGCCGGTCAGTAAGGAGGATGCCGAGTTAGGCTACGGCAAGGTCCCCTTCAGCCTGGAAACGTTTGACAACAGCATTTTTCTGCCCCGGGACGGGACGGACAACGCATCCGGTGAAGATGAGAATGCGGGTTATGGTGAAGGAACGCGCTGTGTCAGTAGTGATACCGGTAAAGCGGACTTTATCGATGCACTCAATCAAAGCAAAAAGATATCGGCGGCGGAAAGGAAACTGCTGACCGAAGAACGGCAGAAGTTGAATCCCGATTGCGTTGACGTGCCGGCTTCCAACAAATCCGCCGGCAGTACAATCTCAAAGATAAACGCAAAAAACCTTCTATCCCCGACATCCCGGCAGTTTATGCGCTATCTCACCGCCGCGGCCGCTTTTTACCAGGGGCGATACGGCGAAGCCGAATCCGGTTTTGCCGGACTGGTTGCCAGTGATCAGCCCTGGTTACAGGAAGCCTCGCGTTACATGCTGGGACGTACCGACCTCAACCTTGCGCAGCAGAATGCCTTTGATTCGTTTGGGTACCCGACGCTGGACAAGGTTGACCAAAAAAGGCTTTTCTCAGCGGAAGTGAAATTGAACAACTATTTGAAAGCCCATCCCCGCGGTCGCTATGCCCCATCAGCCAGAGGACTCCTGCGCCGCATCTATTGGATGTCCAACCAGCCCCAAAAACTCGCCGATGAATTCCAGTGGCAACTGGATCATCCGGCATCTCCGCAACATAATCTGTCACTTACCGCCCTGGTTCAGGAAGCCGATAGCAAGCTTTTTGCCGCTGCCCTCCCCAAACAGATACGAAACCCGCTGTTTCTGGCAACCCTTGATTTGGCACTGATGAGGCCCGCCGACTCATCAGGCGCGCAGCAACTCACCCTTTCCGACCTGCGGAAACAACGGCCGTTATTTGCCGGCCACACTGCGCTCTTTGAATATCTGCTTGCCGCGCATCACTTCTTTGTAAAAAAAGACCCGGCGGGCGCCTTGAAAGCCCTGCCCGATACACTGCCGGCGAAGATGAGGTATCTGGATTTCAGCCGTATGACCCTGCGGGGGCTGGCACTTGAAGCGACGAGAGATCATGCCGGCGCACGCACGCTGTGGGAAAAGATGTTGCGGGTATCCCGGCAGCCTCTCCAGCGAGAGACGCTCCAACTGGCCCTTGCGCTCAATTACGAGTACGCTCGCGATCCGGAACCGGCTTTCGCGTCACATTCACCCATCACCGAAACGGCAATCCGCGATATCCTTATTCGCACTACGGCGTCCGCAAAGCTTCTGCGGCAAATTGTCAAATCAGAAACCGGCTCGAAACGGGAACGGTATACCGCACTCTACACCCTGCTGTATAAAGACCTGCTGCAAGGACAGTATCGGGACTACATCAAAGACTATCCCCTGTTACCCGGCGATGCGGCCAAATACACGCATTCAAGCGACATGAACCATGGCGGGGAACCGCATCTGGCTCTGTTTACCTGGTCCGGGAAGAAATCCGATGACGGCTATGGTTGCCCTTCCACCCTCCATATCGCCGGAATACTGGCGAAAAACGCGAAAGATCCGCTCGGTTTGATCTGCCTGGGGGATTTCGTCCATTCCAATGATCTCGAATCAGGCCCTGCCCTGAAAAGATCACGTTCATCCGACGTCACGTTGGCCGAGCTGGGATCATTACCGTCTCATTTCCCGGGGGAGCTGTTCTCCCGGGGCGAAGGCTATAAGACCGTCATTGCCGATGTGAACGCTGCTCCCGGACTCAAGGCATATGCGCTCTACCGTTCGATACAATGTTATGCCACCGCGGGTTTTAACCACTGTGGCGGCAAGGATGTCGAAAAGCATGTCAGAAAATCCTGGTTCCAGACGTTGAAAAAACGTTACGCCACTTCGGTCTGGGCAAAAGAGCTGAAGTATTACTGGTGATTTCATGCGGCTGTTCACTGCCCTCACGGTACTGGCGCTCTTGCTTGTTCTCTCACGGCCCTGGCCGGTACATGCCGGTATCGTCAAGGCCGCGGACTATTCGTCGTTCTGGATATGGGGCGGGGTGAAACCTCAGCCTGTTCTGGCTCAGGCGCGGAGTGTTTACATTCTGCAGGGTCAGGTGGTTGAGAAAAAACGACGGAACAAATCCTCGGTACTGGTCATTCCCCAGGGAATGCCCGTTGCCCGCCTCAGGAAGACCAATGTTTGGCTGGTTTACCGGGCGACCACTCTCCAATGGACGCCTGAAATTGTCCGGACACTCGTCGCACGGCTGAAACGCTGGCGCCTTTCAGGGAACCCCGTCGCGGGCATTCAAATCGACTTCGACGCGAAAACCCGGCGATTACACGAATACGTCGCATTCTTGCGGCAGTTGCGAAGCCGGTTGCCGGCGGAATATCAACTCGGCATTACCGGGTTGCTGGACTGGAGCAGGAACGGCGACACGGAAGCGGTCAATCAGTTGGGGGACATTGTTGATGAAGTTACCTTCCAAACGTATCAGGGACGAAAAACCATTGCCGACTGCTCTAGCTACCTTCCTGCGCTCGAGCGTATGACGGTGCCCTTCAAAATCGGGCTGCTCCAGAACGGCGAATGGCAGGCGCCGGAGAATTTGGGGTCCAACCCCTGGTTCAAGGGCTATGTTGTCTTCCTGCGGAATCAGGATCGGCATCCAAATCCCGAATGAGTGAACGGCGAAGCTGTTGCTTCCCGTATGCCGCGCCGGAGGCCGGGAAACCAGGAGGGACCTTCAGTGGAGAACCCGGCTGCATCAATCCGTTTGACATCGGGTTAATCAGCAGATAAGGAGTGTCATGGAAATCAACCTCTCAAAAGACGTTGAAAGTAAACTCATTGCCTCTATCAAACGCTATGTTTCGGAAAATTTCGAAATTGATATGGGAGATCTGCAATCCTCTCTGTTCCTGCAATTCTGCCTGGAGGAAATCGGACCGTTTGCTTACAATCAGGCCATCCTGGATGCCCGGGCTTACATTCAGGAAAGGGTGATGGATCTTGAAAGTACCTGTTATGCCCCTGAATCCGTCTATTGGACCAAGCTTGAGAAAAAGAAGGGGCCGCGACCGAAGAAATGAAGACCTCATTTTTCGTTTCTCCAGTGCCCTTGCGCTCCTCCTCTGCATGGCATTGATGTTCCCTGTGGCCGCATCAGCCGATGAAACGGAGTTTTTTCGATCATGGACGAGGATCTCGCCGGAAAAGCCTCAGGATCTTGAATCGGGGATGTGTCTGCTGGAAATAGCCCCCTATTTTCAGACCGGTAGAGGAGGGAGCAGCGATTCTGCGGCGATCGGTCTTCTTTTCAAGGCGGACATCGGCCGTAACTGGGAATTCCGGGCATCAAGCGACGGTCTCTCCTATGATGATCGGCAGTACGGGATCTCCGACCTGTCACTTGGGATAAAATGGAAAGCGCTGGATGGGGATTTTTCCCTTGCCCTTGCTCTTGACGTGGAATTCCCCATCGGAACGAAAGACTTTCGGGAGCCGGGAGTGGAGCCTACGCTTTCACTCCTGATGAGCCGGAAATTCGGCCGGTTCGAGCCTTCCTGCTCACTGAGCCTCACGTATGTCTCCGCTGAAACAGGGGAGCATTACTATCTGAGTCCCCAGGTATCTTTGGGGATCGACTACACCGCGGACGACAAGAATTCTTTCGGCGTTTTTGCGAGCGCCTACACTCCGGCAAGCAACAGCGACCATTCGCCGCGAGCCTGGATTGGCGGGTCCTATACCAGGACACTCACCGAACGGCATTCAGTCAGCGCGACCCTCATGAAGGGAATTTCCTGCAAAGGAATGGACT
>CAYSPF010000095.1:0-9092 GCA_964432775.1 uncultured Geobacter sp.
GCAACGCTGGCCGCCTACCGAACAGATCTTTGAAACGAGCACGCAGAACCAGCCGGGCCGGTTGCGAACAAAACATGCGGCCGGAAAATAAAGCTCCGCGCGAGGATCAGCAAGGGCGGTGCCGAGCCCTGGGGCAGAGGAAAGGGCCGGCGACGCCCTTGCCCGAGCGCGGAAGGGAAAGATGCAGGCGGCGTGACAGGGCTGGAGCAGAGGAATGCCCTGGCGCGACGCCTGCCTACCGCCTGATGGGGTGGCGGGCGGGAATTCCCCCTCCGGGGGAGACAGGGGGGAGAGGAAAAGCTGCAAGGGGCGTGACGGCCACCCGGTGGCCGGCGCGGCCCTTGCCTACCCTCATTCTCTCAAACGCACGCCGAGTTGGTGAGCATTGTTCTAGCTACCTGATCGGCATCCCTTCAGGCCCACGTCACTCGACGCCGTAGGCCTCCATCAATCCGTGGAGCATGGCATGGTAGGCCTCGTGCTTGCCCTCGCCCACCCGTTCCTGTTCGATCACCTCAAACTGCTCGGCCAGTTGCGCCGCAACGGCTCCGTCGATCAGTCGGTCGGCCATGGGAAAGAGGACATTGTTCTCCTTCTGAATGTGCGCTTCCAGCATCTCGCGGTAGGCGTGCGCCTGTTCGGCGATCCCGGCAGCCGCGCCGGCGTCGCCGGCCTGCAGTGCCTGGAGCCGCTCGGTCATGGCGCGGACATGCCCGCGGCCGATCTCATGCTCCGCGAGCATCACGCCGATGGGACCTCCCTCGCGCCGTACACCCCGCCGTTCCAGCTCCGGGAACAGGACATCCTCCTCCTTGCCGTGGTGGCACCGGTCCACAAACCCCTTGAAGAAGTCCAGGAGCTGTTCCAGATGTCCGGGCGCCTGGCCATCCTTCTCACCAATGGCCGCGGCGACTTTCCCGAGGATCTTCAACGCCACCAATACGGCATGGTGTTCCTCAACCAAATCTTCAGTGGCTTTCATGGCTCGCTCCTGTCTGTTCTTCCATCCAGACGCCCGGCCAGCGCCTTGCCGTAATCGCGACAGGCATCCAGGCTTTCCTTATCCGGATTCCAGAGACACCGGATGCCTTCATCAACGACCAGGAATCCGCCCGCCGTCAATTGCTCCCGGATGTTTTTGACCGACTCGCCGCTCCAGCCGTAGCAGCCGAAGGCCGCGGCCTTCTTGCCCCTGAACTTCAGTCCCTTCATCTCCTCCAGGAGTCCGGCAATGGAGGTCAGCACGCCGCGATTGATCGTGGGCGAGCCCACGAGGATTGCCTTGGACTTGAAGATCTCGGTGATCACGTCGTTGCGGTCCGACTTGGCGAGGTTGAAAAGCTTCACGCTGACTGCGGGGTCCGCCTCACACAGCCCGGCCGCGATGTTCTCAGCCATGACCCGCGTCCCATTCCACATCGTGTCATAGACAAGGGTGATCTGGTTCTCCTGGTAGCTGTCCGCCCATTTCAGGTACTGCTGGACGATCTGCACAGGGTTGTCACGCCAGATGACCCCGTGGCTCGTGCAGATGACATCGACCGGCAGGTTGAAGGCCAGGACTTCCTTGATCTTCTTCGTAACCAACTCGCTGAAGGGGGTCAGGATATTCGCATAGTATTTGATGCACTCCGCCATCAGTTCCGCCTGGTCCACCAGATCGTTGAACAGCAGCTCCGAGGCGTAGTGCTGGCCGAAAGCGTCGTTGGAAAAGAGGATGTTGTCGCCCGTGAGGTAGCAGAACATGCTGTCCGGCCAATGGAGCATCGGCGCCTCGATAAAGATCAGCTCCTTGCCGCCAAGACTCAATTTATCTCCGGTCTTCACGATCCGAAAATTCCAATCCTGATGGTAGTGCCCCTTGAGCGACTTGACGCCGTTGGCCGTACAGTAGATGGGCACGTCGGGGATGCGGCTCATCAGTTCGGGCAAGGCGCCGCTGTGGTCGATCTCCGCATGGTTGGCGATGACATAATCGATCTTCTTGAGGTCGATCGCCTGTTCGAGCTGCGCGACATACTCTTTGGCAAAAGGCGCCCAGACCGTGTCGATCACCGCGATCTTTTCCGCTTCGATCAGGTAGGAATTGTAGGTGGAACCGCGATGGGTCGAATACTCGTCCCCATGGAACCTCCTGAGTTCCCAATCAATCTTGCCGATCCAGGATATGTTGTTTTTGATAGGCCGTTTCATCGGTAAATCCTCCTTTCCCAGCTGGTTTATCGTTCCTTATAAGCATCCTTCACGCAACCGGCCTTTGACTATACGGATTTCTTCCGATAAATCAAGCTGATGACGAATAAAGACCCTGATCCGTCGTTTCAGCCATCAGGCCGCTCCGTTTTGCCTCCGTACCCGGGGTATAATTTCTGCACGCAGTCGGGGCAAATGCCATGGCTAAACTCAGCCTCCGAGTGATCGCGGATATACACTTCCATCTGTATCCAATCGCTCTGCTCATTCCTGATTTTCTTGCAGGAGGCGCAGATGGGAAGAAGGCCGCGCAGGATGCGCAAATCCTCCAGAACCTTTTCCCGTTCACGAAGCGCCGTTTCGCGCGCCTCTTCCGCTTTCTTCCTCTGCAATCCGAGGCTGGCCGTGACCCAGATGGCAAATACCGCCAGGGACCGATTGCACAGAGCTTTCCACAACTCCGGCACGCTCGGTTTGTAGAGATAGACCCCAATGGTCAAGACGGAGCAGAGGGTGGCCATGAAAATCGTCGCCTTGCGAGGAAGCCAGAGAGAAATGAGCACGACCGCAACATAGGGGACTCCCATCGCAATCCCCAAGGGAATCATCAAGTCGACGGAGAGAATCCCGGCCGCAAGCACGATGCAAAGGCCCCAGATCATGAGTTCCATTCGGCTGCTTGTCACCCCATGAGGCGCCATCATCCCCGCTTCCCCATAGATTTTTGCTTAGGACCGCCGTGCGCGACCATCCAGGGCCCAGGAACGCTATTTTCCATTGGCGATCGCAATCGCCTGATGGGCGAAATCGACGGAATGGCCCAGACTGTTCAAGGCCAGGGACGGATTGTGGAAGCCCATGCTGTTTTCGGCAGCCACGAAATCCCAATACCATTGCGCCTTGCGAAGGAGTTCTCTTGCCTGATTGAGCCTGGCCTGGTTTTTGCCGGGGCTTTTCGCGGCCTTGCCGATTGTCTGGTGGGCCTGGGCCACGGCCTGACCGGCCAGGCGCTGCATCTCCCAGACACTCGCCTGGGTGGACTTCACCCGCTCCAGGAGCCATTCCGCTGATTGGGTGTGACAGGTGCGACAGGATTCCTGGATATGTTTCATGGGGCTTGTGACCCAGTGGGAGGTGTATTTCTGACCATCCGCCTTTCGATAGGGCATATGGCAGTCCACGCAGGAGACGCCGGAGGCGGCGTGGACGCCGCTGCTCCATGTCTCGAATTCAGGGTGCTGGGCCTTGAGCATCTGGGCCTCCGAATCGGGATGCTGCCAGTCCATGGCAAAGCCGTTGGGCTGCGAAGCGTAGTAGTCGTAAATCTTCCCGGGGTGCATCCCCCTGCCCCAAGGAAAGACCACCTGCTTGGTGGCTGGGACGAAGTAATATTCCACATGGCACTGACCGCAGACGTAGCTGCGCATCTCCTCGCGGGAGGCTTTCTTCACGTCGATCCCCCGGTCGCGCATGGCTTCGATAAAGGCGGGATTGAGGACCCGCAAATTCATGGTCTGGGCATCGTGACAATTGGCGCAGCTAACGGGATGCGTTAACTGGGGAAGAAGCTCTGCAAGAGGTGTCTTGGCGTAACCCCACCCCTTCTCTTTAAAGAAATCGGCGATCTGGGGCGTCTTGCAGGTCATGCAGGACCCGGCTGTGGCTTGGCTGATGCGCTTGGTGGTTTTCAGGTCCTCCAGGGCATAGACATGGCCCCGTTCCTCGCTGTAGTCGATGCTGAAGGGCATGCCCTTGAAGTTGACAAGAATCTCAGGCTCTTTGAGCGACTTCTGGACCTTCTCGTTGCCGCCGAAGCCGGTGGGCGAAGGGGCGGTCTCCTGATTTTTCAGGTAGCTCTTGTACTCAAGGGGATAGTCCTTTCCCCAGACCGCGGGATCGTACTGTCCTGCGGGGATCGGCGTGGTTTTCAGGATCTTATAGGGCGGCCGCAAAAAGACTTGCACCACGATGACGAGGGCCACAACCAGAACGACGCCTCCCAGAGCTATCCCACATTTTTTAATCTTGGACAACAAGGATCCCTCCTCCTTTTTCCAGCCCACGGCCGTGGACGACGAAACGATGGCATTTGAGGCAGTCGTCGCCCTTGGCCATCGGCGTATTCTGGATCGTCGAAAAGTGGCACCTCCGGCAGTTGCCTGTGGCGATCTGCCTGCCCTCTGCGGAAAGCGAAATGGCCGCCGGGGCATCCCGCAATGTCTCGTGGAAGAGATCGTTCAGGCCGGCCTTGGTCTTGTAGAGCAGTTTGCCCGGCAGATGGGTGTCAGGGAGGTGGCATTCGATGCAGGCGAACTGTTTGTGGACGGAGTGTTGCCAGCGGTCGTAGACGTGGTCCATGCTGTGGCAGGTTCCGCAGACCAGGGGACTTCCCGAGGCATGATAGCCGCCGACGGCGGCAGCGATGAGCAGGACGCCGGCGCCGAACCCGATCGCCAGAAGTCCTTTTACAGGGAGGGTGAAAAGGGATCTCCGGTTCATGCTCCTTCTTTCTTGCCACTGCCTGATGAAGAACGCTAAGGGGCTGGTTCCTTTTATTATGTTTAACGCCGAACAGCCTCCATGTCAAGAACCGAATACACAGCTGGATGCATGCAGCGTCCTCAGACAAGAGATAGCCGGCGGTAATTCCGGCAGCCGCTTAATCAGCAAGGACAACGAGGCGGATCAGTTGCGGTGCAGAAGTTCACCCTCATCGACGGGGGAATGCCGCAGCACCTCGCCGAGACGCTCCCCATTACGGCTGTGCGCCAGATAATGGCGAAGGCAATCTTGGACCACCTGCACTGCCTCCGCCAACGGGAAGATCCCGCTGAGCTCTCTTCCCAGTTGCGGATGCCTGCCCAGTTTTCCGCCGATCAGGATGCGATACCCCACTGCGTCTTCCGCCAAGGCGGCGGGAGGACACACCCGGATGCACTGACCGCAGGAAAGGCACTTTCGGGGATCGAGGGTCGGCACTCCCCTCCCTGGCTCCAGGGCAATCGCCTGCTCGCGGCAGATTTCCACACAGGCCCCGCACTGCGTGCAGAGTCCCTCACCGATCTTCGGCCGCAGCGCCCCGATCAATCCCACGTCCGCGATCTGCGGACGGGAGCAGGCGTTGGGGCAATCGGAAACAGAAACCCTAAAAACATGGTGGCTTTTCAAGGGCCCTTTGACCTTTTCCTTGAGAAAGCCCCGCAGGTCGGACCGCTCGAAAGCCTCCGCCAGTCTTTGGAGCAGATCCCCATGGTAAACCGCCTGATTGGGACAACCCCGCTCGCCGAAGCAGCGCTCCACTTGATACCCCTGTTCCACTCTTCCCCCATCCCGTTGACCGGAGGTTTGGACCAGAGAAGGGGGACCTTCCACCTTTTCGTGCCGGTGCATCATTCACCATCCTTGCCTGTTGGACCATTGCCTTTGCAGCAGCCGACCGCATGCCAGACGCCCTCTTGACAGGTTGTCTCTCCCCGTGTCGATAGTTTCTCCTTCTTGTGGCGTAAAAGCCTTGACCTAAGTCAAGGATAATCGGGGCCACATGGTAGAAGATGCGTACATTGAAAAGGACGGGAGCAGCTGGCTTGCCTGCAAGGTCCAGAGGGCGACAACGCACTCGCGAAGACAGAGCCTTCCGAGCTGCTCGGTTCAAGATGGTGCTTGATTTTCAATGGGATTAAGGAGTAGAGCTATGCGTGCCCAATGTCTCACCCACGTGCCCTTCGAGGGGCTGGGAAGTATCGCACCCTGGCTTGCAGCCGCAAGCCATGAGATCGTCCATACCCGGTTATATGAACAGGCTCCCCTCCCTGCCCCGGAGCAGGTGGATCTCCTTGTGGTCATGGGGGGACCGATGAGCGTCCACGACGAAGAGGCGTATCCGTGGCTGGCCGCGGAGAAACGGTTCATCCGGGAAGTGGTCGAAAGGAGAAAACCGGTCCTGGGCATCTGCCTGGGGGCGCAGCTCATCGCCAACGCCCTGGGGGCAAAGGTCTATCGCAACCCGGTCAAGGAGATCGGCTGGTTCCCCATCCGGGGAGTCCCGCAGGAAATGCCTGTTTTTTCCTTTCCACCGCTGGCAACGGCGTTCCATTGGCATGGAGAAACCTTTGACCTCCCCCCCGGGGCCATCCGCCTGGCCGGGAGCGAAGCCTGCGAGAATCAGGCTTTTCAACTGGGGAATGCGGTGATCGGCCTGCAGTTTCATCTGGAGACCACGCCGGAATCGGCCCGGGATCTGGTCGCCCATTGCGGCAACGAATTGGTTTCCGGCGAGTATGTGCAAAACGCGGAGGAGATCCTCGCCGCCGGGCCGGAACGCTATCACACGATTCACCAGCTGATGGACCGTATCCTGGCTTATCTGACCAGGCACCGAGCCTGAGCAGGCGAGACAACACCGAGAAATGAACGGGCGGGTAGAATGGCCGTACCCGCCAGATGTACGGATAATGCGGCCGCTAACACATCAAGAGAAAGGGAAAAAGAAATGTTCTGTTTTCAATGCCAAGAGACCATCAAGAATCAGGGATGCACAGACCGGGGGGTCTGCGGCAAGCCCGACCAGACGGCCAACCTTCAGGATCTGCTCATTTACGTCTGCAAGGGAATTGCGGTTTATGGAGAAAAGCTGAAGGAACAAGGCGCGCTGGACAAGGAGACGGGCCGCTTTGTCTGCGAGGCCCTCTTTGTCACCATCACCAACGCGGCCTGGGACGATGAGGCGATCATCGCCAAGATCGAGGCAGGGCTCAAGGTACGGGAGGCGGCCAAGACCAAGGTCGGGGCAAACCTGACCGGCACCCTGCCCGATTGCGCCGTCTGGACGCCGAAGAATCGGGAGGAGATCCTGGCCAAGGCCCAATCCGGCGAGGTTCGCATCACCGCCACGGAAAACGAGGATGTCCGATCCCTAAGAGAACTGCTCATCCTTGGGGTCAAAGGCGTTGCCGCCTATGCCGACCACGCCGCGGTGCTGGGCCAGGAAAAGGAGGAGATCTACGGCTTCATCATGGAGGCCCTGGCCTCGACCACCAAGAACCTTTCGGTGGACGACATGATCGGGCTGGTGATGAAGGCCGGGGAGACCTCGGTCAACACCATGGCCCTTCTCGATGCGGCCAACACGGCGGCCTACGGTCATCCCGAAATCACGGAGGTCAATATCGGGGTGCGCAGCAATCCCGGCATCCTGATCTCGGGCCATGACTTGAAGGATATGGAAGAGCTGCTCCAGCAGACCGAAGGCACGGGCGTGGATGTCTACACCCACGGCGAGATGCTCCCGGCGCACTACTATCCCGCTTTCAAGAAATACGCCCATTTTGCGGGCAATTACGGGGGCTCCTGGTGGCATCAGAACCAGGAATTCGAGTCTTTCAACGGCCCGATCCTGCTGACCACCAACTGCCTGGTGCCTCTCAAGAAGGAGAGCACCTATCTGGGCCGCCTCTTCACCACCGGGGTGGTCAGCTACCCCGGCGCCAAACACATCGCCCCCCGGCCGACAGGGGGCAGCAAGGATTTCTCTGCCCTGGTGGCCCTGGCCAAGACCTGCCCGCCCCCGCAGGAGATCGAGACCGGCAAGATCGTGGGCGGCTTCGCCCACCATCAGGTCCTGGCCCTGGCCGACAAGGTGATCGCGGCGGTGAAGTCCGGCGCCATCAAGCGCTTTGTGGTAATGGCCGGCTGCGACGGCCGGATGAAATCGCGCGGCTACTTCACCGAGGTGGCCGAGAACCTGCCCAAGGATACGGTGATCCTCACGGCGGGTTGCGCCAAGTATCGGTACAACAAGCTGGCCCTGGGCGATATCGGCGGCATCCCCCGGGTGCTCGACGCAGGCCAGTGCAACGACTCCTACTCCCTGGCGGTGATCGCCCTGACGCTCAAGGAGGCCTTCGGGCTGAAGGACATCAACGAGCTGCCCGTCTCCTACGACATCGCCTGGTACGAACAGAAGGCGGTGGCCGTGCTGCTGGCCCTGCTGTTCCTGGGGGTGAAGGGGATCCGCCTCGGTCCGACCCTGCCGGCCTTCCTGTCGCCCGCCGTCGCCAAGGTCCTGGTGGAGAAGTTCGCCATCAAGCCGATCGGCACGGTGCAGGACGACATCGCGGCGATGATGAAGGGAGAATAGGCGTAAACAACAACACACCTCCGGGGGAAGGCCCAAGGGCCTTTCCCCGGAGACACGCTGCGCGGAAAGGGTTTAAAAGCAGCCGAGCTGGCAGCTGCGGATCTTCAGCCCCAGGATATTGGCCGCCTCCGACACCCAGAGCGGGGTGGTATCGAGGCGACGGGCCAGGGCGAAGACCTCCGCACAGGTCAGGTTTCCGGCCCCATCCAGTTCCCTCAGCCCGGCGGCCAGTTCCGGCGAGGGTTGCTGCGGGGCATCGCCTCCATAGGGGGTCTTTTCCACCTTGAAAAAACCGATTTGACAGTCCGTGACGCGCACGCCTCGTTTGTCCATGACCGCCCCGACGGCAATCCGGGGAATATCGAAGTCTTTGGCGATCCGCCAGGCCGCCGGACAGGGCAGGTAGCCCTCCCGGAGCGAGGCGGTAACGGCCGCTTCCAACCGTCCTAGAGTCTCTTGGGGAAGATTGGCGGGATTTTCCGGCAACCGGATGCGCGCTTTCTTCTTCTTTTTGTCCTGCTCATTGAAGTCTCGGGTCATGAGTGTCTCCTTTTCCGGTGTATTGGCGCTCCATGGGAAATGTTTCACAATGCCACTATACCCGGACAGGGAACATTACACAACGGTGCATAGAAGGGTGCATAGAAGGGCCGGGCCGTCAACGGCATAAAGACCCCGATGACCCCCAGGGGGTTTGACTTAGGTCAAGGACAAAGGTCTCTTAGGCTGTCAGGATACAATCACTTGTTCAACCTATAATGCT
>CAYSPF010000096.1:0-9020 GCA_964432775.1 uncultured Geobacter sp.
CAGACCGACATCCGTCTTTCCGCAGAATACCCTTTTCATGGGATCGCCTGATGGTGGACGGTTTCGGGAATGCGAAGAAACGCGTACCTCTCCGGTGAACCAGGAAGCCTCACCACCTGGAAAAGGGATTCTTTGGAACTGCTTCTGCCGTCCGCTTCCACCTGGCCGCGAAGCGCATAGGCCCCTTCGGGAAGATTCGAGGGGAATACCACCTCCTGCTCGGTGGTGTAGGTGCCGGCGCTACGGCTCTTCACGGCCGGTCCGATCTCCTTCAGCGACCTGTTGTTGCTCTTGATGATTCTTTTTTCCCGTACCTGGAACCTCCGATCCGGGTTTCTGTCCAGGAGAGCGTAATCCATCACCAGCTTCGTGGAAGCGCCCGGCCTGACAGTCGACGGCTCCATCCTCACGTCTTCTATCTGCACCATGGTTCCCTGAGACGGCTCATAATGATACTGCCGTGCGGTTTCGGCGGCGGTCCTTGTCTGTGTATCCACGTAGTAGCCGATGGCCAGACCGGCCAAGGCGCCGACGGCCGCGCCTATCAGGGCGCCCCGCAGGGGACTCCTGGTATCCACCAGACCGCCGACAACGCCGCCGACACCGGCGCCCGTAAGGGCGCCAATCTGCATGCCGCTCATGGAACAGGCCGTCTGCAGAAGAAGGGAACAACTGAGCAGGTATACGAGAATCTTTTTCATGGCGCCACCTCCCTGGAGGGCTTCAATCATTTCGGTCGATCCTGCAGCGGTTTGATAATCCACTCATCGGACTGCCTCGACGGTTTCGGTCCCACCGGACCCGGGCCCGGCGGTTTCGGTTCCACCAGCCGAGGCCCCTGTGGTTCCTTGCCTGCCGGTTTCCGGGCGAGGTGCTTCAGGGCAAAACGGAGTGGATACTGAATAGCCTTTTTCGCGGATACCTGCCGCATCGCATCACGGTACCCGGACAGAGAAAGCCGGACCCGGTGCGCCCCGAGATGAACCGGGAGGTTCAACGGGGTCGTCCCCTTCAGTGCCCCGTCCACAAAGACCCGCGCCCCCCCGGGATTGGACAGGATCCTGAGTGTCGCCGCTGCACGCGCCGGTTCGGTCTTTTCCGGTTCAGGCTCGCGAGCCGCTGGAGGGGGCGTGACGTCTTCCACCTTTTCCGCCGGAGGCGTTTCCTTTCCACGCGACGAGGTATCAGGCGTGAATACCGGTTCGGGTCTCTTCGGTTGCGTCTCCTGACCCTGCGGCGGAAGAGACGGCTCCGTCTTTACGACCGTCGTGGTTGTGTCACCCTTCAGAAACGGCAGGGACGGCAGCGATATCCATCCCTGATACCAGGCAGCAGAGACTCCTCCCAGAAGAATCACGACGGCCGTGACGGCAAGCAACGGCACGATTCGGCTTTTTTTATTTGCCTGCGACACGGGCGCGGGTGCGACCGGCGGGATTACCACGGGAGCTGCCGACTCACCAGCCGGGACATCCCCCTGGAGGGCCGCCTTCAGGGCCTCGGCCATCTCTCTGCCTGCCTGGTAACGCTGCTCCGGCTCCTTCCGCAGGGACTTCATGATCACCCGCGAGAGCTCCGACGGGATACCCGTTGTCGGGTCCGGCTCAGCCGGCGCGGCCTGTATGATCTCGTTGAACACCGTCGGCAGGTTTTTCCCTTCTCCGCCGAACGGTCTCGCGCCCGTACACAACTCGTAGAGAATCACGCCCAGGGAAAACAGGTCGGAACGTCCGTCCACCGGCTTTCCCATAACCTGTTCGGGCGACATATA
Source organism: uncultured Geobacter sp. (assembly GCA_964432775.1). Classification (GTDB taxonomy): domain Bacteria; phylum Desulfobacterota; class Desulfuromonadia; order Geobacterales; family Geobacteraceae; genus RPRC01. The sequence continues at coordinate 1,772 of CAYSPF010000096.1, forward strand.
GGCAGGCGTACCCATAATCTCGCCGGTCTGGGTCTGCAGCGTCCCCGATGCGTCATCCAGGTGCGCGATGCCGAAATCGGTGACCTTGGTCCAGCCGTCCTGCTGGACAATGATGTTGCTCGGCTTGATATCCCGATGCACCACCCCTTTCCGGTGGGCATAATCGAGGGTCTCTGCTATCTGGACGCCGAACTCCACGATTTCCTTTATGGAAAGGCGGCGTTCCCGGATGATGTCGGAAAAGGAACTCCCCTCCAGGAACTCCATGGCGATGTAGATATTTCCCTGGTCCTCGCCCACATCATGGATCGTCACGATATGGGGATGGGAAAGACGCCCGATGACCTTCGCCTCCTTGAGGAACCTCTTGACAAAGGTGTCGGTGGAGACACGGTCCTGCCGCAGCACCTTGAGGGCCACCACCCGGTCAATCCGCGGATCACGGGCCTCATACACCACCCCCATGGAGCCTCGCCCCACCTCCCTGATTATCTCGTATCTTCCGTAGTTCACTCTGCCGTCCCGTTCAATAAATTGTATTACAAGCCGTTGCAACCCTTGAGTGTGGGATCGCCGTTTCGGCGCGACACGCGCGACCACCGGCCATATCTACAGTGTATCCCATTGACGGCAATTTGGAATAATTCACCGCGCTCAGCGCACACCTCCATCTTATATGCTCTCTCCCGGCGGCAGAAGGACACCCCGTTCCAGCATACGGCGCGCCATGTCGCATACCGACGTTCGTATCCGATCCGGTTCCACGGAAAGAGAGAGCGCCATCTCCCCCACCAGGCTCTCCAGGGTCCGGGTACCGTCACAGCCGATGAGAAACCGCTCCACGTACGGGTCGACATCACCCTTGCCGGCAAGTCCCCGTGACAGGTGGATCTGGTGCGCCTCCGCGATCCATTCCCCCTGAAGGGGCATCAACTGCTTCACCAGCCGGACATCGGGACAGAGCCGCGGAGCCGTGCCCAGCAGCGCCCCGTCGTCCGTCACCCCTTCCAGGAAGTCCCTGGCCGCGAACCCCTGTACAACCTTGTCGCCGCAGGGCCCCAGCATGGTCTCGAAACCGTCGTCGGCCCGGAACCAGTTCCGTGCGCCGCTGCGTCGCCGCAAAGTAATCACCCCGCCCCCGACACGTTCGATGCCGCTCTTTTCGTAGTAGGCAAGCCACTCGTCGAAGCGCTCCGGCAGGTTCTCCGTCTCAAGCCGCTCCGTGTGCCGCAGCCAGGTGGCGGCATAGGTGGCCGTATCCCGCGACTGGTTGCGCATCACCCAGACATCGCAGCCGGAGGCCTCGCACCAACCCCTGAGGCGCTCGCGCCAGTCTTGATCGACGTATTCCGCCCAGTTGCAGAGGATCTGGCAGAAGCCCCCTTCGTTAAGGAAAGCGGGCGCCTCCCGGACGATTCTCCGGCAGACCTCGTCACCGGCCATCCCACTGTCCCGGTAGACGTAGCGAGTCTCCGGCGAGATGACGAACGGTGGATTGGATACGATGAGATCGAAGGTCATCCCCTCGACCGGGCCGAACAGGTCCCCCTCCCGGCATTCCAGATTGTCGAAGCCGTTCAGCCGGGCGTTGAATTCGGCGAACTCGGTAGCGCGGGGATTGCGGTCCACGGCCGTGACGCGGTCGCTGTGCCGTAACGCGAGGAATGCCTGAAAACCGCATCCCGCTCCCAGATCCAGGGTCAGGCGGGAATGTCGACGCACGGTGATGTTGGCAAGGGTCATGGAGCTGCCGCCAATCCCCATCACGTAGTCGTGCCCTTCCGCCGAAAGGAGCCGTCCCGGACGGTCGGAGGCAATCACCATATCCTGCCAGGGGGAGAGCCTGAATCGCGCCGCGGCCGATCCGCCGGCAATCCGGACCAACCCCATGTTCACCCACTCCTCCACGGTCATGGGCGCTACGGCCCGACGCAGGTCACCGGCGTCAACAGGCATCTCCATGAGAAACAGCCGAATCAGGGTTTCCAGGGGGTTCCCGCCCCTGGTGCGCCGCATCAGGAGCAGGGTATCGCTCTCTCGGATGGAGGCGGAGTCGGTGACGCCGATGGTGTCGAGGATACCCTGCGGAGTGAATCCGGCTGAAGACAGCACCGTGCGCAGGGCCAGGCACTGCTGGTGGCTGCCATGGGGGACGGGAAAGTAGTTCATGGTTTCATCATGCCCTTTCGCTTCATTTTCCCTGCTGCGGCAGTGAAGGACACGCCGCGGTTACGCCGAACAGCCGCGGGTTCTCGCAGATAACCGCCGCTGAGAAGATTGAAAAAACATAGTCATAGGTTTCCCGGGGGATATCCTTGTAGGAAAGGAGACGCCAGAAGTTTCTCTCCCGCGGGTTTTCCGGCATCCGGGCGATGATCTGCCGAATGTTGTTCTCGCCCCAGTTGTAGGAAGCCATGGCCAGAAGACCCGACGCCTGCCCCTCGGTATTGTTCAGGTCCCGGATGTATTTCATGGCCGCCATGGTGGACTTCACGGCATCGAACCGCTCATCCTGCGGGTCATAAAGCCCCTGGTCCTGCAACGGTCCGACCTGAAGGCCATAGCGGCTCGCGGTCTGGGGAATGAACTGCCACATCCCTTTGGCGTGCCCGTAGCGGGTAACCGGGCCCACGGCGCGTTCATCGAAATTGCTCTCCTGCAATGCCAGGAAATAAAACTGGGACGGCAGATCGTTGTCGATCATCACCCGCGGAATCAGCCGCTCGTATCCCTTGGAGCGCGCCCGCTGCAGAGAGCGTTGCAGCCGATCCGTACTCTTCCACATGCGGATGTATCTCCGCACCTCGTCGGCAAACCCTTTGGGAACGTTGACCTCGCATTCACCGAATACCCTGGCGACCCGCAGCATCACCTGCTCGTCCTCGGGCGCCTTCCGGTAGACACCGATATCCTTGACGAAACTGTCGTACTCCTTCTCCATCTCCCTGAGCTTCAACCGCTTGGACTTCAACTCCGCAACCTGGGCCGGATCGGCATGGAGGAGTACGATCTCCTCCAGTTTCGCAATCTGCAGCTCCAGGGACTTGGTGGTGTAGAAGATGTTCGCCGCCGTCGTCCGCAGTTTTGAAAGCTTGTGCATCTGCCAGCCGATGACCCCGCCGGCGGCCAGCAGAAGGATCAGGACAACCCCGATAATGTAGTGGTACTTTCGGGACTTTTTCTTCTCCACGCGCTGGAAGGCGCGCCGGAACATCATGGTCTGTTCGCCGACGGCTTCCGTCGACTTCTTGTCGAAATAGTGCCGGATGATCTGCGTCTCGGTGTCGAACTCCCTGGTCGGAGGAGGAACCTCCCGGACAGGGGAAAGCTCCTCCCTTTCCAGTGTCAGGGAAACGAAAGCGCCGCCCTTTCCCAGCTCGACCTCCGCGCTGTCCGCGAGCGGCGCTTCCCGTATCCTTTCTCCTGCCAGGAACGTTCCGTTTGCGCTTCCCAGATCCCGCAGCCACCACTGTTTTCCGTCAAAGGCAACCTGCAGGTGAACACGGCTGACGCAGCCCTCTGTTATCTGGAGATCGCACTCGCTGCTCCGGCCGATGCAGAAGGTACCGGGAAAGCGCTTTTCGCCTTCCGCTGCCCGGCCCCTGGTGACCCGCGCCAGGACGGTCCCCGCGAACTTCGGCGGTTCGGTGGATGTAGATTCGCTGTCAAGAGGGACCATTGTTCCTTCTTCCGCTGCCCGACCCGATTACCAGGCGTTAAGAGATATGGTGTAATTAACTCCCTCGGTCGGCTCACGGTCCTCCACATCGGCAACCGTTCCATCGCCGGCCGGTAATCGTGAAAGATGCACATGCAAGCCCGAACTTACACCGGACATGTCAACCCTGCCGATGCCGTCACCCCGCGATACCGACGCTCCGGTATACACGCCGGGATCCACGTGGGCGTACACGGTCAGGGCGCCGTCCGAACTGCGTATGATTACCATGTTCGGCGAGTCATCGCCCGGCGCCTGCCCCGATTGGTAGTCGGTCACAACCCCTGCCTCAATGGCCAGCACATCCCCCGAATCATCGAGACGCGGGTTTATATCCTTGGCACGGTGTGAAGACGAATAGCCGTTGCCGATTCTCCCTCCATTACGGAAAGGCGGTTTTGGATAGTTGTGCATGATACGCTCCTTTCAGTGGAAATGAACAACAGCGGACTCACGGCGCAAGCAACAGGACCTTGGTCTGGCTGGGCACCACCCGCACGCCCGGACAGTTCGTGGAATTCTGCAATGAGGAACTGGTAAGCCGCGTGGCGGGCATCCCTCCCACCAGCACGGTGAACGCCCCGGTCAAGTGCCGGGAAGGCCCCATTACGGTGCCCGCCGCAACCCCCATGTTCACCCCGGCGTTGTCGCCGTTTGTGAGGGGAATGGTCGTGCTCATGTTATGGGCCGGAGTTCCCATGAACAGCACGTTGTAGACCGCCGGGACCCCCATGGGCCCGGAGGTGATATTCGGATAGGGGATCGGCACCGGCCCTGCCGGTGTCGGGGTCAGGCAGACGTCAGGGAACCCCGTATCCATCCCCATCATTTGCGTATTCGCGTACATGAAGCCTCCTTTTTAGCCGAGGTGAATCTGATCTCCGTCTACCTTGACCAGTTCATCCGCCGTTACCAGGGCGTTTTGTCCGCGCAGGCTCAAGTTTTTCTCGGCCCGATAATCGATCCCGCCGCTGCGAACCTGGTCAATCTCTTCCACTGTCCGGTAACTTCGCTTGACCCTGGAGACAGCGCGCTCCATCACCGTATCTAAAAAGCCGCCCAGAATCCTGATCCCTTCAATCTCGGCGAAGAGCCGACGGCCGAGAAAGGAGAGCTTGTCCAGGAAAAAAGTGCCCCGCGACGCCCTGACCGCAAGTTCGCTTGAAGTGATCGCCATGTCGCCGCCGGAAACGAGATCGATGCCGTTGGCAGCCGCGACGCTGAATCGTCCGCTTGGAAGCCCGAGGGAAAGATCCCCGTCAAGAGTGATACGGATCGGCGACGTGTCCGTTCGCTCCAGCACCGCGATCACAAACAGTTCATCGTTGAAATCGCCCGCGACCAGGACGCGATCTCCCGGTATGGGCTCAACCAGGCAACTCACGGCGCGACGGGCAGAAAACTCACCGTACCGTGTGTCGACCCTGATGCCGTCTGCGCCGCACGCAACGACGCTGCCGTCAGCCTGTATCTGATGATTTTCCCGTATCAGCTGCTTCACCGCTCGATTCATAGTAATTCCTTCCCTGTATACCCTTGAAATGATGATCAGTAGGTCGGCCGCCAGTTCTCGGCCTCCGCCAGATCCGGGTCTACTTCCAGCGCAAGCGTCCGATCCGGCAGAATGGCCCGCGCGTCCTTGATTCCATGCAGTTTGGTGCGAAACAGGGTGGCGCCCGAGAGGTTTGCCTCCGTCAGATTTGCATGGGAGAAGTCCGCATAGGTCAGGTCGGCATTGACAAAACGCGCCGCGGTCCCGTTCGCCCGGGTCAGGATGCACTGCTGCATGGCCGCTCCTGAGAAATCGGTACGCGCCAAGTCGGCATCGATCAGGATGGACTGGTGGAGCCGCGCCTTCTGAAAACTCGCCCCGCCGAGCCTGGCTTCAACAAACAGTGTGTTGTCGGCAATCGCGCCGTCGAGGCGCGCCTGCTCAAGGTTCGCGCCCTTGAAGTTGCACTTGGTGAGAGTGGCGCCGCTGAGATCGCAGCCGGAAAGGTCTGCGTCCATAAACTGGGTGAGGGTGAAATCCTTCCCCCGCAGACTGAGCCCCGACAGGTTGGACTCGCTGAGAACCACTCCGTGAAAGCTGCACCCTTCGAGCCGGGCAGTGGTCAGATCGGCCTTGAGCAGTACCGCCTGTCTGAGCGGCGTCCCCGAGAAATCGATGCCGGGTGTCTCGACATCAAGGAAAGCCGCGCGCTCCAGAACCGCTCCGCAAAAACGCGTGGCGGAGAGCCGGCACTGGGCAAGGGCCGCCATGCGCAGGTCCGCCCCCGAAAGATCGGCTTCGGAGAGGTCGCAGAAACTGAACTGCGTCGCCATCAGTCGTGACCGGGACAGGTCCGCCCCTTGAAACGAGCATTTGTTCGCGCTTACCAGGTGAAAATCTGCGGAAGAGAGGATCGCCCGGTCAAAACAGCATCCGACGAGGATCGATTCGCGAAAACAGGCCGCATCGAGGCGGGCGCCGTAAAAATTCACCTCTTCGAACACTCCTCCCGACAGATCCGCGCCGGAAAGATCTCCGCCGGAAAGATCACATTTGGAGACTGTGTCGCCCTGCCTGACGAGTTCAACGAGTTCGTCGCGTTCCATGGAGAGTTACCCTTTCGCGCACCGGGGAGACTGTTGATGCTCCTGCGTCCCATCCTCTGAGTCATGCACGCGGAGGCTGGACGTGAGCTTTTCCGATTTCATTCCGGTTGCGCTATCCGACGGGGATAGATACGCACCTTTTTCATGAGCGCATTGTCGAGCAGGGTGCGGCTGTCCGCATGAACCCTGGCGAAATCAGCCTGGAAGAGGTTGGCGCCCCGCAGATCCGCTCCACGGATGTCGGCGCGCTGGAACAAGGCGTTCATGGCATTCATGGAGGTCAGCACGGCGCCGTTCAGATCGGCTTTTACAAAGCGGGCGTCACGGGCAACGGCCCGGTACAGCCGTGCATTCCGCAGTACGCATTCGCTGAGATCGGCGCCGTCCAGCCGTGCCTCGCTGAAATCACAGCCGGTGAGGCGGGAGCCCCGCAGGTTTGCCGAACGCAGACATGCTCCGGAAAAGTCGGCCGATTCGAAGTCGCACTGCTGGACAAAACAGACTTTCGTCAGATCCCCATTCCGGAAGCGGGAAGCCCTGCCCTGAACCTCCAGGAATACCACCATGGCGAGAGTCGCCCCGCTGAAATCGACACCCGAGACATCAACCTTGAGAAAAGTGCATTTTTCCAGGTGAGCCTCCGGCAGACGGAGACCCCGCAGATCACTTTCCAGAAAATTCAGGGAACTCGCCCTGACGCGCGAAAAGTCGGTATCGTTGAACACGACGCCGGACAGGTCCGTTTCATGGAGTTGTGCACCCGTGAAATCGGCTCCCGTCAAATCCGCCTTCGCCAGGATTGCCCCGCGGAGATTGACGTCACGGACCCGGGCATTCGTGAATCCCGCGCCGCCCAGATTGGCGCCCTCCAGGTCGGCATTGCTCAATCGGGCATCCTTCAGGTTCGCATGGGCGAGCACCGCATTCCGGAAA
>CAYSPF010000097.1:0-8848 GCA_964432775.1 uncultured Geobacter sp.
GATCCAATACTTTTATCCCGAAAAACTGTAAACAACGCTCGATTTTCTTACACATGATCCTTCGTCAACCTTGCTCTCCGCCCAGATCCGGCCGCCGTGCTTGGTGATAATCCGGTGGGCGATGGCAAGTCCCACGCCGGTGCCCGCATACTCCTCTTCAGAATGGAGACGCTGGAATAATCCGAACATCTTCCCGTAATAGGCCATGTCAAAGCCGACGCCGTTGTCTTTTACGAAGTACACGTTCTCGTTGTCTTTGGTATATGCGGACACCCCCACGATGACCTCGTCCCTGGATGCGGCATACTTGACCGCGTTGGAAAGAATATTACGGACAACCTGTACGATAAGCTCCTTGTCTGCTATTGCCGGCGGCAGACCCTCGCTGCGCAGGGTTATGGCCTTGTCGGGGTGGCTAGCCCTTAGGTCCTTCCAAACTTCCTCTACGACAGCATCCATGTCCACCTCAATGGAGGAAAGATGCTGATTTCCCAAGTGGGAGAAGACCAGAAGGGCATCGATCAGCCTTCCCATCTTTTGAATGTTGTCTCGGATGACTTCAAATCGCCTCCTGGTATCCTCGTCAAACTTGTCGCCCGACCTCCGCAGGATCGTGCGTGCATAACCGTCAATCGCCCGAAGCGGGGCCTGCAGATCATGGGAGATTGAATAACCAAACGACTCCAGATTCTTGTTGGCTGTTTCCAGCTCTGCAATGTGTTCGGCATTCTGTTGATCCAGCTTCTCATGGAGCTCCCGCACATCATCCATCGCTTTTTTGCGTTCGGTGATGTCAAAGACTGCAACCCGGCATTCGCGCCCGTCCTCGGATGAGGTTGCCTCGATGTGGGCACAGAAACGTTGGCGCTGCCCTTTGTCCATGGAAACATCGCAGCTCTCTTTGCTACCCTCGAATACCTTTTTGAGAAAGACAGTGAAGGCGGGGACATCGCTCTCGGAGACGAAATCCGCAAAACGACGGTTCAGCAGCCGTAAACGTTCCACGCCAAGTAGCAAGGCCCCGGTGAGGTTCGCCTGAAGGATGACCCCGCCACTGTCCAGGGTGAAGTAGCCCAGAGGGGCGAAGTCATAAAGATCCAGGTAACGTTCCCGTTCCGCCTCGGCCTCATCACGCGCCTGCGTGAGCTCCTCATTTTGCATCTCCAGCTCGATCTGGTGGATTTGCAGTTCCTGAACGAGACGCTGCACCTCAGCCGCTTGTACCGGGTCTTCCGCCCCATTGTTTTTCCGCTTCTCAGCCAGACGCGCTTCCGCCCGGCGGCGCAACTCAGTAACATCTGTTTTCTTGCTGCCCTGTCCTCGTCCCATGGGTCTATTCATCCTTCGCATCGACGCCCCGTAAATCAGGCGCCCTCTCCTGTCCGTTTTTTCCCACCGATCTTCTTCCGGAGATCCTTGCGGGTCTTGTCCGACACCCCTGCCCTGTTGGCCACGCGTCTTTCCAGCCCGGCCTGCGTCTTGCGCAGCTCCATCTCCAGAGTCTTGGAAACGGTGACGTCCGTAAAGGTGATCACGACGCCGTCGATGCGGTTCTCGAGGGTCCGGTAGGGCATGATCCGCACCAAAAACCAGCGTCCGCTGGAGCCGGAGACCATTCTTTCCTTGAAGACCAGCGTCTTCATGACCTCCCGCACATCCCCGGGGAGTTCCGGATAGTCCAGCGCGGACGCGATATCCGTGATCGGCCGCCCCGCATCTCCGGGAATGAGTTTGATGATTTTCGACATCTGGTTCGTGAAGCGGCGCACATTGAGGTCGTCGTCCAGAAACAGCGTGGCGATGTCGGTGCTGTCCAGGAGGTTCTTCATGTCATTGTTGGCCCGGGAAAGATCGGTCACCTTGGACTGCAGCTCCTGGTTGACCGTCTGGAGCTCTTCGTTCATCGACTGCATCTCCTCCTTGGAGGTGGTCAGTTCCTCGTTGGTGCTCTGGAGTTCCTCGTTGGTGGATTGCAGCTCCTCGTTGGCCGATTTGAGCTCCTCCTGGGAAGTCTGCATCTCTTCGCGGGTGTTCTGCAGCTCCTCGCGTGCCTTCCGGAGTTCCTCCTCCAGCTGCGCCAGCCGCTCGCTGCGAGGGCTGGTCCGCCCCGATGCCCGCTTCGTCGCCCTTTCGGGCGGCGCAGCGGCATCCGCAAAGACGATCAGAACCATCCCCTTGAGCTCTCGCGGCTCCGCAAGCGGCTGAATGGTGACGTCCACCGCCTGGTCGCGGCCGTCGGTCCGCAGAGAAAGCCCCTTCAGGACAATGGCGCTCTGCCGAGTCAGCGCCTTTCGAAACGCGCCGTCGAGTTCGTAGCGAAGCCCTTCGCGGGCCATGGCGAAGATGTTCCAGTTCGCCTTCCCGGCCGCCGGCTCGAGGTATTTTCCCGTCCGACCGCTGATATAGAGGATATCCCCCTTATCGCTCGTCAGGACGGCCGCCGGCGCATAACCGGCCAGCATCAGCTGATCGACCAGGGACTGGAGATTGGCTGTCTGCCTCTGTGCCGGGACCGGCGCAGTCTGTTCCGGCATCGCAGATGTGAATGAGGAAGGAAAGTCGATCGGGATGGCTCCTGCCGCGATATCGAGCCGGCGGTAAATCCTCGACTTGCCGTCCGCGAGAGCGAAGAGATTGCCGAACGGACCGATCGTCTCGGCACTTCCCAGGAACAGGATGCCGCCGGGATTGAGGATGTGATGAAAAAGCGGGATGAGTTTCTTCTGGAGCTCCGCGGTCAGGTAGATCAGGAGGTTCCGGCAGATCAGGATGTCGAGCTTCGTGAAGGGAGGATCCATGATGATGTTCTGCGGGGCGAAGACCACCATCTCGCGGATCTCCTTGCCCATACGGTACCCGCGTTCCTCCTGAACGAAGAACCGCCGCAGGCGCTCCGGAGAGACATCGGCCGTGATGTTGGCCGGATAGACCCCTGCCCGGGCTTTTTCGATGGCATCTCCGTCCAAATCGGTGGCGAAGATTTGGAGTGAAACATTTGCGCCCGGATTTGCCTTCTGCAGGGCCTCCTTGAAAACGATAGCCAGGGAATAGGCCTCCTCGCCCGTGGAGCAGCCGGGTACCCAGGACCTGATGACTCTGCCGGCGCGGTGTGCCGCCAGGAGCGACGGGATGATGTCGTTTCTGAGTTGATCCCAGACCGCCGAATCGCGGAAAAAGCTCGTGACGCCGATCAGAAGCTCCCTGAACAGGAGCTCTGTCTCCTGGGGATTCTCCTGGAGAAACTTGACGTAGGTCGCGATCCGGTCGATCTGGTGGAGGCTCATGCGCCGCTCGATGCGCCGGTAGACCGTGCTCTTCTTGTACAGCGAGAAATCATGGCCCGTCCGCGTCCGCAGGAGGATAAAGACCTTCTCCAGACCGCTCTCCGTTTGCTCCTCCAGGCGCTGCCCGGGCCGCGTGATAAGGCGGGGGTTGCTGAGATAACTGATGATCCTCCCGGGCAGCTCCTCGGCCGGCGCGATGACATCGGCCAGTCCGGCGTCGATGGCGCTCCTGGGCATGCCGTCAAACTTGGCCGAGCCCGGCGCCTGCACGAAGACCGCCCCGGCATGTTCCTTGATCGCCCGAAGGCCCAGCGTCCCGTCGGAACCCATTCCTGAGAGGATAACGCCGATGCTCCGATCCTTTCGGTCATCTGCCAGGGAACGGAAGAAGAAATCGATCGGCAGGCGGAGCCCCCGGGGCGCCACGGGATCGAGCAGGTGCAAGCCCCCGTGGAGGATGGACATGTCCCGGTTCGGAGGGATCACGTAGACCCAGTCCGGCTCGACCTTCATGCGGTCCCTGACCTGGACGACTGTCATGGCGGTGGCGCGTTGGAGCAGCTCCACCATAATCCCCTTGTGCGTCGGATCGAGGTGTTGGACGATCACGAAGGCGATGCCGCTTCCCGCGGGAACGCTGCGAAGGAACACTTCCAGCGCCTCAAGGCCGCCGGCGGAGGCGCCGATGCCGACAACGGGAAAAACGGCGCCTGTGTAACGACCGCCGCCTTTCGAAACGGGCGCTATCATCGGGGCGCTCTTAGCAGGCGCCTCAGGTCTGTTGCCGGTTACGGATCGCTTCTTCATGACCTCGGTCTCCCCGCAAAGTAGCCCGGTTGGTTAATAAGTTTCAATGCTGCAGCAAGAGCACACTGCATTGGATCTAGTAAGAAGACTGGTCATGAATGTCAAGGGGATTCACTCCTGCATCTCGGCACTTAACAATAGCCATCTCTCGGCGGTCAGAAGGGGATTTCCCCGATCATCGGAAAAATCACCCTCCGAGAATTGCCCCTTTCATCCCCTATTCAGTGGACTGGCCGGATCAGTAAAACTGAACAACAGTACTTGCTATACGTATAGAACTCAATAAAATGTCACGAATTACAGTTTTGAAAGAGATGTATCGGTAAAAACATCATCCTTGTGAGGTCTCGGAAGTGTGAAATAGAAGGTCGCCCCTTTGTCCGGTTCACTTTCCGCCCAGACCCGGCCGCCATGGCGGTTGATGATGCGCTGGACGATCGACAGTCCTACGCCCGTTCCCTCGTACTCCTCGCTATGGAGCCGCTGAAAGACGCCAAACAGTTTGCCATAATAAGCCATATCGAATCCGACACCGTTATCCTTCAAACAGTAGACGATGTTGTCTGACTCGCAATGACTGTCGAGTTCGATGACGGCTGGCTTTCTTTTCGTGGTGAACTTGACGGCATTGGAGAAAACATTGAAAAGCACTTGTTTGATGAGATGTCTGTCCCCCAGTCCGGGCAAGAGTCTAGCGATCCGGACTTCGAGTTCTCGTTCCGGATTTTGCGCTCGTATGTCTTGCCATACTTCGCCGGCAAGCGCTTCCATATCGATTGTCGCGAGGCTCATCTTATTTCTGAGCACCCTTGAAAAGGAAAGCAGGTCATCAATAAGGAAGCTCATTTTTTCAGTGTTGCTGCGGATGACGTTGATCATTCGCGCGGCATCTTCATCGAGCGTGCTTCCATATTTCTTCACAAGCATCCGGGAATAGCCGTCAATGGCCCGAAGAGGGGCCCTGAGGTCATGGGAGACGGAGTAACTGAAGCTCTCCAGTTCCTTATTGGCATCTTCCAGTTGCTGCGCCTTTTCCTTCAAGGCCATTTCCACCCGTTTGCGATCCGTGGTGTCCAGGAAGGCAGCGATAGCGCCCGCTGGGCACCCGCAGGCATCCATCACGGGAATCACGTTGCCCATAATGGAACGAATACTACCGTCAGCAAAGTGGAAATCGAGAGCGCAATCCAGAATTTTCTGACCGGTGCGAGCCACAACCTGGATCGGCATATCTAGTGGTTGAACCTCCACGCCGTCACGGAAAACACGGTAATTTGCCAAGAGTTCAGGTTTCGGGCCGCTCTTGGACAGGTTGATCCCCTCCTTCACGCGCGAGAAATCGTGTGCCGCCCGATTTCCTGTGATATTCCGGCAGTCGCGGTCAAAAGCGGTCCATATGATTGCAGGAGCGGCATCCAAGGTCGCTTTCAATTGCGCAGCTTGGCTCTCCGCTTGTTCCTTGCTTTTCCTCAACTCCTCTTCGGCTTCCTTGAGCCGAAGCATGAGAATGTTTTTGGTGCCGACAATGGCATCTACTTCCTGGTTGCGAAGAGCCCTGATGATTTCCTCGAGTTCAGCAAGTTTCGCAGCAAGCTCTTCATAACTTGGTTTATGTGCCATGTTCAGACCTCAGGCGGAGGGCGGAGATCACCCTTTCTTTATCAGCAAGATTGCCAATTATCGTTGCCCTCGGTTCGGGTGCCGCAAGAACGAGCGTGGGGGTAACGAATACCCTGTCTTTCAGGGCAGCGACAAAGTCGGTCAAGACATCGACTTCCTCGATCCTACACCGGTCTTTGAGATATTCGTCACAGATACGCGTGAGGTTGTCTTTGGCAAGCAGTGAGTTCTGTTCATCGCCGGCAACATACAGTTTCAGCATATATATCTGCTTCATTTCTGCATCCGGGGCAACGCTATCGGCGGATTTCATTTCCCGACCTCCCCCGATGACTCTGGCGCGTCACCGGCGGCTTTGTCATAAACCTCGACACCGTGGTCGGTAATCCGGAAATCATGGTACCGGCTGGAATGCTTCGAGCCGCGCGACTTGATCACCAGCAGCTTGCGCGCGAGTTCATTTCCTTCCTCGACAAAACGGAGCCACAGGAGAGCATCGATGATGGAAGAAATGCCGATACCGCTTATTGCCGTTCTGTCGCCGGCATCCCCTGAACTTTGATTCGTCATGATGAGGGTGATGCCTCTATCCTTGCACCGGTTGCTGAGGCGCATGGCGAACTCAAAAGCAGCGCGTTCGGACCCCATGCGCTCGAAGGACGAGATGGCGTCCACGATCACGTGGTCGGGTTTGAACGCATCGATCATGTCGAAAGTGCGGACCAGGTGTTTTTCCGTCCCGAACGCTTCCGGCATCGCGGTCAGCATCTTCAGAAGACCCTTCTTTATTGCCGGGCGGAGATCAATGCCGGGGCTGAGCATCGTCGCTACAATGGCCTCTTCGGATTCCTCGAACCCGAGAAACAGTATCTTTTCGCCACCGTCACAGGCCGCCGTGACAAAGGTGTTGGCAATGGTGGTTTTCCCCGTCCCCGTTGATCCGGCAATCAGAATGGTTGAGCCGCGGCGATAGCCGCCACCCAGCACACTGTCCATCTGTTCATGGCCGCTCGATACATGAGGGCCCATGGCCTGATGCTGGAGGCCGAACTCGGAGATGGGAATGATGCTGATGCCGTCCTGTTGAATGACAAAAGGATAAGCATTTCGGCCGAAATCGGAGCCGCGGTACTTGATGACCTGAAGCTCCCGCGTCGACACCCAATCGCCGGGGCGCTGGATCAGCCTGATGACGCAGTCGGCCATGAACTCCAGAAACTCGTACCGGTCGAAGATGCTGTCGCCCCCGGATGCCTTCACCGTCAGGATGGCGGTCATTTTGTGGTCAAGCAGCCACTCGTTAAGATTGTACATCTCGCTGCGCTCCCGGCCGGGATTTTCAAAAAGCCGGATGAGCATGTCCAGGGCGTCGAAGACGATGCGTTTTGCGCCGATGGCATTGGCTTGACCTTCAATGATTGCCAGAAGCGCCTTCAGATTGAAGTCTCCCGAAACCACAGTCTCCGGGTCCAATCGGGCCTCGATGATGGCCAGATTGTCCTTCTTTTCCAACTCCTCGAGGTCCCAGCCCAGGGTGGCGGCATTGCGACGAACCGCATCCGCCCGCTCTTCGAAAGTGACGAAAATCCCTGATTCACCTGCCAGAGCCCCCCGGTAGAGGAATTCCAACCCCACGACGCTTTTCCCCGTACCCGGGCCGCCTTCAAGGAGCGTGGTTCGCCCTTCCGGCAGGCCCCCGTACAATATTTCGTCGAAACCCGATATGTATGAGGCAGCTTTGGCTAATGCTCGAACAGTTTTGCTCTTCCCGCTCAATTGGTTATGCCTCCTTCCTGACGAACGACTTTGATAATTTACTCTTTTGATAAGACTTTGTTTTCGATTGGTTGGGACTGCCGAATGATAGGAGCGCCGTTTTTGCTTGTCAAGAAATATTGCGGCATCGAATGGTAAGGATTGGCAATATGGGTTAAGAAAGTGATCATCATTCATTTCCGATTAAAATGACATAGACCTATCAAAATCATCGACGGCAGCGAGGCTCTCTTATGGGTGCATCAGCGGATAGACCTTGGGAGCGTAAAATAGAAACAAGCGCCTTCGCCAACTTTGCTCTCCGCCCATACCCGACAGCCATGCCGATGGATGATCCGTTGGACGATGGCCAAGCCTACTCCCGTGCCCTCATAATCGCTGCTGCTGTGGAGACGCTGAAAAACACCGAATATCTTATCGTAGTATTGCATGTCAAAGCCGGCTCCATTGTCTTTGACGTAGTACACATTCTCCGCCCCTGTTTCGTTTCCGGCCGCTTCAATAAGCGGAGCTTCCCGGCCTTTGGTGAATTTGACTGCGTTGGAAAGGAGATTGATGAAGACCTGCTTGATGAGCGACCGGTCTCCCCTCCCTGGCGGTAAATGTCCGATCCTCAATTCTACTGGTTTGTCAGGATCGGGGGATTTCACCTGCTTCCACGCTTCCCTGACCAAATTCTCCATATCAAGTTCTGATGTGGTCAACGCCTCCTTGCCCGCCCGGGAGAGGGCCAGCAGATCTTCGATGAGCTGTCCCATCTGCTTTACGCTGTCTCTGATCAGGTTGAAGTGATGTTTGGTGTGCTCGTCAAAATCATCTCCTTTTTTCCGGAGGATGATCTGCGAATACCCGTCAATGGCTCTCAGGGGCGCACGAAGGTCGTGGGAGACGGAGTAGCTGAAGCTTTCGAGTTCCTTGTTCGTGATTTCAAGCCGGATCTGGTTCTGCTCCGCCAGTTTCTGGGATTTTTTGATATCGGTGATGTCGAAGCCGGTTGTGATGAAGTGCTCTCCCAGGGGAATGCTCGTGAACCGAAAGTATTTGTCCAGATGGGGAAAGTAATCTTCGTAGACAAACGGAACGCTTTCCTCGATGACCTTGCGAACCACCCCCATGTAGTGGTCCGACGCGCCGGGCCCGAATATTTCATCCGTGGTTTTCCCTTTGATCTCTTCGATGGTCCTGCCCCAGGTTGCCAGGGCCGGGGGATTGGCATCTACGAGGCGCCAGTTCGTGATCTGGCCGTTTTCATCGCGGACAAGCTTCCAGAAATGGACCTCTTCGGTGACGTTGTTGAAGAGATTGCGTGTGAGATAAAGTAGCGTTGTTTACATTTTCGGGATTTCCTGCCAGAAGAAAAA